>DYTH01000057.1 GCA_020726025.1 Syntrophus aciditrophicus | reverse complement strand
CTCGTTGCCTATTATCTAACAACAAACGTGCCAAAAATTAAATTCAGGGGAAAAAAGAAAAATTACGCTGTATAAACAATAGGATAGAAAATTAAGAAACGTATCATCAGGGAGGCTCGTTCAAAAATAGTCTCGATACTGTTAATTAAGCTTACATAGCTCTGTATTAAAAATAAACACTATTTCTAATTGTTCGATATTAAAGATGATAATTATTATTAATAATATTCTATGGTTAATTCCGTCACTCGGCGACAATCAGATTTTACTATTTAATATTAGATTGTTATGAATGTGTCCAAGTCTTTCTTCTGTAACGCAAACAGACGGATCGACGCTAAAATGTGTTATTTTATTTTACACTCTGACGCCATTCGAGCTCAATCTAACAAATTCAAGTCAAAATAGAGCCTGATTTCGTGGCCTCATTTGTGCGGGAGCTTTTCGCACGGGGACTCTTTTAAGATTGACTTTGCTTAAGCTACCATTTATAGAAACCGCTAATGATTCATTGAAGATTTTGGCGCCAAATTCCTTTGAGTTAGCCGTAGCTCTCTTGAAAGGTACAAAATGTCGGGTTCGTTTTTTATTAAATCGCTATGGGATGAGTTGTCAGGATTCACTCCTTTAGTCTTTTAAAAGAGCCAATTGCAAAACTAAACTAATCCGTCGCCCCGGCGAAAGCCGGGGCCCAGAAAGGACTGAAAAGACTGGATTCCGGCTTTCGCCGGAATGACGAAGAAGGACTTTTGCAATTGGCTTAAAAGAATGAAATTTACAGGTTCGAATGCATGGTGAATAGCGGGAACATGGAAACAGCGGATAACGGAAGTGATCCCTCGTCGGCCGCGAAAGTTGTGGCCGTCCCTTTTGCCGCCCTGGGACGGAGGACCGTCCGGCTGGTGAATAACCTCGGGGCAGCGGGGATCTTTTTATTTCTTGCCTTTGCGGGGATATTCCGTCCCAAGCAATTCGTCAAGATCGTCCAGCAGATTTACTACATTGGAGCACGATCTTTTGGGATTATTGCGCTGGTCAGCCTTTTTACAGGGATGGTGCTGGGGCTCCAGTCGTACCACGCCCTCGTGCAATTCGGGGCCGAGGGCGCCCTGGGTACACTGGTGTCGCTTACGCTGATCAGGGAACTGGGGCCGGTTCTTACGGCGATCATGATCACCGCCCGGGCGGGTTCGGCCATTACCGCCGAAATCGGCATTCAACGCATTTCCGAACAGATTGACGCCCTTTACACCATGCGGATCGATCCGCTCAGGTTTCTGGTCAGCCCCAGAATCGCCGCCGCAATCATCAGCTTTCCCCTTCTGACGGCCGTTTTCGATGTTGTCGGCATCTTTGGCGGTTATGTCTCCGGGGTTCTCCTGATGGGCGCCAACTCGGCGTCCTATCTTTATCGGATACAGTCCAATACGGATATGAACGACATTACCGACGGATTCATCAAGGCGGTCGTCTTTGCCGTCATCGTATCCACGGTGAGCTGCTATCAGGGATATTTCGCCCATATGCGCACCGACGGCCACGGCGCCAAGGCGGTCGGACTTTCCACCACCTCGTCGGTTGTTCTTTCCTGCGTTTTGATACTGGTTTCTGATTATGTGGTTACCTCTATTCTGATCGGGGGTTAGAGTATGAATGCCCCCTTCATGGAATTTCAGCATGTCACGAAAAGATTCGGTTCGCTGACGGTTCTCGACGATGTCAATTTCAGGATTTACGAAGGCGAAGTGACGACGATCATCGGCCTCAGCGGCTCCGGGAAAAGCGTTCTCTTGAAGCATATTATCGGGCTGTTGCAACCGGATACCGGCGTTATCCTCTTTGAAGGAAAACCCCTGGGCGATATGAGCCCTGAGGAACTGAAAAAGACGCTTTCCCAGGTAAGTTACATGTTTCAGGGAAACGCCCTCTTTGATTCGCTGACCGTCTATGAAAACATTGCCCTTCCGCTCAGGGAAACGACAAGCATGACCAAAGGCGAGATAGACAAAAGGGTAATGGCCAGGATTGAACAGACCGAGCTTACCGAGGCGGCACACCGCTACCCGTCGGAGCTCTCCGGGGGGATGCAGAAGAGGGCCGCATTGGCGCGGGTGCTTGTCACCGACCCCAAAATCGTCCTTTTCGATGAACCGACCACAGGACAGGATCCCGTCCGGAAAAACGCGATTTTGAGCATGATCGCCCAGTACCAGAAAAAATTCGGATTTACCGCGATTCTGGTCAGCCATGAAATCCCGGACGTTTATTTCATTTCCAACCGCCTACTGGCTCTTTATCAGAGCAAGATCGTCTTTCAGGGATCACCGGAGGCGTTTGAGGATTTTGACCATCCTTTCCAGACCGAGGTGATCAGGAGTCTTGAGGGGCTTCAGCACGAGCTGACAGGCATGTACTCGAAGAGGCAGTTCAAGATACAGAACCATGCCCGCATGAAACGCTCCGGCAATGGAGAAGGCTACGCCGTGCTTGTCCACGCCCTGAGGGACAATGATTTTTCGGCGGATGCCGGACATGGTTCTTTTGAGGAGATACTCAAAGGCGTTCAACAATCGATTGCCGAATATTTTGCCGCTGCGGGTGGTATTTCCAGCCGCATTGCCCGGAATGAATTTGTTACAGTTCTCCCTTATTCCGACACCTCAGAAGCGGAGACTCTCTCTTCTGACTTTGTTTCTTCCATGAAGGAAAATAACGCGAAAGGAATTCGATTGATGGACAACGCAGGGAATAATGCCGGTTGTTTTAAACTTCTTGTTGGAATAAACCAGGGGTTGCCGGCCGACGAAATAGAAAACGTGATAGAGCAGGCCAGGGCCCGCCAGAAGGAAGTTGCGCGTCTCTACTGCGCATCAGGGGAGGTTAATCAATGAAAAAATACGCGATGGAAACGACCGTGGGCATCTTTGCGGTTCTGGGATTGATCACGGTTGCCTATATGACCGTGACGCTGGGACATGTCTCTTTATTCGCCGAGGAAACCTACCCCCTCTCGGCCCGTTTCTCCTCGGTGACAGGTCTCCGAAAGGGAAGCCCTGTCTATATGCTCGGTCTTAAAATCGGCCAGACGGAAGATTTGTACATAGATCAGAAGGATTTAAAAGCAGTGGTTAAAATGCAGATTCATCAGGGGATTCAGATATACGACGACGCGATTGCCTCCATCAAGACAGAAGGGCTGATCGGCGACAGCTATCTGAGCATTGACCCCGGCGGCTCCGGCGAGCTGCTCAAGAGCGGAGGAGTGGTCATTGAGACGCATCCTCCATTGGATATTGCCGATTTGATAGGGAAGTACGCCTTTGGCGATATCAATAAAGATGAACTCGTCAAAAGTCCAAAAACCGTCATTCCGGCGAAAGCCGGAATCCATAAGTGACTAAATTCACTGGATTCCGTGTCAAGCACGGAATGACAAAAGGGGACAAAATCGACTTTTGACGAGACCATCAATAAAAAATAAAATAAAAAGGTACGTAACGATGAAAAGGATTTTTTTAGTTTTACTGAGCGTGGGCCTGGTTTTTTTTCTGTCGGATGTCGGGCATGCCGGGGTCCCTATGGAGAAGCTCCGCAAGGACGTCAATGACGTGCTCAATGTTTTGAAGGACCCGGCTAAAAAGGCGGAGTTTGCAAAAGATATAAAAAGCGATAAAATTGTGCCTGTTTACGAGGCGATGTTTGATGATGTCGAATTGTCGAAAAGGTCGCTTGCCAGAAACTGGAATAACCTCACCATCCCCCAGCGTCAGGAATTTGTGAAGCTCTTTCGTCAGATGCTCGAAAAGGCCTATGGGGACAAGATCGCCTCCTACAATGGCGAGAAGGTTCTTTTCGATCGGGAGACGATGCTTTCCGAAAATATTGCCGAGGTCAAGACGAGGGTTGTTGCCACCTCCAGGGAGATTCCCGTCAACTACATGATGATCCAGAAAAACGGCGTCTGGAAGGTTTACGATGTGGTGGTCGAGAATGTGAGTCTGGTCCAGAATTACCGTACCCAGTTTAACGAAATACTGGCGAAGAACACGACCGATCAGCTCATTGAAATTCTCCGGAAAAAAGTCAAAGAAAAATAGAGGAATACTGCCGGTATGAAAATGAAGTCATTTTTTGTGTTGCTGTTGTCCTTGTTTGCCTTTGGATGCGCCCACCATTCTGCCGTCGTTTCTGATGCGACTAAGCCGACTGCCGAAACGACTGTGCAAAAAAATGCTGTTCACGGCAGCAGCCCCGCGCCAACATTGCAGGAACCTGTTGCCGCGCCTGTGGCGCCTGCTCAACCGGTGGAGAATCCGGGAGAAACGTCCACTGAAACTGCCGAGGCGGCGCCCCCGGTCGTCCCGCAAAATATCGATGCCGATCTTGCTGGAGATTATGTCGAGATAGATGAACCGGCAATGATGGATGTTCAGCAGGGTGATGACGGTTCAGAAAAAGGGATGCCGGGGAACCAACCCCCGGGATTGACCATTGCCGATCCACTGGAGCCTTTCAACCGGGCAATGTTCCAGTTTAACGACAAGCTCTATTTCTGGGTATTGAAACCGGTCTCCCAGGGATACAAATGGCTGGTTAACGAAGATGTACGCGCCGTGATAGGGAATTTCTTTTCAAACGCGGCCTTTCCTGTCCGTTTTGTAAACTGCCTGCTTCAGGCAAACTTGCCGGGAGCAGGCAGTGAACTTGGCCGTTTTTTGCTTAATACCGCCGTCGGGTTTGGAGGTCTGTTCGATCCGGCTTCCGATCCGGAGATCAACCTTGCCAAACATCGCGAGGATCTGGGGCAGACGCTCGGCGCATACGGGATAGGTCAGGGTTTTTACATCCACTGGCCGATATTCGGTCCTTCCAGTCCCCGCGATACCATCGGAAAGGCCGGAGACGGTTTTCTCAACCCCTTTTCCTGGCTTGACGAGTGGTACGAGACGGCGGGCGTCCAGACATTTGACATGGTGAACGACACCTCGTTTCGTATCGGTGATTACGAGGCTCTGAAAAAAGCGGCGATTGATCCGTACATTGCCGTGCGCGACGCCTACGTCCAGTACCGTGCCAGCAGCGTCAAAACAAAAGCCGGGTTTTTTGCTCCCGTGAGCGGAGCCGGACAGAAGAAACGGGCGCCTTAATGCGTTATGTGAAAAAGTACGACCAGGCGATCGCGTAAAATAGAGCCGGGATGAAATTCCCTATCCGGATCTTTGTCAGATTCAAGAGATTGATTCCGATGCCGACGATCATCATCCCACCCGTCGCCGTGACGGCATCGAGAATGGCCGGTTCCTTTAAAAAATCAAGATGCGAGGCAAGCAGCGTTACCGATCCCTGCACAAAAAGAACGGAAACGGCAGAGAAGATAACCCCGATTCCCAGGGTCGCGGCAAGGGCGGTTGAAGCGAAACCGTCAAGCAGCGATTTTACGTAAAGCGTATGGGGATCGCTGCCCGCTCCGTCCTGAATGGAGCCGACGATCATCATCGCCCCGCTGAGAAACAGGATCGACGAGGAGACAAAACCCTGGACAAACGTGGATGAATCCGATCCCGTTTTAGCCTTCAGCCATTCGCCCGCAAACTCCAGTCCCTGTTCAATTTTGAACAGTTCACCGGTGATTGCGCCCGCAAGCAGGCAGCCGATGGCAGCCAGTTGGGAATGGCTGGAAAGGGCCATCTGAAAACCTATCAGGAGCGTTGAAAGCCCCAGTCCCTGCATGACCGTGGTCTTCAACCGTTCGGGAAGGCGTTTCCCCATCGTAATGCCGATAAAGCTGCCCAGCAGAATGGTCCCGGTATTTGCGTATGTTCCCAGCAATGCGTGTTCCTCCCCGTATTTTCCGCCGACGGCGGACAGCCTGCCGGGCGCCCGTGTGACTATCCAATCTGCACGGGCTTGTCAATCACTTTCAATGTGAAGGTGGCAATGAACGTATCGTCTTGATGAGAATCTGCTAATCTGATAAAAGGCCCGACCATGAATGATGCTGTTTGCCTGCAAAAAATGACCCCGATAAAAATCCGTTCCGGTGTGACGCCATGAGGGCGATTTTTATTGCCGACGCGCATCTGAAGAGTCCCCTGGATGAAGGATATCAAAAATGCATGCATTTTTTTGACGGTTTCCAGGGAAAGGCGGCTGCCGGCGAGGAAAAGAGACTTGCTGAAAATAACGTAAAATCAAATGAAATTGATATGTTGGTTATTGCTGGCGACTTTTTCGATTTCTGGTTTGAGCGCAGGGGTCGTGTTTATCCGGAATTCGAGCCTGTTGTAAAAAACATTGCGAGGCTCAGAGATGAGGGGGTCAGAATCTGCATCTGCGAGGGAAACCACGATTTCTTCCTGGCGGATTACTTTGAAAAAAGGCTTGGGATCGAGGTTTATCCCGATGAGATGGAACTTTTGCTCGATGGTTTGAGAATTTACGTTGCACACGGCGACACGGTGGATGAAGAAAATAGAAAATATCTTGCGTTGCGTACTTTTTTACGCAGCTCTTTTATCTATCGGCTCCAGCGAATCGTCCCACTAGGCCTCCTTTTTGCCATAGCCCGCGCCAGCTCCGGCATGAGCCGGGAGATGGCTGCCGGCCCCCAGGAAAAAATTGTTCAAAAAATGGCTGGTTTTGCGGATAAAAAGCACGCGGAGGGCATAAATGCCGTCATCCTTGGCCATTCGCACGCCGAACTGTTAAATAAAACCCGCAAAAACGGCCAGCAGCGAATATTTGCAACCCTGGGCGACTGGATAACGCGCTACACCTACCTTGAATACGAGCAGGGCGTTTTTTCGCTCAAGCGTTTCTCAATGTGGTAATCTTCCCCCGCCACATACGGGGGAGGGCGGAAAAATAAAAAGATGGACAGGTGAAGAAAAAATGGATTCCGTTTATAAAGAAGAAGGAATGCATTACGAAGGATACTGCATCCGGCCGCCCAGCGAGGCAGACAGCATCCTGCTGCAGGTAACGCTGGGATGCTCCCACAACCGCTGCACCTTCTGCGGTTCTTACAGAGACAAGCCCTTCAGTATAAAGGATAATGCTGTAATCGAGAGCGACATCCTTTACGCCGCCCGGCACATGCGATACCAGGATCGGGTCTTTCTGATGGATGGCGACGCGCTGATTCTTCCCCAGCCCCGTCTGATCCAGATACTGGAGCTTATCGCGAAGCATCTGCCCTGGGTGAAAAGGATCGGCGCCTACGCCAATGTCAAAGGGATAAAACGAAAAACCCTGGAGGAACTGCAGGAGCTGCGCAAGCATAACCTGAGAATCCTCTACTATGGCGTTGAATCGGGCGATGATGAAATAAGAAATGCCATTCAGAAAGGTTCCAGCGCCGGGGTCTGCATCGAGATGGGGCGCAGGGTGAAGGAGGCGGGCATCCTTCTGTCGGTGACGGTTCTGCTCGGGATAGGCGGCCCCGCTCTTTCGCTGCGGCATGCGAAGGCTACGGGAGAGTTGCTGAGCGCCATGGATCCCGATTTTGTCGGGGCTTTGACGCTCATGCTGACCCCGGGGACGCCTCTCTACGATGATTATCAACGAGGAATTTTTTCTCTTCCCGACGAGGCGGGCATGCTCGGGGAATTGCGGGAGATGATGGCCCGCACCGATTTGACCAATGGTTATTTCATGTCAAATCACGCCTCCAATTACCTGCCCATCAGGGCCAGGCTCCCCGAAGATAAAAGAAAGGCGCTGGCTCTGATTGATTCAGCCCTGCGCGGCGAGGTTGGCCTCAAACCGGAATGGATGCGGGCACTGTAAAATATCGAATATCCCCGAAGAACGCCGTTAATCCATGCCGCCGCCGAGGGCCTTGTAAAGGGATATCTGCGCGTTGGTCCGGGCGAGCTTGAGGCCGATCAGGCCAATCCCGGCGCCGTAGAGGGAGCGCTGGGCGTCGAGGGAGGGCAGGTAGTTGTCCACCCCTGCCCGGTAGCGGGCTTCGGCGATACGGTACGCGGCGCCGGTGGAGGCGATCAGCGATTCCTGCGCGCTCACCTGTTTATCGGCATAGCCGAGGGCTGCCAGCGCGTCGGCTGTTTCGCGGAAGGCCGTCTGGATTGCTTTCTCATACTGGGCGACGGCGATTTTTGATTCGGCAACGACCGCGTCCAGGTTACCCTTCCTTCTGCCGAAATCGAAGATCGGAATGTCAATCCGGGGGGCAAAGGCCCATGTTCCCGAGCCTGATTTAAAAAGCCCTGACAGCTCGCCGCTGAGCGTTCCCACGCCGGCAGTCAGGGTTATTCGCGGGAAAAAGGCCGCACGCGCCGCGCCGATGCTGGCATTAGCCGCCTTGAGCCGGTTTTCCGCCTGCAGAATGTCCGGCCGCTGCAAAAGGATATCCGAGGAAAGGCCGGCGGAGACTTTTTTCAGCAATCCGGCGGACGCAAGACAAGAGGGGAGGGCGTCATCCGGGAGCGTCTGGCCGACAACGAGATCCAGCAGATTGCGGTCAAGGGCCACGCTGCGGGACAAGGAAACGGTATCGACACGGGCCGCTTCCATGCGTGTCTGCGCCTGCCGGAGATCAAGTTCCGAGGAAATGCCCGTATCGTAACGGTGTTTGATTAATTTGAGGCTTTCCGTCTGAAGCTGCAGCGTTTTTTCGGAGAACTTCAGCCTGTCCAGATCCGCCGCGAGCATGATCCAGGCGTTCGCCACCGTGGAAATCAGGGATATCTGCACGCTCTTTTGTGCCTGTTCGGTCGAGAGGCAGGTTTCCAGCGCCTGATCCTTGAGACTCCTCACCCTTCCAAAGAAGTCGAGTTCCCAGGAACTTGTGCCGAAGCTCACGCTGTACTGCTCGGTGGCAACCTCTTTTCCGGAAGGGGAAACATCGGCGGGGAGACGCTGCGAGGAGCTTCCGGCGGACACGCCAATTATCGGAAAGATTTCCGCCTTCTGAACGCCGTACATCGCCCGGGCCTTTTCGATGGCGAGCGCCGCAATCCGCAGGTCGCGGTTGTTTTTCAGGGCAAGATCGATCGCGCTTTTGAGTTTTGGATCGAGGAAGAAATCCTGCCATTTTACCGACTGGGCTGAAACCTCTGCCGCCGTACGGCCGGATGAGTCTCCACCCGGCCATGCCTTGGGAACCGGAGCGGGGGGACGGCTGTATTTCGGGGCCATGCTGGCGCAACCGGACAGGCCCGCTAAAAGCATGGAAAAAATAAACAGGGATGTTCTTATTCTAAACATTTCAGCTTGCCTCCGTTGCAAACGCGTTTAAGCGGTGGGCGTTTAATCAGTTCTGCCCTTGAAAAGCCTGTAAACCAGGACAAAGAGAAGCGGGATGTAAAAAATGGCGATAAAGGTGGCTGTAAGCATCCCGCCGATTACGCCGGTTCCAATCGCGTTCTGGGCGGCCGCCCCCGCCCCGGCGCTGATCGCCAGAGGCAGCACGCCGAGGATGAAGGCAAGCGACGTCATGACGATCGGGCGCAGCCTCAGGCGTGCGGCTTCCAGCGTCGCCTCGATCAACCCCGCGCCGTTTTCCATCTGCTCGCGGGCGAACTGGACGATCAGAATGGCGTTTTTTGCCGTCAACCCGAGTGTTGTCAAAAGTCCGATCTGAAAATAGACATCGCTTTCGAGTCCCCGGAGCCAGGTCGCGGCAACCGTTCCGAAGATGCCGAGGGGCAGAACGAGAAGAATCGCGAACGGTATCGACCAGCTTTCGTAAAGCGCGGCCAGACTCAGGAAAATGACAAGCACCGAAAATGCATACAGAACCGTGGTCTGCGTGCTGGCCTGGCGTTCCTGAAACGAAAGGCCGGTCCACTCGAAGCCGATCCCCGGCGGGAGCTTGCAGGCGATCTCTTCCATTGCCTTCATCGCCTCTCCGGAACTCGTTCCGGGTTTTGGTTCGCCGAGAATCTCAATGGCGGGAAACGCGTTGTACCTCTGCAGGCTGGGGGAGCCGTACCCCCATGTGCCGGTCGAAAATGCGGAAAAGGGGACCATCCCGCCGCTCGTATTGCGCACATGCCACCGGTTCAGGTCTTCGAGCTGCATCCGGGATGGAGCGTCGGCCTGCATATAGACCCTCTTGATCCGGCCCTGGTTGACGAAATCGTTGACGTAGGTTCCCCCCCAGGCGGAAGCGAGGGTGTCGTGAATCTCGTTTACCGGGACACCGAGCGCGCCCGCCCTTTCCCAGTCGATGTTGATGTTGTACTCGGGCAGGTCGTTCAGGCCGTTCGGACGCACAGCCATCAGAGCCGGGTTCTGCGCCGCCATGCCGAGAAGCTGGTTGCGCGCCTCGATCAGTTTCGCGTGACCGACGCCGCCGCGGTCCTGAAGTTCGAAATCAAAGCCGGTCGCGTTGCCGAGTTCAAGCACGGGCGGCGGCGCGAACGCGAAGATGATGGCGTCGCGCCGTTTGGAGAATTCGGCCATTGCCCGGCCGACCACCGCCTTGACCTTCAGATCGGGACGGTTGCGCAGCTCCCAGTCCTTGAGTTTGACGAATGCCATGCCGTTGTTCTGCCCGCGTCCGGAAAAGTTGAATCCATAGACGTACATGACCGACTCGACGGCATCCTTCTGCTGGGTGAGAAAATGATCCTTGACCTCTTCAAGCGCCTTGACGGTTCTCTCCGCCGTCGCCCCTTCGGGAAGCATGATCTGTGTAAAAAGCACCCCCTGATCCTCGTCCGGGAGGAAAGAGGTGGGAAGCTTCAGGAGCAGATACCCGGTCCCGCCGACGATCAGCAGATAGATGATGATGTAGCGGAGGCTTTTGGAGAGGACGCTTTCGGTTGCCCGAAAATAGCCGTCGCGAAAGCGGTAGAACATCCGGTCGAACCACAGAAGAAAGGGTCTTGTGAGAAAAAAACCGCTCTCCGCCGCTTCGTGCCCCTTGGCAACGGGTTTGAGCATCGTCGCGCAGAGGGCCGGGGTCAGGATAAGGGCGACGATCACGGAAAGCATCATCGCGGCGACAATGGTGACGGAAAACTGGCGGTAGATGATCCCCGTCGAGCCCTGGAAAAAGGCCATCGGCCCGAAGACGGCCGAAAGGACGAGGCCGATGCCGATCAGGGCGCCGGTAATCTGCTTCATCGACTTGCGGGTTGCCTCTTTCGGGGAGAGCCCCTCGTCGTGCATGATGCGCTCGACGTTTTCAATGACGACGATCGCGTCGTCCACGAGGAGGCCGATGGCGAGCACCATCGCGAACATCGTCAGCATGTTGATCGAAAATCCGAACAGATTCAGAATGAAGAATGTTCCAAGGAGGACCACCGGGACGGCAATCGTCGGGATCAGCGTCGCCCTGAAGCTCCCCAGAAACAGAAACATGACGAGAAAAACGAGCAGAATCGCCTCGAAAAGGGTTTTGACCACCTCTGTGATGGCAACTGAGACAAAGGGCGTCGTTTCATAAGGATAGACAACCTTCAGCCCCGCCGGAAAATAGTTGGACAGCTCCGCCATTTTCGCCTTGACCGCCTTCGATGTGTCGAGGGCGTTCGCGCCGGAGGCGAGCCGGATGACGAGGCCGCCGGAAGGCTTGCCATTGTACCTGGTTGCCGCCTCGTAGGATTCCGTTCCCAGTTCGGCGCGGGCGACATCGCGCAGCCGCACGGTGGCGCCGTCCTGTTTGATGACAACGGGGATGTCTTCGAATTGCTCAGGCGTCTGGAGAAGGTCGTGGACATTTACGGTAACATTGAGGTTTTGTCCCTTGACGGCGGGAAGGCCCCCGAGCTGTCCGGCGGAGACCTGGACGTTGTATGTCTGGAGGGCCCGTTTCACATCCGCAGGGGTCAGGTTGTAGTTGAGGAGCTTTTCGGGATTCAGCCAGATCCGCATCGCGTACTGGCTGCCGAAGTTCATCACCTCGCCGACCCCCGGCACCCGGCTCAGTATGCTTTCAATATTGGACGCCATGTAATCGGTCAGATCGAACGTGTTCATCGACCCGTCTTCGGAGTAGATGCTGACGATCATGAAAAAGTTCTTCGTCGCCTTCGACACCTTGATTCCCATCTGCTGGACGACCTGCGGAAGGAGCGGTTTGGCCAGCTCGAGCTTGTTTTGCACCTTGGCCCAGGCGATGTCCGCGTCGGTTCCCGGCGCGAAGTAGAGCGACACGCTGCCGCGACCGGCCGAGTCGCTGACCGATGAGAAGTAGAGAAGGTTGTCAAGGCCGGTCATCTTCTGCTCGACGATCTGGGTGACGGTGTTTTCCACCGTTTTTGCCGAAGCGCCCGGATAGAAGGCGTCAATCGAGATCGCCGGCGGGGCGATGGGCGGGTACTGGGAAACCGGCATGCTTTTGATCGACAGGATACCGGCAATCATGATGATAATCGCGATCACCCAGGCAAAGACCGGACGGTCGATAAAAAATTGAACCATGCGAAATCTCCTTTACTTTCCGACCGGTTTTGAGGGAGCAGGGGGGCGGCTTTATGAACATTAAACTTGATGGTCTCGTCAAAAGTCGATTTTGTCCCCTTTTGT
>DYTH01000056.1 GCA_020726025.1 Syntrophus aciditrophicus | reverse complement strand
AAGATTCGGGAGTGGAACCATCGCTGCCGTTTGCAACGGACATATTTCACTTGACAGTAAAAAACGACTGTACTAATGACCCCCTTGTCTCCACGGGGAAATGGGAAGATGGTGCAAATCCATCGCGGTCCCGCCGCTGTAACCGGGAACAAAGACCGCACGATGTCACTGTTCGTGAAAATGAATGGGAAGACGCGGTTAGAGGATGATCCGGAAGCCAGAATACCATCCCGAAGAGAGATCTGTTCGGCAGCCCGCGAGGAAAGAGGCGCGCCGATAATCAACGGGCTGCGGATGAAATACGGGGTCCCCGCGTCGAGAGGCGCGGGGATTTTTTTGGGCAAGAGGACGCACAATGGCTGAACGGCTGCTGATGATCCGTCATGGGGAATCAGAAACCCGGTACCGGGGGCGATACATCGGAAAAACGGACGCGCTTCTTTCTGATGAAGGCCAAAGACAGGCGTCAGCCCTTGCCGCCCCCCTGGCATCCATAAGGGACGTCTCTTTTTTCACGAGCCCCCTGAAACGGGCCCGCCAGACGGCGGAACTGGCGCTTGGCAGGGACACAACCATCGAAATTGACGATGATATCCGGGAAATTGACTTTGGCCTCTGGGAGGGGCTGAACTTCACCGAAATATCGACCGCCTGTCCCGCCGAAGCGCTGCAATGGGCAGAGCTGGGGGAGGACTTTATCTTCCCCCAGGGGGAGAGTACGTCACATTTCCGAAGGCGCATTGAAGCGGCGGCAAACCGGATCATCATGAATTCCGCCGAAACCGTCGCTGTTTTTTCGCACGGAGGCGTTATCCGCTTTCTTATCTGCCATTTCCTTGCGCTCAGCAGCAGAGATCACCTGTCTTTCGATATAAGCCCGGCCTCTATTTCGGAAATCGCCCTCTTCGACGGCAGGGGTGTTCTTACCCGCCTCAACGACAGGCATCACCAGGAAACGGCCGGATTACACACGGAGTTGACCAATGGCTGAGATCATTCTTGTTACAGGAGGAAGCAGAAGCGGAAAGAGCTCCTGGGCTCTGGCAAGGGCGGAGGAAATTCCCGGACCGCGTCTCTATCTGGCAACGTGCCCCGTCATCGATCCCGAAATGGATGAACGGATCCGGAAGCACCAGGAGGAAAGACAGGGAAAAGGATGGGAAACCATTGAAGAAACGATCGATCTGGCCGGGGTGATCCGCCGGCATGGCGATGGGCGCACGATTCTTGTGGACTGCCTCACCCTCTGGATCAACAATCTGATATTTGAGCGGGAAAAACAGGGAGGCGCCCTGACGGAAGAGGATATTACCGAATACTGCCGGGATATTGCAACGACCTGTCGTAAAATCAGCGGCGCTGTTTTTTTAGTGACAAACGAAGTGGGGATGGGAATCGTTCCCGACAACGAAACAGCCCGGCGCTTCCGGGACATTGCCGGCCGCTGCAACCAGCAAATGGCGGCTACGGCGGACAGGGTGATCCTGCTTGTCTCCGGAATCCCCCTTCACATAAAGGAGAAAAAATGAATCTACTGGAAGAGACGATAGCAAAGATAGAACCACAGGATGAGGCCATCCGGGCGCTGGCGCACACACGCCTGGAAAGCCTGACGATGCCCTACTGGGCGCTCGGACGTCTTCTCGATCTGGCCGAAGAGCTGGCCGGGATAACCCGCTCGCTCCATCCGGCTGTTGCCAGAAAGACAATCTTCACGATGGCCGGCGACCACGGGGTTGTAGCCGAAGGCGTAAGCAAGTACCCCCAGGAGGTAACCCCGCAGATGGTCGCCAATATCGCCGCTGGCGGTGCGGGGATCAACGCCCTCGCCCATCAGTCCGGGGCGTCGGTGGTGGTGGTCGATATGGGTGTCGCAGCCGATTTGAGCGAACTGGCCGCTTCGGGCAAAATCGTGTCGCGCCGGGTCGGACCAGGCACAAAAAATATGGCTGAAGGCCCGGCGATGAGCCGCGAGGAGGCGATCACCGCCATCGAAAATGGAATCGGCCTTGCAATCCAGGCAAAGGATTCCGTTGACGTTTTTGGAACAGGCGAGATGGGAATCGGGAACACGACCCCCAGCAGCGCGATTGTCGCCGCCTTCAGCGGGCGTCCCGTTGCCGACGTCACCGGCCACGGAACCGGCATCGAAGAGGAGCAGTTCACCCACAAGGTCAGGGTGATCGAAAAATCGCTTCGATTGAACCAACCGGATCCGCATGACGGCATCGATGTGCTTTCCAAAATCGGCGGCTTTGAAATCGGGGGCATCGCCGGCTTGATCCTCGGCGCCGCATCACTGAAAAAACCGGTAGTCATCGACGGCTTCATCTCGACGGCCGGCGCCCTGATCGCCAACGCCCTCTGCCCTACGGCGCGGCAGTACATGATTGCCGCCCACCGCAGCGTCGAGCAGGGACACCGCGCCGCTCTGGAGTTGCTCGGCAAGCAGCCGCTGATCGACCTCGATCTGCGGCTCGGCGAAGGAACGGGGGCTGCGCTGGCCATGAACTTTGTCGAAGCCGCCATCCGGGTTCTCACCGAAGTGGCAACATTCGAGGAAGCGATGGTATCGAAGGCGCAATGAGGGGGTTTTTCGCTGCTCTGCAATTCCTAACGGTTTTCCCTCTTCCCGGCAGCTTTGCCCCCGACGAGGAGGCGCTGAAAAAAGCGCCGCCGTTTTTCCCGCTGATCGGGCTTCTGGCGGGCATCGTGGTTGCCTCCATCGACTGGTCGCTGGAATCTCTCTTTCCCGTCCCGGTAAGAAGCGTACTTGCGGTAATCCTGTTCATCGCCTTTTCCGGGGCGCTCCACACGGACGGCCTCGCCGATACGGCGGACGGGCTTTTCAGCTCGCGCCCGCGGGAGCGGATGCTCGAAATCATGCGGGACAGCCGCACCGGCCCGATGGGGGTCGTCGCAATCGTCCTGGTCGTGGGGCTGAAGATCGCCGTGATTGCATCCCTCCCCTCTTTCGCCCGTTTCTGGAGTCTGATCATGATCCCGATCGCCGGCCGTTCCGCACTTCTTGTCGTCATGGCGACGCTCCCTTACGCCCGTCCGAAAGGTCTTGTCGCCATTTTCCGGCTTGCCCGCCCCAGACTCCTTCTGTGCGGGACTTTCCTTTTTCTCGGGGCGACCGGATGGCTGGCAGGGGGAAAAGTCGGGGCTGCGGCAGGCGTATTCTCCTTTTGTTTCACACTGCTTTTTACGGTCTATCTCCGCCGCAAAATCGGCGGATTTACCGGCGACACGCTCGGGGCGGCCTGCGAGCTTACAGAACTCGTCCCGCCCCTCGCCGCCCTGGCGCTTCTGGGAGGACTGTCATGATGGAACGCCACGGGGGAAACATTCGCCGGATAGCGCTGCAGGCAAAAAAAAATGCCGGGGAGATTCTCGATTTCTCCGCCAACATCAACCCGCTCGGGCCACCGGAAAACTTCCGGACGATCCTCGCAAGACAGATCGACAGCCTTGTCCACTACCCGGATTCCGACTGCGCAGAGATCACCGCGGCATTTGCGGCAAGATACCGCATCAACGCCGATGAGATCGTCATGGGCAACGGATCGACGGAGCTGCTCTACCGGCTGCCGGAAATTCTCCAAAAAAAGCGGGCCGTTATTGTGGTTCCCGCGTATGTGGATTATGCGCGCGCGGCCAGTCTCGCCGGGCTTGAAGTAAAATCTTTTCTTTTGAGAGAAGACGACGATTTTAAAGTAGATTTCTCTTCACTCGACGTTGAGTTGACAAATGACGACATCCTTTTTCTCGGCCGCCCGAACAACCCGACCGGCGCTATGCCGTCGGTTGAGCAGGTGCACGCCCTTGCCGTCCACCACCCGGAAACAATGTTCATCATCGACGAGGCCTTTGCCGATTTTGTCCCGGAGGCGGAAACCCTGATCGCCCCGAACCGGGGAGACAATATCATTATCCTGAAGTCTCTGACCAAATTTTACGCGATGCCGGGCCTTCGCCTGGGAGGCGCCGTCCTGAATCCCGGACTGGCGAATCTCCTTAAAGAACGCGTGCCTCCCTGGTCGGTCAACACGCTCGCCCAGGCCGTCGGCGCCGCGGCGCTCCGCGATGAAACCTACATCGGAACGACGCGCCGCTTCGTCAATGAAAAAAGGGAGGAGCTTCACACGGCTATCGCGTCCCTGCCGGGGCTTTCGGTCTATCCCGGCGCAGCCAATTTTCTGCTGGTTCGCGCTGAAGCGCCCGCACCCGACGCGCCGGAGATTTCCCGCAGACTCCTGGAAAAGGGGATTGCCATCCGCCTTTGCGATAACTTTACCGGCCTCGACCACCGCTTCTTCCGGATTGCCGTTCGTACGGAGATGCAAAATGACCGCCTTGCCGCCGCTCTTAACGAGGCGCTGGGGGTCGCAAAAAAAATGGTTGCAAAAAGGAAACAGACGCCTGCGATCATGTTTCAGGGAACATCATCCAACGCCGGCAAGAGCGTTCTTGCAGCCGCTTTCTGCCGGATACTCCTGCAGGACGGCTTCCGGGTCGCTCCGTTCAAGGCGCAGAACATGTCGCTGAACTCGTTTGTCACGCGCGACGGCGGCGAAATGGGACGGGCCCAGGCGATGCAGGCGCAGGCCGCCCGGCTCGATCCGGACGTCCGGATGAATCCGGTCTTACTGAAGCCCTCGAGCGACACCGGTTCGCAGGTGATCGTCCTCGGCAAGCCGGTCGGAAACATGGACTTCCGGAAATACATGGGACAGAGCAACCCCCATTTTGCAACCGTTCAGAAAACGTACGACTCGCTTGCCGCCGAATATGACGCCATCGTCCTCGAAGGGGCGGGAAGCCCCGCCGAGGTGAACCTGAAAAAACGCGATATCGTCAATATGAACATGGCGCTTTACGCGAATGCCCCTGTCCTGATCGTCGGCGACATAGACCGCGGCGGAGTCTATGCGTCCTTTATCGGCACGATGGAGTGCCTGACCCAGCAAGAACGGGCGCTGGTCCGTGGGTTTGTCGTCAACCGCTTCCGGGGAGATGCGTCATTTTTGGACGACGCCCACAGCTATGTCCTCAATCACACGGGGGTTCCCGTTCGCGGGGTGGTTCCCTATCTCCCCGATTTGGGACTTCCCGAAGAGGACTCGGTCAGCTTCAAAAATGGAAACATCCAAACCCGCATCCCGGAGGGTCCCCACGTCGATATCGCCGTCATTGACCTCCCCCACATCTCGAATTTCACCGATTTCGATCCGTTTCTGATCGAACCGGACGTCCGGCTCCGCGTTGTCCGGAAGGCTGAGGAACTGGGAAAACCGGACGCCGTCATCCTTCCCGGCAGCAAAAACGTCATCGGCGATCTCGAAGCGTTGAATAAAAGCGGTCTCACGGATGGGATCATGGAGCTCGTCCGGAAGGCAAAAACCGAGATCATCGGCATCTGCGGCGGCTTCCAGATCATGGGAAAGGAAATCGCCGACCCCTTTGGCATCGAGTCCGCTTCCGGAAGAAACACGGCCGGCATCGGCCTCCTTCTTGTCCGGACACGGCTCGCCTCCGAAAAAACGCTGAAGCTCGCCACAGCCCGCCATCTGCCATCGGGCCTGGCGGTTCACGGGTACGAGATTCACCACGGATTGACTGACGGCGGCGAACTCAAGCCTGTGGTCATCCGGGAGGATCATGAAAACATCGGCGCGGGAACCGAAAACGGGATGCTCTGGGGAACTTATCTCCACGGAATTTTCGACGACGATACGTTCCGCCGCTGGTTTATCGACCGTCTGCGCGAAAGAAAGGGGCTTGCGGCAACCGGAAAAATCGTCGCCGTCTATGATCTTGAACCGGCCTTCAACCGCCTCGCCGCGGTGGTAAGAAAGGCCGTCAATATGGACGATATTTATCGAATCATGGGGCTGTAAAACAAAAGACGCAAACCACAGGGAAAAAGAAGGAGGACGAAAGACCCTCGATGCTTTTGGAATACAGAATACTGCTGGCTCTTCTTCTAGATTTTATCATCGGAGATCCCCGCTGGCTTCCCCATCCGGTGAGGCTGATCGGCTGGATGATCGCCCGCATGGAAAACCTGACCAGACGGATATTTGTCAATGTGCGCGTCGCAGGCTTTGTCACGGCCGTCTTTGTTATCCTGACAACCGCCCTTGCCGCGTGGGCGCTGACAGAAGCGGCAGAAAAAATCCACCCGTATCTGGGTGATGCAGTTTCCGTTCTTTTGCTGTATACGACATTCGCTGCGCGCGATTTGGCCGATCATGGCCGGGCCGTGTACAATGCCCTGCAAGGCGCCGATCTAAAGATGGCCAAACAGCGCGTCTCGATGCTGGTCGGTCGGGACACGGAAAGGCTTACGGAACAGGGAGTCATCCGGGCCGCCGTGGAAAGCGTGGCCGAAAATACCGTCGATGGCGTGCTCGCGCCCCTCTTTTTTGCCGCAGTCGGGGGGCCGGCGCTGGCAATGGCCTGCAAGGCGTCCAGCACCCTCGATTCGATGATCGGCTACCGCAACGAGCGCTACATCGACTTCGGAAGAACCGGCGCGAGGATAGACGACGCGGCCAACTGGATTCCCGCCCGCCTCTCGGCGCCGCTCATAACGGCCGCGGCCGCGCTTACCGGGCTTAATGCGAAGGCGGCCTGGCGAATGGCTCTCCGCGATGGACGCAAACACTTAAGCCCCAATGCCGGCATCTCCGAGGCGGCATTTGCCGGAGCCCTGGGGGTCAGGCTGGGGGGGCCGATGGAGCGGCGCGGAAAAACCGTACGGCTGCCGGAACTCGGGGATCCGCTTGCCCCACTTGCCAAAGATCATCTGCTCGGGGCAATCAGGCTCCTGTATGCGTCAACCGTGGTTGCCGCCACTGTTTTTCTGCTCGGACGCGCGGCAGTCAGAGCCTTGATATAACGGAAGTTCACCCTTGATTTATTGGCCGACAGCATATTTATACAGAAAAATGGGGGAAGATATGGAAAATAAGAACAGGATTCTCATTTTTACCGGCGACGGGAAAGGAAAGACAACGTCAGCCCTGGGGATGGCCCTTCGGGCACACGGCCACGGCATACCAGTTGCCGTCATCCAGTTTGTTAAATCGGACTCCGAAACAGGCGAGTACAAGGCTCTCAAAGCGATGAAGGACGTGGAAATCACCATGACCGGCATCGGCTTTGTTCCCCGTCCGACCGACCCCCGTTTTGCCGACCACTGCAAGGCGGCAAAGGAGGGGCTCAAAAAGGCCTCCCTGTACCTCCATTCGCGCGATTTCGGTCTGGTAATCCTCGACGAAATCTGCGTCGCCGTCTCGCTGAACTTGATACCGGAAGAGAGCGTCCTCGATATCCTCCATGAGGCGGCGCCCGGCACAACGATCGTGATGACCGGCCGCGGCGCTTCGCAGGGGTTGATCGACATCGCCGACACGGTTTCCGAAATCAACGTCGTAAAGCACGGCTTCACCGACGGCATCAAGGCGCAACGGGGCGTGGAATTTTGATGAAACGCCCTCCGATGCTCGTAATCGCCGGCACGAACAGTGGCGCGGGCAAAACATCGACGGCGCTGGCGCTCACGCGTGCGCTTGCAAGGCGGGGCCTGCGTGTGCAGACGTTCAAGGTCGGACCGGATTTCCTCGACCCCACCTGGCTTGCGCTTGCATCGGGACGGAACTGCTACAACCTCGACGGCTGGATGGCGGGTACGGACTACTCCCGCCGACTTTTCGACCGGACAGCGGCGGATGCGGATTTTGTCATCGTCGAGGGGGTGATGGGGCTGTTCGACGGCGCCAATCCGCAATCGTCTGAAGGGGCTACGGCGGAAATCGCCCGCCTCTTCGATATCCCGATCCTGCTTGTGGCAAATGTCCATGGAATGGCAAGGAGTTTCGCCGCACTCGTCAAGGGGTTCACCACCTTCGAACCCGACCTGCGCTTTTTTGGAGTCATCGCCAACCATTGCGGCTCCGAACGCCACGCCCAATGGCTTTCCCTTTCCCTCGCGGCGGCGGGTCTGCCGCCGCTTACCGGGGCGATCCCACGGGGGGCGTTTCCGGAAATTCCCTCCCGCCATCTGGGACTGGTCACCGCAGAGCGCTCTTTTGTGTCGGAATCTTTTCTCGATGCGATGGCGGATGTCATCGAAAAATATGCAGACATAGAAAAATTTTTCCCGGCGGACGATCAGAGGTCTCCTTTTTTGGAGCCGGACAATCCGGGTGCATCCCCATCGTCCTTTTCCGAAGGCATCAAAGATACGCCAGCACAAGACATGAAACCAGTTGATTTGATGGATAAGATCAAGAATGACGCCAAAAACGCCCGTGAACAAAAAAGGGCGGCTGCTACTGAATTTTCGATCCATGCAACGACGCTGCCCGGTAAAACTTCCCCTGTCCGCATCGGCCTGGCGATGGACGAAGCCTTCCATTTCTACTACGCGGATATGCTCGATGCACTCAGGAGCGCGGGAATGGAAATCGCCTTCTTTTCTCCGCTTAACGACAGCCGCCTGCCGGAAAATATTTCCGGGCTCTATCTTGGCGGAGGGTACCCCGAGCTGTACGCGGGGAAACTGGAGTCCAACGGCCCGATGTTAAAGGCAATACGGCGGTATGCCGACTCCGGGAGGCCCCTGTACGCCGAATGCGGGGGACTCATGTACCTCTCGCGCGGGATAGAAACACAGGGCGTCTTTCATCCCCTCTGCGGCATCCTGCCGACCCGGACACGAATGCGCTCCGGCCGAACCGCCCTGGGATATGTCGAGGCAACCCTGACGGATGATTCGCTCTGGGGCAGCGCGGGGGATACGCTGCGGGGCCACGAATTTCACTACTCGGAGCTGATTGACGACCCGACCGCCGATTCTTCCTGGCAAAGAGTTTACCAGGTGCGCCGGCGGATGTCGGAAAAGAGCGAGGCCGAGGGCTTTCAACGCGGGGCAATCCTCGCAAGCTACCTGCACCTTCATCTGGCCTCCCGGCCCGGTGCAATTACCCACTTTATAAACCAGTGCGGAGGAAAGGCATGACCGAATCACCACGACGCCCTCTTATCCGGGATTTCATGGAAAACCCGATGAGCGGCCCTGAAATAGAGGCCAAATCGATGGAAATCATAAAAAACGAAGTGGGAGACCACCCGTTTTCCGAACGGGAGTGGCCGATCGTCAGCCGGATGATCCACACCACGGGTGATCTGGACATAGCCAAAAACATCCACTTTTCCCCGGATGCGATCACCTCTGCCGTCGCCGCCCTCAAAAACTGCCGGCCGATCATCGTCGATTCCAACATGATCCGATCCGGGATTTCCGTTTTCCGCCTCAAATCTCTCTGCGCAAATTACCGGAGGGAAAGCATCCTCTGCCACATTGCCGACGACGATATCGAGGAAGAGGCCCGGCGCACCATGCTTCCCCGGTCGCTTCTTGCGATTCGAAAAGCGCGCACCATGCTCGACGGGGCCATCGCGGCCTTCGGCAACGCCCCGGTTGCCCTGATGGAACTGAACCGTATGATCATCGAAGAAGGGGTGAAACCGGCTGTGATCATTGCGATGCCGGTCGGCTTTGTCCACGTCGTCGAAAGCAAGGAGGAGCTGATGAAGCTGGGGCTCCCGTACATCGCCATCGCGGGACGCCGCGGTGGAAGCCCCCTCGCGGTCAGCGTCATCAACGCCCTCTGCGGCCTCGGGCACGAATAATGGCACGGCATGCCGTGCCCCTGCGAAAACATTGTTGCGCAACACGTTGATATTGTGAGAAAAATTTCTATTTTCGCATAAACGGAAATAAGTCTTGACAGACTCAAGACGGCGTACTATGGACACGCGGCTATAAGAGTAAAACGTTTTCAGGCGCTCAAGTAAGAGCCTAACAGGGAACCCCGTGAGAATCGGGGATGGGCCCGCCGCTGTAACCGGGGACTGAAGCCTTGGCGTTGCCACTGATCGGAAAGATTGGGAAGGCAAAGGCAAAAAGGGTGATCCGGAAGTCAGAAGACCTGCCTGAATACGGATGAGTCGGATATCGCGGACGGATAGCGGCTTTAGTAAACCTGACGGATGAAAAAGGGAAATCCCCGGGTCGTAATTGCTTACGATCCGGGGATTTTTTGCTTTTATGCCGTCAGACATTGCATTCGTTTCCTTCGGCGTTGTCCTGTGGAAAAAAGCGATGGAAAAGTGGAATGGTCGATTTTATCATTGCTGCGCCCGGGCTTTTACTCTCAACAGGAGGGGAAAAAATGGGCGGCAAATGGACGTGGGACGTTTTATTAACACGGGTACTTGTTATCACATCATTATTTTTCGGATTGTTTTCGCTTGACGCGGCGCATGCAGAAAAACAGCTTCCGGAGTTGGTGGTGACGGCGACGCGGATGGAGGAAAAGGGATTCGACCTGCCGACCCCGATGGAGGTCGTTTCGCAGGAAAATCTTCAGATGCTGACCCCCGCGACCGTCGCCGGGGCGCTTGAGCAATTGCCAGGGGTTTCGATGGCGTCAACCGGCTACTGGGAGGTCACGCCGGTGATTCGGGGGTTGGGCGGCAGCCGGGTGCTGGTTCTGATCGATGGCGACCGCGAGGCGAATCTTTGGGCTGGACGGGCGCCGCTGGTTCCGTTCATCGATATCGCCAGCGTCGAAAGAATGGAGGTCTTGAAGGGCCCCGCCTCGGCGCTCTACGGGACCGACGCCCTGGGCGGGGTGGTCAATATCATAACGAAAAAATCCGGCAGGGCGAAAAACAAGGAATTTTCCTTCGACAACACGCTCGAGGGGCGCTACGCGTCGGTTGACAACAGTTGGTTCAGCGGCTACCGGCTTTCCGGCGGCGGGCAGGGGGTTGACTTGAGCCTCGGCGTCTCAAAGCGCGACAGCGATTCGTACAGGCAGGGCGGCGGCGGCAGGGTGGCCAACAGCCAGTACGACGGATGGAACGTCGATCTCAAGGGCGGGTATTTTATGAACGAAAACAACGATATCAGCGCATCGTACCGGTCAGGCCGGATCGACGATCAAGGCGTTCCGATGAAGAGTCTCGCCCCCTGGTCGCATTTTACCGAATTTTACACCGACGCGTACAAAATAGGGTATCATCTCCATGAGGCGGGCCTTCTTAAGGACGTACAGATCAAGGGCTGGTACGACGACCAGCGTCGAGCCTATGACGGCAACATCCACAGCGATACCGCTTTCATGTACACCCTCAAGAAAAACACCGTCGACACTTCGGTTGCCGGAGCGTCTCTGCAGGGACGGGTTGACCCTGCAGAGGCGAACCGCCTCGTCTTCGGCGTGGAATACTTCGAGGAGAAGACCGACAGCAACGAAGAGCAGGTCGCCAGAAGAGACGCGGGAAATACCATCGCGAAAATCACCCGTTTCAAGCCCGTTCCCGTCTCTACGCGCGACCATTTTGGAATCTACGCGCAGGATGAGGCGTTCATCGGCAACAGGTGGACGCTCCTGGGAGGCGTGCGTTACGACTCTTTCGCCTCCGACGCCGACGATGTAACGCTTACGATCGATACTTATAACGCAACCGGCACGGCGATCACCGGCACGAAAACCGATACGAACCGTTTCCGCCGGGAAACCGACGATGCGCTGACCGTAAACACGGGCGCGCTTTACGCCTTGACCGAACAGGTGCATCTGACAACGTCTTTTTCCACGGGCTTTCGCGCGCCCGATGTCTTCGAGAGGTATTCCACCCGCGGCGGAAGCGTGATTTTGATCGGCGACCCGAACCTCAAGGCGGAGCGCTCCTGGAACATCGACGGCGGCGTCAAGATGGATTTTTCACGGATGCGGGGCGCGTTGAACGCCTTTTACAACCGGGTGGATAACTACATCGATCTGGTTTCAAGCACCGTGCTTTTCGCGGGGCTCCCGACAAAAAGGTATGTGAACGTGGCCGACGCCGAGCTCTACGGCGCGGAGGCCTCCCTTGAATACGACATCATCCGCAAACTGACCGCCATGGGAAATATCGCCCGGGTCACGGGAAAAGACGTCCATACAGGCAATCACCTCAACGCCATCCCTCCCCTCAACGGCAGCCTGAAGCTGCGATGGAAAGACACATGGAGCAATAAAGCCAGCTACTGGCTGGAATTCGGAAGCGATATCTACGCCAGACAGAACAATCCCGCGCCCGGAGAAAACGAAACGCCCGGCTACGCCCTTTTCAACCTCGGCGCCGGAATGAAATTCACCTGCGAAATGCTGAAGGATGTGACGCTGACGCTGAAAATAGAGAACCTCTTCGACACGAAATACCGCTCCCATCTGAATCTGGCCGATTTTGAACTCAATGAGCCGGGCATCAACGTCGTGACCGGGATGCAGGTTACGTTTTAATGAAAGGCATTGCAATGAAAGCGAAGCTTAATGGGTATAAAGCGCAGCTTAATGAACTCGTCAAAAGTCTGAAATTCCCTCCCCCTTCACGGGGGAGGGTCAGGGTGGGGGAGATAAGTGACTGTATTTCGGGATGTAGTTTTCCCCTCCCCTTAATCCCCTCCCGC
>DYTH01000055.1:10817-13118 GCA_020726025.1 Syntrophus aciditrophicus | reverse complement strand
AATTCACTGGATTATGAACATTAAGCTCCGCTTTCCGTGTCAAGCACGGAATGACAAAAGGGGACAAAATCGACTTTTGACGAGAACATTAAACTTCGTTTTCCCGATTAAACCCTCGGGAATGACAATCATTCTGAAAAAGGCGCTGAATAGTTACAATTTTTTTAATAATCAATATACGGTCTGTAACGAAGGAAATCAGGGCATTTGCGTCGATGACGCAGCGAATCACCGGTATTTCTCCATACGGAGATTCCGGGCATCGTCCATGTCGGCAGCAATGTCGCCCTCTCCGATTTTTATGGTATTTCTGTACTTCAAAAAATTCTGCTTCGCAGGATAGACGGTGACTTTACCCTTTTCCAGTTTCCATTCCAGTGCATCTTTTACGGAAAGGCCGAGATTATCGCGAATGGTTTTGGGAATAGTCGTTTGATATTTGGACGTAATAAGAGATTGAATATCGTTTGCCTCCACATGGTGTTCCTTACCGATACGCGATAATGTAAGGAGTGACGCATGTCAAGCATAACTTTCAGACAATAGGGGCTCTGTCCCTGTTTACCCTAAAGAGAGAAAACCACTTTCAGGGCGTGATCTATCAGAAGCATATCGCCTTGTTCTAATTTTCCCCGCACTTTTGATAATCTCAAGCGATAGTCTATCGGGCGGGTCTGCAGGCAGTCGGCGACGGATTTCTTCTCAAGACCGTTCAGAGGAGAAGGTGTAAGCGAGACATTGGTTTTGATGCGGGCCTTCTTTTCGTTCCACGCGGTGATCGGCACGACCTGAATAACGGGAACACGCGCATTATAAACATCGTTGGTCACGACCACGCAAGGTCGCACCTTACCTGTTTCAGATCCTTGCACCGGCTCCAGATCGATATCGAGCACCATGCCCCGTTCAATGGCCGTCATTCAGGCCATCCTTGTACGGCCGAATCGGTTAATGTCTTAAGCTCGGAATCATCCAGATAGACCTCAGCATAAAGATTGGCTGATTCCCTCAATTGCTGCGATTCCAGATTGTCCCGTAACAGCATCAGAGATGCCCGCACCATGGCGCTTTTATCCTTAAATCCGTAATCCCTGTAATTACTAAGGAACTCAAGTTGATCCTCTTGACAACTGAATTTTGCCTGTTGCATGGCGTCCTCCTTTTCCCAATCCGAATTCTTCCAGTCCATAAAAATGGCCTTTAAAACTGGTCCCAATTATAAGGACAACCCGGAATGATGTCAATGCAAATTAATCTGGTGTGACTATATGGCTTTCTTGCCTTCCAGCAACTCGACAACATCAAAACTTGCTCTGGTAACCTCAATCAATTCGAGACGTTTGAATTTTACCATAGTTCGTTTTTCTGTGCCTTCCCTCAAAATAACCGCTTTGGGAGCCCATTTGTGATTGTTATGCCCTTGCTCCGTATTCGGGCATACATCCGCCTATATTTTCACCGTCCCGAGAATTTGGCTTATATTTTCGAGTCTTTTGAGGCTGCGGTTATGTGGAAACAGGGGCTCTGTCCTTGATTAAGCCAGAGAATTTTGACGCGATCATCATGACTGGCATTTGCATTGATTTTTGTGTAAATGACCGGGCGAAGAGTTTGTCCCGGCAAGTTACTCAATCGAGTCTGATGGAGTTTTTTCTTCTTTTTCTGACGAGAGATGCCGTGGGGGAAAAGCAGGGGAGATGAGACAGAAATAATTTCGAGAAAGAACCATGCAAAATACAAGGACAGTTTTCGGGAAAGACGGTTTGCTGCAGCGAAGAATGATGCTTGCAGTATTATCAGGGGTATTGTTTTTTTTATCTTTTCCGAAATTTGGCAATGCCCTTTTTGCCTGGCTTGCTCTGGCGCCGCTTTTTTACGCCCTGGAAGGGGCGGACCCGAAAGAGGGTTTCCGGACAGGTTTTCTTGCCGGCATGGTTGGCAATGTCGGCATCTTTTACTGGATTACCTTTGTCGTTGTTCACTATGGGGGGCTTCCCCTTTGTGTCGGCATAGCCGTCATGCTCCTGCTTGCCGCGTACCTGAGCATCTACACGGGGCTTTTTGCCGCAGGCCTGGTTTACTTTCAAAAGCGATGGAACAGACCGTTTCTGGCTGCCCCGGCGCTCTGGACCCTTCTTGAGTTTGTACGTTCCAGCATCTTCACCGGGTTCCCCTGGGAAAACCTCGGATACTCACAGTATCTCAATGCGAATGTTATCCAGGTAGCGGATATTGCCGGAGTTTATGGAGTGTCGTTTGTGGTGGTTTCTGCCAATTGGTTCATTTTTGAAATTCTGGAGA
>DYTH01000055.1:0-10717 GCA_020726025.1 Syntrophus aciditrophicus | reverse complement strand
CGGGAGAAAATCATCGCTCTTGCCGCTGCCGCCGATCGGCGCCTGCTTTTCGGGAGTCCCCATTATGAAAAAGAGGGCAATAAAATTAATTATATGAACAGTGCGTTTCTGGTAAATCCCGATGGCGTGGTGGCCGGACGCTACGACAAGGTTCACCTTGTTCCTTATGGGGAATATGTTCCGCTGAAACAGCTCTTCCCCTTCATCGGAAAGCTTGTCGAGGGGATCGGCGATTTTCGCTCCGGAGACGATTATATCCCCCTTGCTGACGGCAAGCGCCGCTACGGGGTTCTCATCTGCTATGAGGGCATTTTCCCCGAAGGGGCCAGGGCCTATAAGAAACAAGGAGCAGATCTCCTTGTAAACATTACCAATGATGCCTGGTTTGGAACAAGCTCGGCCCCGTATCAGCACCTGTCGATGACCGTTTTCCGGGCGGTGGAGACGAGACTTTTTCTGGTAAGGGCCGCCAATACCGGCGTCAGCGCCATCATCGATCCGACCGGGTCGATGATCTCGCGAACGACGCTGTTTGAAAGGAATGTGCTGCAAGGCAGCGTAAAATTCATTGACAAAAAGACCTTTTATGCGGCATACGGCGACATCTTCGTTTATATCTGCTTAATCACGCTTGTCGTATATGAAATCATAGAAAGAAGGAGAAGACGTCATGAAAGAAGAAATTAGCGAAATGCTTGCAGATTTATCTCAGAGGCTGAAAAAGTTCGGAGACTGTCTTTGACCTTCCTGAAAAGGAACTGCGTATAAGAGAGCTGGAAAAGGAGCTGGAAAAGAACGGCTTCTGGGACGATCCGGAGAAGGCAGGCGCCGCCCTTCGTGAAAAAGGGCGTCTGGCCGATACGGTCAATACGTGGAAATCCCGGATGACGGCCCTTTCCGATTTTCGGGAGCTTGCCGAAATGGCGGATGCCGACAATGACGACAGTGCCGAAGACGAGATTAAGGGGGAGCTTGCCAAAATCGACGGGGAAGTGCGCGATGAAGAGCTGAAAATCATGCTGGGCTCCGAGCAGGATCCGATGGACGCCATCCTGTCGATCCATGCCGGGGCGGGGGGCACCGAGGCGCAGGACTGGGCCGAGATGCTCCTGCGGATGTATCTGCGCTGGGCGGAGAGAAAGGGGTATCAGACCGAGATCATCGATTATCTGCCCGGAGACGAGGCAGGGCTGAAGAGCGTGTCGTGGACTCTGAAGGGTGAATACGCCTACGGATACGCAAAGGCGGAGACGGGGATTCACCGTCTCGTCCGGATATCGCCTTTTGATGCCGGGGCCCGCCGTCACACGTCGTTTGCATCCGTATTCGTCTATCCCGAGGTTGACGACCGCATCGTGGTGGAAATCGATGAAAAAGACCTGCGCATCGACACCTACCGCTCTTCCGGCGCGGGTGGGCAGCACGTCAACAAGACCGATTCGGCGGTGAGAATTACCCACATGCCGACCGGAATAGTGGTGCAGTGCCAGAACGAGCGTTCGCAGCATAAAAACAAGTCGATGGCCATGAAATATCTCCGTTCCCGTATTTACGACATGAAGATCAAAGAGCAGAACGAAAGATTGGCCGATGTTAATAAGACAAAGAAAAACATAAACTTCGGGAGTCAGATTCGGTCGTATGTGTTGCACCCCTACAAGCTGGTCAAGGACCATCGCACTGACCTGGAGACGGGAAACGTCGCGCAGGTGCTCGACGGCGACATTGATCGCTTTATCGAGGGGTACCTGATCCAGAATTGATCATTTCAAGCTCCACGTTTGTTTATTTTGCTTAAGACGGCTTCACGGGAGCGGACGAGAAAAAATAGATTTTGGTCTGGAATGAAAATTATGATAGAAGACAGCCCCTCAATGCAATTCACCCACTGGACAGGATGTTATGAATGCTGTGGATAGACAGGGGCAGTAAGCAAAAGGAATGGAGAAAAAAATGATCATCTTCAGGGTTTCAAAAATTTCGGCGGCATTATCCATTGCGTCATTGGCCGCCGTGGTTGTTTTTTCGGGTTGCGCCTCGCTTCACGTTGAAAATGCGGAGAATCATTCCGCGGTTGCCACTGTTTCCCCCAGTGTTGCCCATCCTCCGGAGTCGGCATCCAGCGCCCGGATGGACCAGCCTGCCAACACAACTCTCTCTAACCATCCTGTTGTAGAGACGCCTGTCGCCTCCATTCCGCCTTCCCCCCCGGTCAAGAGCGCTCCGGTTGTTTCTGCCGAAGAGGCTTCCCGTGTTGCCTCTGAAAAACGTGTTTCAATATCAAATTACGATCTTGGGGCTTATTCTCTTGAAGGGGAAGAAAACGGAGAGAAGAAGAATTCCGCATCTGCGGAGGATGAAACGGAACGGGACATCATGGAGGAGGCGCTTGTTCTTCTCGATGAGTCACAGAAGCTCTGGGCAAAAGGTGAGCTCGACGAAGCGCTCC
This sequence comes from Syntrophus aciditrophicus, assembly GCA_020726025.1. GTDB lineage: Bacteria > Desulfobacterota > Syntrophia > Syntrophales > UBA5619 > DYTH01. The sequence goes on along the minus strand of DYTH01000055.1, from coordinate 8,268 downwards.
AGATGCTCGACCAGGCGTACGCCCTTTTGCTCGACACCAACGGAAATCCGGCAATTGCAAGGCAGAAGGACGATCTGCGCCTGATTATCTCCAAGAGAATCCTGGCGGTTTACAATTCCCTCCCCTCTGCGGCAAAAGGCAAGCGCGGGGAAATACCGCTGGTGTCCAATGCCGATGTCGAAAAGGAGATTCGGTCGTTCCAGAACTATGAACGTGAATTTTTCATCTCTTCGTATTACCGCTCCCTCATCTATCGCCCGATCATATCGGCGGAGCTTAAGAAAGAGGGTATGCCGGACGAACTTTCCTGGCTGCCCCTGGTCGAAAGCGGTTTTAAAATCAGCGCCCTTTCGCCTGCAAGGGCACTTGGTCTCTGGCAGTTCATCCCTTCCACGGGGTACAAATATGGCCTTAACCGCGATGAATGGGTTGATGAGCGGATGGACATCGAGAAATCGACAAGGGCGGCGATCGCCTATCTCAAGGACATGCACGCCATGTTTGGAGACTGGCTTACCGTGCTTGCCGGCTACAACTGCGGCGAGGGGAGGGTGATGCGGACCATTGCCTCCCAGCAGGTCAATTACCTGGACCGGTTCTGGGACCTCTATCAGAAACTTCCCAATGAGACAGCCCGGTACGTGCCGCGGTTTATCGCCACGCTTTTGATCGTCAAGGATCCGGCCAAATACGGGTTCGATTTTTCAGGAGAAACCGCAAAATACGATGTCTCGTCCTATGATGTTGTGGAGACGGACAAGTCGATGCGCATCCGCGACATCGCCTCGAAACTGGACATATCCGAAGAGAATCTCACCATCCTTAACGGGGAGTTGCGGCACCGGATTACTCCGGGTAAAGCGTACAAATTGAAGGTGCCGACTGGAAGCGGCGAGAAGTTTATGCAGCTTGCAGCGGAGATTCCCGGCGCCGAGATACCCCGCACGACCAGTCGGATGGTAAAGGGCGCCTTCATCAAGCACAAGGTGCGCAAAGGCGAGACAGTGGCTTTTCTTGCCGAAAAATATAAAACATCCGTAAAATCAATACTATCAGTGAACAAAATAGCAAAAAAGGGGCTTTCTGTCGGTCAGAGATTGAATATACCGATTACCAGGACGCAGGTCGCCGTATCTTCGGATGATTCGAAATCCGACGTAAAAACGGTTGTCCATAAGGTGAAAAAGGGCGACACCCTCGCGGGAATTTCCGGAAAATACAGTGTTTCCGTGGCTGACCTGAAAAAGATCAACAATCTGAAAAGCGATATGTTGAAGATTGGTCAGACGATACGGCTCTCCCCAAAAGAGGAAAAAAGAATCTCTGGAACTAAAGGCAAGACGGAAGCCACCTACACGGTCAAAAAGGGCGACAGCCTGGCCAAAATAGCGAGACAGAAGGGCGTGTCGTTGCAGAGGCTGTTGACTCTCAATGAGATGGAGAAGAAGGACAACATCTATCCAGGGCAGGAGATAAGGGTGCAGTAAGTCAATCCAGTTGGCATTGTCTTAACATAAAAAACAGTTCCCGTTCTTTTTTTTTCATCCGCTCAACTTCTTTCTGACTGCATTTTTCGTGGTTGTACCCGATCAGATGCAGAAGTCCGTGAATCAGCAGGAATTCCATTTCTTCCATCAGCGCAAGGTCCCCGATCGCGGCGTCACGCGCCGCCGTTTCCGCGGAAATAACGATGTCCCCCAGTATTTCAGGATGCAACGCGCCTCCCACCCCTTCCGTCATGGCAAAGGAGATGACATTGGTGGGGCGGTCGCGGTCGAGGTACTCGCGGTTGATCGACTGTATCTGTTCGTCATCGACAAGGATGACGTTGACTTCGTCATTTTCCCTCTGAAGCTCCTTCAGAAGCCTCTTCAAACTCCTCCGAAGGCGGCCGGCGTCGATCGTCTCTTTTTTCTGTTTGTTGCGAAGCGAGACCGTCACGGTTTTTTCCTTTCATTTTTGCGTTCCCCGACCTCGTAAGCGCGGATGACTTCCTGTACCAGCGGGTGCCGCACCACGTCTCTGTCGGAGAAATGAATGAAGCAAATTCCCTTTATTTTTCCGAGGAGGTTTTGGGCCTGGACTAATCCCGACAGCTTCTCGGGCGGAAGATCGATCTGGGTGATGTCGCCCGTGACGACCGCTTTGGAGCCGTAACCGAGCCGGGTCAAAAACATCTTCATCTGTTCAGGGGTGGTGTTCTGCGCCTCGTCAAGGATGACGAAGGAATCGTTGAGGGTGCGCCCCCGCATGAAGGCAAGCGGGGCAACCTCGATTACCCCCTTGTTTATCAGAGCCTGGGCGCGGTCGAAGTCCATCATGTCGAAAAGCGCGTCGTAGAGAGGCCGCAGATAGGGATTCACCTTTTCGGCGAGGTCGCCCGGCAGAAATCCCAGTTTTTCCCCGGCCTCCACGGCCGGGCGGGCCAGGGAGATGCGGTTCACCTTCTTTTCCATCAGGGCGGCGACTGCCATGGCCATGGCCAGATAGGTCTTGCCGGTTCCCGCCGGGCCGATGCCGAAGACCATATCCGAGTTTCTGATGGCGTCGATGTAGTTTTTCTGGGAGATGCTTTTCGGGGTGATGACACGTTTTTTAGAGGCGATAAAGACGGTGTCCAGGAAAATTTTTTCCAGATCGGCGTGGGAGCTTTCGGAGAGGATTTTATGCGCCTGTTCGATATCGAGAGGGAAAAGGGGGTGCCCTTTGGCTGCAATCCCGTACAACTGCGTCAGAAGATTTTCTGCATGGCCGACGGAATGGTCGCTGCCGTCAACGGAGATGGCGTTTCCCCTGAGCGTGATTTTGACTGCGGCGAGTCTTTCAATCATCCGCAGGTTTTTGTCATGCTCCCCGCATAACACGCGCAAGGAGTCGTTATCGGTGAAATTCAGCTTCATCGGTTTTTTCAGTGTCGCCGCCCTCGGGTAATTTAAAGTGGTTGTATATCCGGAAAAAAGAAAAGATCAGTCCAACGCCGCTCACCAGAATCATAAAGCTCGCGGAGAAGAAGAACATCACGAAATCCATGGGGCTTTTCAGAGAGTAGGCGCCTATAAGCGTCTCTATGCCGTAAACAAGAAAAAACAGGGAAAAGAGTCCGATTGCGATTATTTTAAACCACCAGAAAATCATGGCCGAAAGAGTCCCTGCAAATGACAAAACATGAAATTATCTGGAAAAAAACGATAAGGTGACGGCGAAATCCGCTCGTGCCGTCTCGTCATTACGCTGGAAAGTCGGTACATTTTGAAAGTTGGCCCCAAGCGGTGTCAAAGCACCAAAAGGACCCTGTCGCTCTTTTTATGTTGCAATCCAGCAGTCCGACTCAATGGCGAACACAGCAGATCACGCCGTCGCCACCCCTATACTCACATCAAAAAAGCTTGTCAAGCACCTTTGCGTTTCCGGGCCAATAATTTCAATCTCCGGTAAGAATCGATGGTGAGGGATTCATTCCGGCAGGGAAGGAGCGTGTTATTATGAAAGAGCGGTTCCGCGGCGATGGGGTAGCACGAAGAGGCCACGGCATCCTCCCAGAGCCCCGTGCCGGGAATCGGCGAGTATTCCGCCAGAATCGGGCGGGCGCCCAGGGACTGGACATGGCGGATGCTTTCGGCCACCTCCTCTTGTGTCTGCCCCGGAAGACCGCAAAGGATGTAGATTCCCATTTCCCCGGTCGGGAAGCCTGCATTTTTCAGATTTTTCAAGGCCTCCGCCAATTCGGCATTGTTGACCTTGCCGCCGGTCTGTTTCTGTCTGACGAGATCGGAGGTTTCAAACCCGAAACGGATGGTCTTGAATCCTGCCTTCCGCATGAGACGGCTTATCTCCGGGGTTATTTCACGCAAGTGGAGGCCGTTCGGGCAGTGGAACTGAAGGGGGAGCCCCCTGCGGATGATCTCTTCGAGCAGGGGGATCGCCATATTTCGTGAATCGACAAGGAGCGCGTCGTCGTAGAAGGAGAAATTCCTCGTCCCGAAGCGGTGATGCCAGAGGGCGATCTCGTCGGCAACAAGGATGGGGTCGCGTCTGCGGAATGCGGGGTGGAGCAGGTGCGAGGCGCAGTAACTGCACCGGAAGGGACAGCCCCGCGACGTCATGATGGGCAGGCTTGCGGGCCGATCCAGGAGATCAAAGGCAGGATGGGGGTAGGAATCGAGGTTGTCATGGTCGGGCAGATTTTGCATGTCTATTCCGAGGAGATGCCTGAACAGCGCGGGCAGTGTTTTTTCGCCTTCGCCGGGGAGGAGGAAGTCTGCCCCCGATTTTTTCGCATGTTCCGGGCACAGGGTGACGTAATTGCCGCCGATTACGACAGGCACACCCGTGAAAATTTCCCTGACCAGCGCGATCATTTCAAAAAGTCCAGGATACCAGTAGGTCAGCATCGTTGTCAGCAGGATCACGTCGGGGCGTGCGAGGCTGCCCAGCTTTTCCCGCACTCTGGCGGGAGGCAGTCCAAAGCGGTGGTAATTCCTTGGAATCATCCGCAAGGGCGGCGGTTTTTCGATGCGCTCCCGCGTGTAGGTTCCTTCGCCATCGGGTTTCATTTTCCCCGGGGTAAGATGGCCTGCGTGGATTGCCCCCGCCTCTTCTTCCAGGCAGTCGATAAAGGATACATCCACCCCGTTTGTCCTGAGAAGGGAGGCTATGTAGAGAAGCCCGAGCGGTCTGTACCAGAGGTTGTAGGCGGAGAAATCGTAAATCCAGGGGTTTATGAGAAGCGCGCGAGGTTTCATGGCCGGACTGCTACCATATCAGCGCTTCTGCTGCAACTAAAGCCTCTTGGCGCCATTAGTTTTTTCTTCCTGATTATCTTTCGGGCGACTCTTTTATTGGCCATTCCCGGTTCGTGCACGGAAACGCCAATAGTATTTTGTTAAAGTAAAATTTGTGCTATAGCGCATGCGGAAGTTCATGGCCGCAGGCGGCGCGCGTGGCATGGAAATCTCTGCGGCGGCTGATTGCGGCTGCTCTCTGAAGCATTAACGACAACTGACAGGAAAGGCAGGCAGTAACCAATATGAAGGTGCTGAAATAAAGTTCGGGGCAAGCGGCGACAGGGTTGACGCCTTTGGGATGCGCTTTTACGGGGAGATAGATCATGATGGAAAACAGCTTGGCCGGCTCGGTGAAATTTTCTCGGACGCAAATCCATCTCCCATGAATAAAAGGGTTACGCTCTGGTTTACCTTTGGGAAAATTCGTTCTTACGACAAGGTTTCCGCACTTCTCGACGATCTGGTGGCCGGATTGAGACTGGAAGGCTATGAGATCGTTTTTTCATCGATTGACGATCTTGTTAATACATCCACCTCTCCCGAATTTTATAATACGCCGGAGAGTAAATTCCCCGATTCGTTGAGAATCCACGGTTGCAATGCGGCTGGCGGGTTTTCCGTCACCGCTGAAAAAAAGGAAAACCGATCACAATTTTCCGTACACGAAATTAAAACTATCCAGAACATCTCCATTAAATCAGGTATGATCATCTATGGCAAGGCCCTGCCAAGATCGGCATAGCAAACCCCGGGGGCGGCGAAGAGGAAAAAGGGTCCTGATTTTAAGGACATGAAACTTCGAATTCACCAATCCTGAATCTCCCATTACCGCGCCTTCTCGCGGGAACCAAAGCAGAGGCTCTCAACGGTAATGTTTCTTCCGTCCGTCGTCGCGTAAACGGCGCCGTCGAGATCGGTCCGGTATAAATCGATGTTCATCAGCCGGTATCGATGGAGTATTTCCCGGTGTGGAAATTTGAAGACATTTTTGTAACCGCAGCTTACGATGGCGACCCGTGGCGCGACCTTTTCAAGAAAGGCCTGGCTGCTGGAAAAGCGGCTGCCGTGGTGGGGAACGATCAGAACATCGCTTCGCAAATCCATGCCCGAATCGGCAAGTCGGCTCTCGACGATCTGTGATATGTCCGAGGGAAGAAGAAAGCTTCTTTTTCCGAGAGAGAGCTTCATCGTCAGGGCCCGGTCGTTTGTCCCACCGGTTTTCTCCTCCTCGTCGACCGGGTTTTGCACAAAGGGCGTTTTTTTCAGGGGCGGGGAATGCACCGGATTCATAATCTGAATGCGGACTCCGGCGATGTCCATTTCTTCTTCCCTGTCCGGCAAAATTCTGTGAGGAATTCCTTTTTTACGGATGATTTCACGAAAGGCGCGGTATGAATCGCTGGGCGCCGCATCGCCGTTGCTCCAGACTTCACCCACGCGGAAATTTTCCAGAATATACAGCAGGCCGTTGAGATGGTCGGAATCGGGGTGGGTAAGGGCCACGACGTCGATTTGTGTGATCCCTTCGTGGAGCAGGTACGGGGCCACGACGAGCTTTCCGATATCGAAGCTTCCGTCGAAGAATCCGCCTCCGTCAACCAGCATGTTTTTCCCGCCGGGAAATTTGACGAGAAGGCTGTTTCCCTGGCCGACATCGATTGTGGTTACCGAAAGGGTTTCCTGTCGGGTTTCCCTGATGTGCTGATAAGACCAGGTTGCAGTAAAGAAAAGCGCGACGGCAAAAGGCGTGGCGAAAAACAAAAATCGACCTGCCGCATGTTTTTTGATGATGACTTCTCCGGTAAGAACGTGGAGCGCCAGTCCCGCCCAGGCCAGAAGCAGGTACCAGGCCGCCACCTCCCAAACGGACGGAGTGGCGACAACAAGCGATGCCCAGGGCAGAGCGGCAAAGCGGTCAACAAAAAAAAGTGAAATGCTGACAAGAACTTCCGTCACACGTATCACGAGGTCGGAAAGAGCGGATGAAATCGGCGCGGTTACGACGATGGCCAGTGAAACAGGGATTGCCAGCACGCCGAGAATGGGAACGCAGATCATGTTCGCGGCCAGACCGACCAGAGGAATGCGGTTGAAGTAGAAGATGATCAAAGGCAGGGTGCCCAGTGTGGCAGACAGCGACGCAAAAAAGAAAATGACAACGCCCCGCAGGACTGTGTTTGTATAGAATTTTATTGCTGTTTGATACGTCGCGACAGCCTGCCTGTCCGGGGGAGGCCCAAGAAGCCTGATGATGGGCGGCATGAAAAAAATCAGGGCGGCGACCGCGGAAAAGGAAAGCTGGAAAGAGACGTCGAAAAGCGAGTATGGGGCGATAACCAGAATGATAAAGGCGGCAAAGGCGAGAATATTGAAGAGGTCTTTCTCTCTGTCCATCAAGAGGGCCGTCAGAAAGACCGTGAACATGATGGCGGCCCGCAGAACGGAAATCCCGGCGCCGGCCACGCCGGTGTAGAATATAACGACGAAAATAGCGAGGATTGCCGATAATTTGGCAGCGTTTCCCCGCAAGAGAAGGTACTCGGCCCTCAAAAACAGGCGCGCCATAAAAAGGGCGAACGCGGCAACAATCCCGATGTTGAAGCCGGAAATGGCGATGATATGGGTGAGACCGGTCCGGCTGAATTTATCCATCGTTTCCTGGGGAATGGCCTTCTGGTTGCCGAGGATCATTGCCTGGATGATGCGTCCCTCCGTACCGGGCGATTTTTTTTCAATGGTCCGGCGGATGAGATCCCGGAATTCCTCAAGTTTTGCCTTCAGCAAATTTCCCTGGTTGTGCCGAAGGATAACGTACGATGTCGCGTCGTTGAGAAAACCCCGTGCCAGGATTCCCCGCAGGCGAAGATGTCTTGCATAGTCAAACCCGCCGGGGTTATTGAAGTTGCGGGGGAGCTTGAGGCGCGCGTGAAAACGGATGAAATCGCCGTAGCGGAAGGGATTTTCACCCCGGATGGTGAGAAGGACGTTGCCTGTCGCGGGCAGGTATTTTTTGTCTTTGATTATGCGCGTCACGGAGACGACCAGGTCCGTTTTCTCCGGCGATTCCTCGGGATTTTCGGAAACGACGCCCTCCGCGGTGATTTTGCCGTCGGTTATGAAATGGACGATGTGGCTTTCAGGGACGGGCGGACGAAGATGGACGTCGATCAAGAGCATCCCCGCCAGAAAAAATGCTGCCATCAGGAAAGACAAGAAGACGCCGCGGCCAAAGAAAAAACGGGTGGCAGGAAAATCGGGTTTCCATTTTTTCAGCATGCCGCTTTCGATGATCAAAGCCGCACCAAGCAGTGAAAAAAGGAGCGCCCTGACGGGGAAAACAAAAACAGCGCAGATGCTCCCGCAAAAAATCCCCGCCATCAGCGCCGCTGTTATCGCGACAAAGGGTCTTTGCATGGTGATTTTCCCCGGTCAGAAGAGGTACGGTCGTTGCACCCTTTATGAGCATCAAGCTTGATGTTCTCGT
>DYTH01000054.1 GCA_020726025.1 Syntrophus aciditrophicus | reverse complement strand
TTCCGGGGCGGGACTTTCACCCGCTTGATTACGCGACCTTGCCCGGCCGCACATCGGTGGCTGTCCCCAATTAAACCTGTTATTCAATGTCATCCTCGCGTTTAAGGATGCGGGTTACGCGGAACACCTCTTCGATCGTCGTCGTCCCTTCCAGCACCTTTTCGGCGCCGTTGGCAAGCAGCGTCGCCATGCCCCTTCGAACCGCCTCGTCCTGGATTTGATTGGAGTCGGAAGTCTTCAAAATCATGCGCTTTATGGAATCATCGAGAATCAGTATTTCGAAGATCGCCGTCCTTCCCCGGTATCCGGTGTTCATGCAGGCCGCGCAGCCGGTCTTCCGGTAAAAAACCTTTTCCCGGCTCGTCTTCGGGTTCAGACCCAAATTCACGAGCGACTCATCGTCGGGGGTGTAGGCCTCCTTGCACTTGGGGCACAAAACCCGGACGAGACGCTGGGCGATGATCGCGATAACGGAAGAGGTGACAAGGTACGGCTCGATTCCCATGTCGATGAGGCGCGTCACCGCGGAAGCGGCATCGTTCGTGTGCAGCGTGGAAAAAACGAGATGGCCGGTGAGCGACGACTGGATGGCGATCTCGGCGGTCTCCCGATCGCGCACCTCGCCGATCAGAATCACGTCCGGGTCCTGACGGACGATGGAGCGCAGACCCTGGGCAAAGGTCAAATCGATCTTCGGATTGACCTGTATCTGTCCGATTCCCTCGATCTGGTACTCGACGGGGTCTTCGATCGTGATGATGTTCACCTCCGGGCTGTTGATCGTCGAAAGCGCCGCGTAGAGGGTTGTCGTCTTGCCGCTTCCGGTCGGTCCCGTGACGAGAATGATGCCATAGGGCGATTTTATCAGATTATTGAACTGATTTACTTTTTTTTCGTCCATGCCAAGGTCGGAGAGCCTCAGAACCGACGAAGTCTTGTCCAGAAGGCGTAAAACAACCCGTTCTCCAAAAGAGGTGGGAATCGTGGAGACACGGATATCGACACTGCGGTCGGCAATTCTGATCTCGATCCGACCGTCCTGGGGAAGCCGCTTTTCGGCAATATTGAGGCTTGCCATCACCTTGACGCGGGAGACAAGCGGCGAATGGATCTTCCGGGGCAGCGAAAGGATATCGTAGAGAATGCCGTCGATCCGGTAGCGCACCCGGACATTTCCCTGGTACGGCTCGATATGGATGTCGCTCGCCCGGTCCTTGACCGCCCCGGAGAGGAGCAGATTGAGCAGCTTGATAATCGGGGCATCGCTTGTTTCGTCAAGAAGATCACCCTTTTCTTCGATCTCGGAGATAAGACTGTCGGTCGATTCCCCGGAAATTTCGTCGAAAAACTCCTTTGCCGTGCTGCGGCTCAAATCATAGGCGAGGTTGATCGCCATGATGATCTCATCATGCGTCGCCAGCACCACCAGCCGCTCCGGCAGATTCAGCGCCTGGCAGAGATCGTCAACCGCCTGAAAGTTCCAGGGATCGTTGACGGCGACAACAGGGCCGTCGGGCGCGTTGACTATTGGCACGATCTTCTGCTTCTTCAGATACTGAATCGAGAAATGGGACGTGAAGCCGGTGTCTATATGGTCAACGGGAAGCTTCTGCCAGAGAGGCATCCCCAGCTCTTCCGACAGAGCCTGCAGAAGCATGCGTTCAGAAAGCGCCTTTTTCTGGACCAGAAAATCGACAATTCCACCCCCGTTTTCAAAGGACGAACGATACGCTTCGGCGATTGTCTCCGGCGGGACGCCGCAGGCTATCAGGCGTTCGTCAAGGGTATTATCGCTTCCAATAACCGCCGCGCTCTCCGTCATCTTCCCGTCAACTCCCCAGCCGCAGTTTCCGGCCCGCCGACCTGCCCGTCTATCGGGCTCTCTTTGCCGACCGGGGCACTGCCTTCGAGGATAGTCGCCCCCTCTTTGCTGTTCTTCTTCCGGACAGGCGTGTTTTTGATCGACCCCTCCGTAATCGTTTGCATGTATTCCTTCTTGTCTTCATGAATCGCCGCGGCGTCCTCCGGGGTGCGGATGACCCGCGGGGTGACAAAGACAAAAAGGTTTGTTTTTCTGAATGATTTGGAACGCGTCTTGAACAGCCAGCCCAGAATCGGAATGTCTCCGAGAAGAGGCACCTTGTAGTCCCCTGTCGTGGATTCATTTTCAATCATGCCGCCAATCACGACGGTGTCGCCATCCCTGATTGTGACGGTGGTCTTGGCGGTTCGCTTGAGCGTCGTGGGGGCAAGAATATTGACCCCTGCCTGCACCTCGGCCGTTTTGCTGTCAACTTTTGTCACCGTCTGATCGAGCTTCATCCGAATGAACCCATCCCTGTTGATCTGCGGAGTCACCTTCAGCGTTACGCCGACGTCCTTATATTCGTAACTGCTGTAATTGGTTGTCGATGTTGTCGTGGTATCCTGCCTGGTCACGTAGGGGATATTCGAACCAACGGTGATTTCCGCCTCTTCATTATCCAGAGTCAGCAATTGCGGTGTGGATAAAAACCGGAAATCCGTATCGCTCTGATAGGCCTGAATAAAAGCCGCAAGATTGGGAAACGAAAGGGTCGTTGCCACACCCGCCACGGTTGTCGTGGCAACATTGATCATCTGGCCGACCACCCCGAAAGACAAACCTGACGGCAACCCCTTGTTGGTAAGGAGATTTTGAGCAATGCTGTAAGAGCCGCTGTCGCCGCTGACGCCGCCGACAATGGCGCCCGTCCTGTCCCTGTATGAAACTGCGTTCGCCCCCTGCCATTCGACGCCCAGCTTGAATCCCTTGTCCGCGTTCACCTCCATGATCAGCGCTTCAAGATAGACCATCGGTCGTGAGATATCGAGCTTCTTTATAACATCCTCGATGATCATGTAGTCGGCGGTGTCGGCGGTGATGATGAGGGCGTTGGTTGCCTTGTCGGCAACGATCTGGACATTTTTGGAAACAGGCGCGGCGGCGGCCTTCGGGTCGGGGGTTTTCCCCTGCTGGGGCAGGCCGGTCAACACCTTGACCAGATCCTCCGCCTTCGCGTTCTGGAGGTAATAGACGCGGATCGCCCCGGCCCCGCGCGGGATATCCTTGTCCATCAGGGCCAGAAGCTCTTTCACCTTTTTGGTGTCGTTTTCCGTCGCGAGCATAATGAGCGCGTTGGTACGGTCGTCCGCGACAATCTTGATCGGGGAGATCGCCCCCTTGCCGGGAGCGGCCTGCTGCTGAAAAATCAGCGTCAGCGACTTCACCATGTCCTGCGAAGACGCATACTTGAGAGGAATATACGAGATAACCTGGCCGACCCCTTCAACGTCGAGGGCGGTCACGATATCCTGGAGGCGCTTGATGTTGGAGAGGACATCGGTAATGATCAGCATCCCCGTCGGCGGATAGGCGAGGACGATGCTGGTCTTGGAAACGAGAGGATCGAGAATCTTCTTCATCTCGTTCGTATCGGCGTTTTGCAGGGAGAGTATCTGCGTGACAATCCGGTCCTCCGGGGAAATGGCCTCCCGCTTCAGCCTCAAATCGAGATTTTTGCCGCGCGCGTCCATCGCGGGGACGACCTTGATCACCTCGCCCGCCTGGACCGTTGCGAACCCGTATATTTCCAGAACCGATTCGAATACCTTGTAAACCTCATCGACGGCGATCTTCCGCGGCGAGATGACCGTCACCTTGCCCTTCACCTTGTCGTCAACGACAAAATTACGACCGGTAAGTTCGCTGACAAACTTAATAAAAACGGAGATATCGACATTGTCAAAGTCGATGGTCACATACCGGCCCGATGCCGGGGAAGCGGTCGGCGGCGCGGCTGGCGATGTCTGACCGCCGGTCGGAACAGGCGGCGCAGGGGTTATCTGTCCCTTGGTCGGGGCGGGCGGCGCGGGGGCTGGCGATGTCTGCCCGCTGGTCGGAACAGGCGGCGCAGGGGTTATCTGTCCCCTGGTCGGGGCAGGCGGTACGGGGGCTGGCGGTACGACCGGAGACGTCGGTGCAGCGACCGGTTTCTGCACTGCGGGAGAATCCGCCCCGAAACGCGGTGGGCGCACGCCGGTGGATGGCTCTTTTTCGTCTTTCCGGGGGGCGACCGTCCCTGCGGGCGATGTCGCAGACCCGGTTACAGGCTTGACGGCCGCACCAGACGCCGCAGCATCGGTAGCTGCGGCCGACGGTACAACCTTCGGCTTTTCCGCGGCCTTGATTTGGGAAGCGGCCTTCTTCGTTTCGGCAGCCGTGGCCGGTTCGGTTTTGGAAACGGGGCTCTCCTTTGACGCTGCAGGGGATTTTTGAGGCGTTGACGCCGCGGATGGGGCGGGTGCGGTCGTGACCGGCTGATCTTCACCGGAGATACGCGCCGCGATCGACGCCCCCGGCAAAAAAACCACTGCCAGCACTGCCAGGGAAAAGACTATTGCCAATCCACGTCTTTTGGTCCGGCAGTTGCCCCCACAGACCGGGAAGTCAAGTGATATCCACATATTACGACGCAGCGAAGCGGCATTTCTGTTTTGAAAACCACGCATTGCAATCTTAATCCTACTCATGCTTATCTGTACCGGCGGCATCAGTTTTTTGCCCCTCCATCTATTTCCTTGAATTTAGGGGATGCCGCGATCACTTTCATATCGGCATCCTTTTTTACCCAGTTCACCACGTCCCTGTCCATGGATATCGCGATCTTGAGATACCAGAGGCTCTGGTCAATATCATTTTTCTGCGCATAAAGACAGGCCATGTTGTAGTACGGGTCAACATAGTCCTGTTTCAGCAGTATCGCCCGGCGAAACAGCGAAAGCGCCTTCTCGCGCTTTTTTTCAGCCAGATAGACGACGCCGAGGTTGTTCAATATCTCCACATTTTCAGGGGCAAGTTTCAGCGCTTTTTCGTAAAGCGCCCGGGCCCCGCTGAAATCGCCCTTACGGCTGGCTGTTGCCGCCTCGTCACAGAGACCCTTTATCCCGGCAGCCCTTTTGTCTTCCGGAAAATTCTTTTTTTCGGCTGCGGGAGATCCGGAGGGGCTTTTCTCCAGTGCCTCCCCGTTTAAAGCCTTTGCCGCCAGCGGTCTTTCCGCCTTTGGAACATCCTTCTTTTCAGTGGGCCCGGCTGCAACCTCTTTCGTTTTTGCAAACATGGGAAAAAAATGGCGATCAGCGGCGGGCGGAAAAAAAATAAACAGAACCGCGAGCAGAGAAATCCCCGCAATCATCAAAGAAAGCGCGACGGAAATCCCCCATCGCGCCGTCCATCCCCGTTTTTTCCCCGCAGCCGTAACAGCAGAGGCAACACCACTTAGTGCCCCGTAACGACTGTTTTTTTCTTCCTGCGCCTTTTTAAGCGCTTCGTTGATATAGCTCATTTTTTTTATTCAGGGACAGAGCCCCGTTTATTTCACCCTACCTTCAAGGAAGGAAAAGTGCCCGTAAAAGAATACCGCCGCAAGAAAAAGCGCACACAAGAGCGCGAACCCTGCGACTTCCATCCAGCGTCGTGCCTTTTGCCCGGACATCCGGGTCAAATATCCGGGCCCAAGGTCGAAAACGGCAGCCCGGACAATGCCCCGGTCAACAACACGCCTGTCCCGACTGTAGGCAACGAGCAGCGCCCGGTCACAGATCGCGTTGATCCGTCTCGGAATTCCCCCGGAGACCTGGTAGATCCTGGCATAGCTTTCCGGGGAGAAAATCTTTTCCGCGCATCCGGAAGCGGCGGAAATCCTGCGCTCGATGTAGCCGCTCACATCGCCTCTTGCCAGCGGCTTGAGATCATAGCGGACCGTTATTCGCTCGTTCAACTGCCGAAGCGACGGAAGCGAAAGCATTTCCATAAATTCCGGCTGGCCCAGCAGCACGATCTGCAGCAGCTTTTCCGTTGCCGTCTCCAGATTTGACAGCATTCTGATTTGTTCCAGCGTTTCGCGGGGGAGGTTCTGCGCCTCGTCGATGATCAGAACGGCATTTTTCCCCCGGGAAAAATTTGCCAGCAAAAAGTCGTTCAGTGCGTCCAGATACCTCTTTTTCGTTCCCCTCCCACTCCCGATTTTGATGCCGAACTCCTGATTTACCGTTTTCAGCAGTTCCAGATCGGACAGGGCGGGGTTGAATATCAACGCCGTGGCAACCGAATCGTCCAGCCCGGAAAGCAGAAAACGGCAGAGGGTTGTCTTGCCGGTTCCGACCCCGCCGGTCAGCGCCATGAAACCCTTTCTTTCCTGTATCCCATAGATCAGGCAGTTCAACGCCTCCTGATGCCGCGGGCTCAAATACATGTACCGCGGATCGGGCGAGAGTGTGAACGGGTTTTCCTTGAGCCCGAAGTATGCCTCGTACATCACGTACCCTTATAATGAGGGACAGCGCCCCGTTCAGCTTCCAGTATCCCACCCCGGCCCTCCCCCCGTCAAAGGTGGGAGAACATTACCGAAACTGGTAATTCAAAGTCTGCGGCCTGCCCCCGCGCTGGAGGGAAACGGCCATCCCCGAGGCGCTCTTCATCGTGTTGAGAAACGACATCATGTCATCCGCCGTCTTGATTCTGCGTCCGTCAACCCCCTGGAGGATGTCGCCGTTCGAGATTCCCATCCGCTGGTAGAGACTCCCCGGCTGGATGTTGGTTATCATGAAACCGTCGGGCGCCCCGCCCTTGAAATAGGGACGTACCTGCGCCTGACGGAGCATGGTCCCCATATCGGTCAGGGCTGCGGAAATTTCGGCGCGATTCACCGTAATCGTTCCCCCCGCGGCGACAGGGGCAACAGGGGCGCCGGCGCCTGGCCGCGCTGACGGCGGTACAATCGGCGCCTCGGCGCGTTCCGCTATCTTCAGTGTTCGCTCCTGGTCGTTTACAAGAACATCGAGCGCGTTTCTCCGAATCCGCACCACCTTTGCCCCGGAAACGACATCGTTTATTTTCACAAGACGCTGTTTTTTCGTCCCCTTTTCCTCAATGATCGCGAATCCGTACTTCACATCCCCGGCAACAGTGCCGCGCAGATCGAAAAGAAGCGTGATGTCCGGCTGCTGGGCAGGCCTGTTTTCGGCCTGTTTTTCCTCGATGGTCTTCGTCGCCGTGCCAAAAATGTTTCTGTCGATGACCGGCCTGTAGCCATCGAGCGGCTCGCGTGCAACGGTCGCGACAACGGGCGCCTTGACTTCCGTTACGGCTTGCGGCGTCATCCGGAGCAGTTGTAGCGTCAGCGCCTGATATAAAATACCCGTCGTCTGGTAGAGCAAGACCGCCATCAGCGTCAAGATCACCGATCTCCGGGAAACAAGACCCTGGAGATCAGCAAATGAAAAGCGAAAATAGCGTGCCCAATCCACGTGCAGGAATCCCTTCATGCGTTGTTTTACATCAGTTTCATCGTCGGCTTGCCGAAAACGCCGCCGATGGTGATCGGCATGCGCCTGCCGCCCAGCCCCTGCAGTTCGACGGAGCCGGTCAAATCCATCCGGCTTTCCTGAAGGTCATCGGCAAGCAGAATGTTCCCCTTCAGCGCGATGCGCAGCTTGTCGCCATTTACCGTGATGCTGGATATTTTTAAGACGCCGCCCTTCAGCTCCATTTTCAGGTCGATCCTGCTGAAATTAATCTTGTCGAATCCTGCAAAGCTTTCCATAAGCTGGTAGCTTCCGTTCAAAATGGCTGCATCGAGGCTGCCGACAACGTTTTTCCTGCTCCCCCCCACGCCGTTTGCCGAAAATGATCCTTTGAGCGTTCCGGAAACATGGCGGGAAAAAAGGCTTTGCAGAATCAGAGACTTTTCCAGTCTTATCCCCGAAAAGCGGGCTTTTGCCGACAAAGGCCCCGTTAAAGAAAAGCTCTTCGCCATCTCACCGTTTACGCGGATATCTCCATCGTAAAGCAACGCAGAGACGGCAACCGCGGCCTTCCCTTTCATCAGGGAAGCCCATCCGGGGGAAAAGGCGAGGGTGTCGGCATGCAGGGTCGCCTCGGGACTCTCCCGAAACGCGAATGTCATATTTTTCAGCGAAATCCCGGGCGGAATGACCGGCACGATAGAATCGACGACAAAGAGCGTGTCCGGATAGTGCGCCGCCGCCGCTGCTTTAAGATAATCCCTTACGGCGTCCCCCGGAAAACGCAGGTACAAAAAAAACAGCAGCAGCAAAACAGCCGCCAGAACATATCCGAAAAATGATCGTGTTATCCTGAACTTGCGAAGCCCAAACGTTGGGGCGCCATCCATTTTTGATTTACGAAGATCAAGCCTTGCGTTCATCGGGGGCCGACCTCCGCTGGTTTCTGATACGCAGACACCTGGATGTCGGCAACAAGGTAGTCCGGTGTCTCCTTCATTTTCCCCATGGTCAGCCGCCGGATTCTGACCATCTGTTCAGGAGATTCGATAGTATAAATAAAGTCCGTTAGTTGCTTAATGGTCAGGTTCTCGATTTTTATCTCCACGGCGGCCTCCTCGTAGGCCCCCGCCGAGAGCGGTTTCAGGGGATTAATCGACTTGATATGCGCTTTCAATCCGGTTTCACTGGCTTTTTTCTCAAGATAGGAAAAAAGGGCGAACCCGGGCGGCCGCTGCTCGATGACTTTCCTTACGGTATCCGAGGAACGCTTGAGAAGAGAGTATTCACGCCCAAGCGTCTTGAGTTCGCGGAGGATTTTTTCGTTAGCGGCAATAGACAACTTCACCCTCTGCCGGGCGTCCAGCCAGGGGAAGAGTGCAAACTGCACAATAACGGCGCCCACGACGAAGCCCATCCCGACTGTCAGGGAACGCTTCTGGCTTTTTGTCAACTGCTCCCAGAACTGCTTCATTTTTTTCTGGTCACCTTCAAATGGAACTCCACCCCTTTTTCATCTTTCAGCAGGGTTGCGGCGCCGACCGTTACTGACTTAACGTATTTTGAGGCTTCCAGCTTCTTTTTAAACGCATCCATCGCGTCAAAATTGGGGGCGGCCCCCTTCAGCACAACCGCGTCCTCTTCAAGCGAGAAACTCGCAAGCGATATCTCCGGCTGGGCGGCGCCGGAGATATCCCGGAAAATGTCGAGCGCCGATGACGACGACAGGGCATCGCCGATGCCCGCCGTCAGTTTTTTTGCCTCGGCGATTTTCCCCTTAAGCTGAACGACCGGATCGACGATTTTCGTGGTTTCCGGATCAATCTTTTTGAATTCAGAGACAACCTCTTTTTTGAGACGCGCCAGATGGAGGCGCATGGCGTAATCGCCCAGCCCCAGCTCGATTGCGGCAAGAACGGCAATCACCCCGACCGCGATCGACGCTTTTTTAAGAAATCCGCGTAGTTCTCCGGAATCCGCCCTGGTCTCCTGCTCCCGTTGCAGAAAGTTGAAGCCCGTCCCCTTCCCGAGCGGCCGTGCCGCAAGCGCCAGGGCCTGATCCATGAGAGCCCCGTCCCAGGATGCACGGAGCTTTTCGTCCATCGTGAAGCCTCCCGCGGAAAGCAAATCGGCCTTCTCGACGGGGACACCGAAAAGACCCGCCAGCCCTTCGGCCAGTCCCGGCATACGGGAACCGCCTCCGGTCAGAACGACTTTTGCAGGAAGCTCCGGTATCTGCCCTTTCTGAAGCAGGAAAACGACGGTATTTTTCAGCTCGGCAAAGAAGGGTTGAAAGAAATTCGGGTCAGGCGACTCTGCCGCCTTTTGGGAGCCGAAATAAAAATGGCGGATATGGAAGAGGCCATTCTTTCCAAACAAAGCGGCGGTCGTATCCTTGAAGCCAACGTCGAAAAGCAGGCAGCAGGAAGGAGCGCCCGGCCTGGCGGCCAGAAACGCGGCCATCGGCGCCGCTTCAACATCGATGACGGCTATCTCGCGGACGTAGGGCTTCAAAAGCGCCCGGCGATCGTTAATATGCCCCTTTTCGATGATCGCTGCAAAAAGTTTGGATTGTTTATCCCGCTCTACAACCGCGTAGTCGATCAAAACCGCGTCGAGGGGCTGCTGGATGAGCGGCTCCACGGCAAAGGCCGTCGTCTGGCGTATTTTCCGTTCGTCGTGGAAGGGAAGCTGGACGTTGCGAAAAGAAAAAACCGAGGAGGGAAGAGCTGTTACGCATGTCGCATCGGCAAATGTCTTGTCGGAGAAAAGCTGCAGCAGGGCCTCGGCGATCCCTCCGGCTTCGGTCGTCTCAACACGGCGAAAGGCCGCAACCGTGCCGACCCCCCGTAACCCACGGGTCAGCAGCGCCGCCTTGACGCTTGTTGCGCCGATATCGAGACCGATAATTTTTACCGGCATTACTCCACTTTCCAGGACAGGGTTGAAATCTTTGTCCGGCCTGCGTCCCGGCTGACCACGGCATCGATCTGCCTTTTCATTCTTCCCTGCACTCCCACAGCCTTGATTTGAAATATGTCGCTTTTGACCGTCAGACTCCCCACCGGAATATTGAGGCCGGTCGCCTCCGGTACGCCTTGAACCCAGCCGACATCAGCGACGGAATTTTTTTCGTCCCGGCGATACGCGTCCAGCGCCTCCACAGCCTCCCCTGTCATCTGCGCGGAAAGCGCGAGCAGCACAGGGCGGGGAGCTGTATTGATGTTGATCTTTCCGTCTCCAAACACGGTCAGACAACGGGAAAGTCCGTAAATCGCCTCCGAACCGTAAAACACCTCGCGGGAGACACCCTTTATCATCAATAGTTCTTCAATGCAATCAAGAGCGCCGTTTTTTGCCCCCTCCTCGCTGCCTTTGCCGCTTGCATCGTCGTCCCCGTCGATCCAATCCTTGATGGAATCAAGAATCTCCCCGGCCGACGCTTCTTCCAGACGAAAAGAGGGACCGGTCAAAAGGCGCAGCAACATCTCCCGAACGGGGACGTTGTAGGCGTTTCCCGCAACAACCTTGTTGATATTGATTTTTCCCCCCTCATCCTCTATCGTCAGCTTGAACGAGGCGTTATCGAAGAACTCCTCCGATTTCAGCGACACCATTTCGGTATTCGCCCAATCCTCGGTAAGCGCGTCAAAGCCGTTTTTATCCGCCAGAAGAAGGGCCTGCGCGGCGTAAATACCCGATTCAGCAACATAACGCAGGCGCGTCTGATCGCTCAGATTGGCGGCGGCGTACATCTGCGCGCGCATATCGCGGTTCAACTGAATCGTCAGCGCCACGATGATGCTGATCGCCAGAATGACGACAATGAGCGCCACTCCGCGTTCATTGGTTATCGCAGCCGTTTTTATACTTTCGCCGCGGGCGGGGATGGCCGAAATTCTCTTGTAAATACGTGCCTTCATGAGGGGGCTGCCTGAAAATAAGCGCGCCAGATTTTTGATTCTCCCCATTTATTTCACCGCGGCGACGGGCAGACGCACCCGCGTCATGAACACAAAGGGGTTGTCAGGATTCTTTTCATTCACAAGGGACATCCGTATTTCGACCACCTTCGGCGCCTTTTTCTTTTGCCTTTCGCCGCCCGCCTCCGAATCCCACATTTCGTGTTGATCGTCCTTTTCGTCATAAAAAAGGTAGCTTAACTGCGCAACTCTGTCGCACAGCAGGTATTTCCGCGGGGGAGCATGATCATCCTTCTCCAGATCGCGGCTGACGGAATCACTCCGATAGAGGGCAAACACACCTTCCTTATCCGTCTCTTGAACGAGATACTCGATCACCGCAACCCCGCCTGCCGCCTCATCCTTTCCGAAGGGGACATGGGCGGCGGAGCGGAATACAAGGCTTGTGAAATCAGTATCCTGCAGAAATGACTGCTTCGCCAAAAAAGAGAAGGAGCCCTTCCAGGGGGCAACGGACTCGAGGTCTGCCGTCATCCGTTCAAGGGCGCCTCTGGCCATGCCGTAAATCCCGGCGTCGCTGCGGGTATCGGCGATCATCCGGAAGGCGCCCGTATAGGAGGCGTAAACGGTTGTCAGAACGATCCCCAGAATAAGGACGGCAACGAGGATTTCGATCAGTGTGAACCCTTTTTGTTTCAATTAAGTCAAGACCTTGTATAGAACGAGACGGTATTCGTTGCGCTTTGCCAGCCGGGCGTTGACCACGGTAACGACAAGCCTCTTCAGCCGCTCCACCTCGGTGTCCTCTATCGTCACCTGCCAGGAGTAATCGGGAAAATCCTCCCCAAAATCACCGCGTTCGGCCTTGACCGAGCCCGGGGCGGCAGCATCCAGCAGGGCCATCCGCCCCTGTGCCAAAAGCGAAGCCGTCGTGAGAAACCGTGAATCCGAAGCCATTGCGATACTCTGCGACTGCGACTGGTAAACGGCTACCAGCGCGATTGCCAGAATCGCCATGGCGATCATCACCTCGAGCAGTGTAAATCCCCGTTTAGGGCAACGTATTGCGCGCTCACCGGCCGTAGGACAGTTCGCCCTCGTCGAATGTATAATCAACATACTCCTCATAAACGGTCACTGTGTCGAGAAACGGATGGAAAATGACTGTAAAAACACGGTCGTCCTTCTTCAGGTGGATGACCGCCGGATCAACATAACCCTGACGATGGAAGCGAATCTCGACCTCTCCCTCCGTCTTTTTTTCCTCGCCGGGACGGCTGAAATCCTCGATTGCCACATCTTTGGCAAAAGAAGTGGGCTGCCTGCGTATCTCCGAGAGCTTTTCAGGCGTCGTGTCGGCGCTGTAGGTCCAGAATCCGGGATGGGAGAAATCCAGATGCAGCAGATAATCGACCTGTTCGCGAATGGCCTCATTTCGGAGTTCCCGGGAAGCGCCGACCAGCTTGCGGGTGGCCGTCTTCAGACCGTCGGAAAGAACGGCATCCCGTATGCGGGGCACGGCAATCAAAAGCATCATTCCGGCCAGCAGGACAACAACGGACAGTTCAATCAGCGTATAGCCGCGTTCGTTTACGGAAAGACGCGCTTTGCCGCATCCATCCCCAGACATCATTCCGGGCTTTATGAACATGAACCTTCGGTTTATGAACATTAACCTTGATGCTCTCGTCAAAAGTCCAAAATTCCCTCCCCCTTCACGGGGGAGGGTCAGGGTGGGGGCGATAAGTGACTGTATTTCGGGATGTAGTTTTCCCCTCCCCTTAATCCCCGCCCGCAAGGGGAGGGAAAAATGTACTTTTGACGAGTTCATTAACCTTGATGCTCTCGTCAAAAGTCTAAAAACCGTCATTCCGGCTAAAGCC
>DYTH01000053.1 GCA_020726025.1 Syntrophus aciditrophicus | reverse complement strand
GATTTATCGCCGCCTCAATATATTCGGTAATCGTCCAGAAATGGGGGTTGTGGTGGCCGGAAAGGAGGATTTTCATGTAGTTTTAACTCATCGAGATGGTTGCTGAGCGCATAATCTTCACCATCTCTTCCACGCGATTTTTCCACTGGTGCTTTTCCGAGACAAGCACATAATTTCTCTCGATTAAATCGATAAAGTCGTCGTAACGGTCGAGAATATCCAATAATTGCGCTCCAGGATTCAGTTCGTCTATTTCTATGACCGGATTGTACCCCAACAGATCGCACAAATCCGCCGGGGCATGTCCCCAGAGCAAACATTTGGACGCCATGCATTCGAAATATCTTGTGGTGATAGTTTCAAGATCATATATCCGGGAATGCGTTATCGATTTGGTGACACAAACGGCTATTTTTGTCGCTGCCAGTGAATTGATCATTTCTTCGCGTGTTCCAAGTCGTTCCTTTCCATTGAGATCTTTTTCCGGATAGCTGTAAAGAATCTCATGTTGATTACACAAGGAGACGAGTTTCTCATGCAGCCCCTCCCAGCGTCTGCCGTACTGTAGAACATCTATAGTTTTTTGCTTATACGGCAAAAAACGGTATTTGTCGCAACTCACGGCCTCCGGTATCCAGTACGCCCGGAAATCAGGAATTCCCCGGGAATTGAAATACTCCACAGCCTTCCGAATTGAGAGAAACGCAATATTTATTTTGAACGATCGAAAGGCGTGTTCATTGACGGCATTATCGTGGGTCCATGTGTCGAACTGATAGATCGCCTTCAATTTTGCCTTACATATGTATCTCTGAAAAATTTTGATATATTCAATGCCGGACAACGTGGCGAAAAGAATGTTTCGTTGATTCAGGCAGGGAATGTCAAAAGGGAATTCACGGTAAGCAAGGTGAGGAAGAAAAAATTTCTCGAATATTCTTTCGAGAATATTGATCGTGCCCTTGACAGATTGCCAGTCTGTATAACGTGCAATGCTGTCTTCAAAATCTTCATAGACATCGCAATGTGCGCCCCTCTTGAAACGCATGCGCACCAGCATTGTTTTTTCCGATAAATTCAGCATCGGCGGTTTTTACACTTCTCATAGGATGACACAAGCTCTATCATCAACATCTTCCGTTTTCAATCTCCGGCAGTTGATGTATGGCTATGGATTCTTTATCCATTTAAGCGAGTCAAAATCATAAACAATGAGTGGGTGCTCATACCATTTCATTAAGCCGAACTGCTTAAGGGCAAGCCGCAAAATGCCATTGAATGGCCTCTGCGTCATCCGTACCATCATTCCACGCATACGATCACGCCTACCGGTCGATTTGCGAAATCCCTGAAAAGCAGTCAACACCTCGGAACGATACAGGTTTATGAATGAGCTTCCCCTCTGATTTTTATGGATCCGGAATCCGCCGAGTATGGTTTGCACATGGTACAGCGGTGCTATCTTGAAAAAACGCAACCATAACTCAAAGTCGCAAGCATATTTCAGGTCCGTGTTGAGCCCCCCGCCTGCCTGTTCCCAGAGAGACCTGCGCCAAAAAACAGATTCCTGCTGAATCCAGGAATATCTTCCTGAGAGAAAATCAAAAATATTCCAGAAAATAGGATGAATATTTTTGGGATCTTTCCCATCATTCAAGTGAGAAGGCATCCCCATCAACCACTGGACATCAGGAA
Organism: Syntrophus aciditrophicus; assembly: GCA_020726025.1. Taxonomy (GTDB): domain Bacteria; phylum Desulfobacterota; class Syntrophia; order Syntrophales; family UBA5619; genus DYTH01. The sequence continues at coordinate 11,482 of DYTH01000053.1, read as the reverse complement.
GGTCATCAAATATTTTTACAACCGTCTTCAATGTCCATGGATAATAAACATCAGAGCTGTTGAGCCATGCCATAATTTCACCATGGGATTTGGCAAAACCTTTGTTGAGCCCGTCGGCGTGCCCGGCATCCGGCTCGCTTGTCCAATAGGATAGACTCTTGGCATTTTGTTTTATGATTTCAAGACTTCCGTCGGTTGATCCTGCATCAATGATAATATATTCAAGATCCTTGCAGCGCTGATCCAGAACGGATCGAATTGTATATTCAAGATAAACAGCCTGGTTGAACGACGGAGTGACAATACTTATCCGTGGCTTTTTCTCCATGATGTTATCCCCGCAGACGCTCTGAATTGTGTTTCCTTAAGTCTTCCATCTGTTCTTCGCGTTGCGTTTCGGTTGCATACTGGTGCATTTTGCGAAACATTCCCGTATCCTTGACAAAAGCCACATCCACCTGACTCAATGCGTTATCTAACAATCTGTATCCATACCCCCAGATATCCCAGACGACAAAGCCTTTGCTTTTCAAAAATGAGACGGTATCATAAAATTGAGGGTTATTTCCGTGAAAATAATCGAACATAACTACCTCCAAAACGATCATTTCAACAAGTGGAAATGATTTCTCCGCTCCTTTTAAAACAAGTAGTTCAGCCCCCTGCACATCGGCTTTCAACAAAATCGGCTGTCGAAAATCGAATTCCTCATTAAGTCGGTCAATGGTGCAACATGGCGTCTGTCGGGGAATGCCGTTCACATTCTTTTCCCTTTCCAGGAATACCGAAGAACCGTCCAGATCGGGATGGACGTTGATATAACATGACCCGTTGTAATCCATAACGGCAGCCGTTTTAGAATCGGCATGTTTGAGCAACGCGCATGTCTGCTGCAGATGCCGGATATTTTCCTGCAGTGGGTCCACAAGCACAAATTGCGATTCCCCCCAGATATCCGAGACAGCGATACTCCATTTACCCTTTGCAGCGCCCACATCAATAACCGTGCCCGGAGTAAAACCAATATTCCGCGCCGTCGTCATGGCTCCCTTGAGTGTACAGCGCGTTCCTGCGTCGGTTTGGGAAAGACGGTGCACGTCAATACCCATCCGGTTGATGAATCTTTTCACAAACCCTTTCATCTAATCCACCTTCCACTTCAGTATGGGGGAAACAGTTCCCGGTCGGGACCGGGAATCAAGTGAGTGCCAGAATGACGATACCCCATGATTGAGAACAACCTCAAACTTGAGCACCGCATCAAGCATTACAATCCAGGAAATATTGTGCAGAGATATCCGGGGGGAGACGGTGTAAACACCCCCATTCAGCAAACCGGCAGGGATTGCGCACATCCATGTGTTTATCCCCTTCCTTACCTCTGGGCGACTGACATCCTCCATATCAGTGTGATAGCTCCTAAGTACCGTAACTCCGTATTCCGTAATGAGATCAAAACCGACGCAGAGCGCTGAATGGATCTCGCTGGCTTTAAAAGTCATTTCAATGTAGATTTTTTTTTGACTTTGATAAACACCGTCCTTGCTTCCGTCTTCAGAACATGCTGTCATGGACAACAGCCTTAAATTATTGTTTCCCGGAGCTGCATCTTCACTCCAATGTATCGCTGATCCCAACACCCCGCCTTGTGCAAGATAATGGGATATAACGCTTGTCGTTTCACCCCAACTTACCAAGCGTCCCTTGCTCAAAAGTATAACTTGTTGGCACAAATTCTGGATCGCGGCCATGTTGTGGCTTACAAAGAGCACCGTCCGGCCCTGTTGTTTGGCTACTTCGTCCATCTTGCCGAGACATTTTTTCTGAAACGAAGCGTCACCCACCGCCAGCACTTCATCGACGACAAGGATTTCTGGTTCCAGATGCGCGGCGACGGCGAAGGCGAGACGGACATACATGCCCGAGGAGTAGCGCTTGACCGGGGTGTCGAGGTATTTTCCCACCTCGGCGAAGGCGACGATCTCGTCGAACTTGCGTTTGATCTCGGCCCGCGTCATGCCGAGGATCGCGCCGTTGAGATAGATATTCTCCCGTCCGCTCAGTTCCGAATGAAAGCCGGTTCCCACCTCAAGGAGGCTGGCGACGCGGCCTTTGATTGTTACCCGCCCCTCGGTCGGCTCGGTGATCCGGCTCAATATTTTCAATAACGTGCTTTTCCCGGCGCCGTTGCGGCCGATGATCCCGACGGCCTCGCCGCGACGGATCTCGAAACTCACATCCTTCAGCGCCCAGACCTCTTCGAGGCTCTCGCCCTGGATGATGGGCCTTCCCGTCGCCAGGTCCCTGGTTTTATGCCAGAGATTGCGTGCATTTTGCACGATGACCTCGCGAAACGTTGTATCGCGCTCCCGTTCGGCCTGGTGGCCGATCGTGTATTTTTTGCCGATGTTTTCAGCTTTGATTACAATATCTGACATACGATCACTTTAGATGATATCCGCGAAGGATTTTTCCGTCTTCCGAAAGCGGGAAATTCCCAGCCACAGGAAGAAGGCGATGATGGCAAGGCTCAACAAAAAGCCCGGCCAGTAAATCGGGCTGTTGCCGCCGAGGATCGACCAGCGAAAGCCGTCGATGACGCCGACCAATGGATTGAGGCTGTAAAGAAACCGCCATCGCTCCGGAATGACCGAGCTGCTGAAACCGACCGGCGATACGTAGAGGCCGAATTGCACGACAAACGGGATAACATACCGAAAATCACGGTATTTTACATTCAGCGCGGTGATCCATAAACCCGGACCGAGGCTTGCCAGGAGGGCCATCAGGCCAAATAAAGGGAGCAGCAGAATCGACCAGCCCGGGGCAAACCGATAGTAAGCCATCATGCCGACCATCACGAGAAGACTGATCAGAAAATCGATGAATGCCGTCACCATCGTCGCAACCGGGACGATCAGGCGGGGGAAATAGACCTTGCTGATAAGATTCGCGTTGTTGATCAGGCTGTTGGACGCCTCGCCGAGGGCGCTTGCAAAGAGCGTCCACGGAAGCATTCCAGCAAAGACGAGAAGCGCGTAAGGGGCGTTGCCTTCGCTGGGGAGCCGGGCGATCCGGCCGAAAATGACGGTAAATACCACCATTGTCAGGAAGGGACGCAGCAACGCCCAGAGGACCCCGATGATCGTCTGCTTGTACCGGACGGAAATATCCCTCCATGCAAGTATCAGAAACAACTCCCGGAATCGCCACAGGTCGGCCCAGTAGTTCTTCTCCGTCCGCCCGGGTTCTATGATGAGCAGCGACTCCGCAAGGCCCTGAGGGGCTTTTTTCAAATTTGAACTGTTATGAATCATACGTTGTTTTCTTGTCTATCATTTCTATCGTTTCAGAGAGTGATGGCAAATCGCTTTGAATGATATTCCATCCAATCTCGAGATCAACCCTGAAATATTCATGTGCCAACAGGTTGCGAAAATCCTTGATATCCTGCCAGGCAATATGCGGATAATTCTCTTTTACATTGTCCGCCAGGTTGCCGACCGCCTCTTTGATATCCCGAATGTAGAGAGCATCGGAACGTTTAGACATAGACGATCTCCTTTTCAATCAATTTTCGGGCCTCTGGCTTCAGCGCGCTCTCAATCCCCAGATCAACCTTTCGGCCGAGTTCTTTTTCCAGGCGCCGCTTGAATGCGAGGAAGTTATGGATGTTCTTTTTTTCAGGCTCCATTTCTATGGCAATATCCACGTCGCTTGTTTCGGTCTGTTCTTTTCTGGCGAAACTGCCGAACAGACCAATCCTGTGGACGCCGTACCTTTCATGAAAATCATCCTTATGGGCTTTTATACGGGAAATGATCTGTTCTTCCGTAAGTTCTGATGCTCTCGTCAAAAGTCTGAAATTCCCTCCCCCTTCACGGGGGAGGGGCAGGGTGGGGGCGATAAGTGACTGTATTTCGGGATGTAGTTTCCCCCTCCCCTTAATCCCCTCCCGCAAGGGGAGGGGAAAATGTACTTTTGACGAGTTCATCAGTTCTGGCATGCGTACACCTCTATCGAATGAACCGGTAATCTCTCTTTTGTTCGCATCGCAATGAGAGAGCTTTGAATTTCTCCTGAAATCAGCCAAATCGTCATACCGTCGAAAGACGGTATCCAGTCTTTTCAGCATCTTCTGGATTCCGGGTCAAGCCCGGAATGACAAAAAGGGTAGATTTTCAAAGGTCTCAATGAGAGCAACGTTGCCAATTATTTTTTGCTCCGCTGGGAAAGCCCGTGACAATCAGGGCCAGCGGCTGCGCCTGTTTTCAGAGGAGTGGCGGAATTCCGCCACTCCCAGCCTCATGATATTATTAACGAATCCACGAAAGTTGAAAAATTTTGCCCTCTGAAAACGGCAGCGGAAACCAGGCGCGGCTACGATCAGCAGGACACACCCTTTGCATCCTATTTACAGCTCCGCCCCCTGGATTACACGGTCGGGTCGTAGTCCAGAAAGTCAGGGCGCCTCCATGAAGGTTCTATGACGCCAGTTTGAATCCGTTTTTCACGCCCGCGGGCGCTATTTGTTTTGTCCCGGCAATCTCCGCCGCGGCTGCGGCCTCTATCCGGGGAATCATGATGACCATTGCCGTCAGAAACCAGAACGGCTCCATGATCCGGACGATAATAAACGTGTTGGCGCCTATTGCGTGCGCCAGCATCGCCCAGAAACCGGCCAGATAGCCGAGCAGAAGCCCCCTGTAGAGGGGGTCCGTTGTCTGCTCGCAGGCGTCGCGGGCATTTTTGTAAATCGCATAGAGGAGATAGAAAAACAGCGCCAGCCCGATCAGCCCCGTTTCGGCCAGAACACGCGGGTACTGGGCATCGACAAAGTGATAGCCTGTAACGCCGAAGCCGAGAACGGGATGTTTTATAAAATCGCTCGTCAGAACCATCTTCCATGACTCCAGGCGGGCGGAGGTCGATGTGTCGATTTTGGTTCCGCCGATGGCCATCTGCCCCTGCTCCGCAGGCTGTGTAAACGTGAACAGGACCCGCTGCTTTATGTTGTTGGGAAGAACAAACGGCGCCGCGGCAATGATGAAGGCAAGCGGTATGATTATAATCAACTTTTTCGGACTGTAGTAAATCAGGGCCAGCGCCATCGGAACAAGCGACACCCATGAACTTCGCGACAATGTTGCCCCGAGGGCAAGCAGAATGAACGGCAACATGACCCCCAGGGCGATCTTCATCTTTTTCGAGCCGACACTCACAAGCATCCCCAGCACAACCGACAGCATCAGGACAAGATAGCCGCCCAGCGTGTTGGGCTCCCCTTCGGGGCCTTCAAACGGCGCGGATACCCTGCCGCCGACGGGGATCTGCGCAATCGCAACGATCGCGACGATAAAACAGACAATCAGCATTAAGGCGAGAAATCGTTGAAGCTGTCTTTTTTCATGGAGCTGGCTTACCGCCATAAAGAAAACAACAAAATATTCAAAATACTTGAGAACGAAGAAGATTCCCGTCATCCCCCTCACCCGGCCGAACATCTGACCGAGCAAAGTCGAAAGCAGACATACGGCAAAATAGTAGCCTATCGCCCGATTGAGCTTTGTTCCAGGGAAAATCCCCAGATCCTTGTGGATGGCCGTCTTGAAAAACCAGCTCAACCCGATAACCACAAGGAGAAAATCGTCAAAGCGAAGAGTGACCCCGCCCCGGCCCCGCCCGGGAACCAGCTCCGCACCGCCGGCGGTAAACTGGGGACCGAGCAGCATCGAGATGATCAGTATGTAGAGGGCAAGCTCCGTGTTGAAAAAACTCACCACGGCAAGCGCCAGCCCCGCAGTCACCGCAGCCACCATGTAAGGCGGCGCCTTGGTGAACATCAGCCCCGTCGCCGCGGTAATCACGGTTATCAAAAAAAACAGTCCGATATTTTTCGCATCAATGTTCATCAGATGTGAAAACTCTCAAGAAACATTCTGGTTTTTCTTCTTATTTTTTATTCGAGCTGCCCCGTTGCTGCTCCAGCGTCTGGTACTGCCTTTCGATATCCATCGGACGGTAGAAGGGGTCGTTGTAGTTGACGAACTTCTGGTACCAGACCGGAATGTAGTGAATGAACAGGCTGAATACCAGGGAAACCATCAGACACGCCAGAATCCAAAGAAATGTCCTTTTCCGGGATTTCTTGTTAATGGCGTTTCTAAAGGCGCGATCGATTGCTTTTTTTCCCTTGTCGTTATTCATGATCATTCCCCGACCGCTTTTTCTGGAAACGATCCCACAGCAAGACGACCCTGTCGGGCATTCTTTCCTGCAGAAACACCTTTATTCTCGCCAACACGCTCTGTTTCATACGTTTATCGCTGTAGCCGTAGTAGTAATTGTACTTGTCGCGCTTTGTAAAATCAGGGCTCAACTCTACTTTCATCCCGTTGAGAACAATCCCCAGCATCTCGGCTTTTACATGGTCCAACTGCGCCTTGGCCCTTCGGAGCGCGCCGCGGGCAACCTGTCCGACCTGGTAAACAAGCATGGCCACATCAGCCCGAGAACTCCAGACCGTCGCGTCGGTTGCAGCAAGCACCGGAGGCACGTCAATAATGATAACATCGTAAGCATCGCGCATCGCGCTCATGATCTCGCCGACCATCTTAGCCCCGATCAGCTCGGCGGGGTTGTCCGCACGGGAACCCGACGTAATAATGGAGAGATTTTCCAGCCCCGGCGTGCGTGTGGCATCGTCCACCCCCATATCCCCCATCATCATATCCGACATCGTGCGGACCACTTCCTGCCACGCGTAGTTGCCGAGTATCACATCGGTAAAGCCGGGCACAGACTCCAGTCCGAAGGCCTTGGCCAAAACGGGTCTCCGGAGATCCCCGTCTATCAAAAGCACTGTATGGCCCAGTTGCGCCGTGGCAATGGCCAGGTTCATGGCGACGCTGGTTTTCCCTTCGCCCTGATAAGTACTTGTTATTACGACCACTTTTGCGTTCTTTTCTCCCATCAGAAAATTAAAATTGGTGCGCAACGCCCGGTAATTTTCCGCCAGAGTCGAGGTGGGCATGTAATGAGAGATAAGCTGAAAGTGGCGCCGGATCGTCTTTTCATCCATCTCGCCCGTGTCGCCCAAAAGCCCGGTCATGCTGTCGCGGACGTCCTCGAACTTGAGAAACGGGATGATGCCGAGCACCCTTGTCCCGAGAAACTCCTCGATCTCCTCCACTGCGCCAATGGAGGTATCGAAGGTTTCTATCAGAAACGCGAAGACAACCCCGAGCACCAGACCCATGATCATCCCCAGGCTGACGTTGGCGCCTACCTTTACCGGATTGACTGGAATACGCTGCTCCAGGGCCGGCTTGACAATCTGGACCTCGTCAATCTGCTGCACCTCGGCGATCAGGGCCTCCTGGTAGCGCTTTTCGATCAGCGTGTAAACCTCAAGCGCGATACCCCGGTCGCGCTCAAGGCGCACCATTTCCAGCCCTATCTCTGGGGCCTGGCGTATCAACGCTTCGTGTTCGTTGATCTTTTTCTGCAGGGTCTCTATGTCTTCCAGGAGAATCCCTGTCCATGAGGTAAGCTGGACTTTCATCGCCTGGACAACTTCACTGATATGATTTTTAATTTCCAGGACTTGCGGAAATTTATCCGTGTAATTAACAAGCAGCATGTCCCGCTGTAAAAGAAGCTGCACCAGTTGATCGGCAAGGGCCTTGTAGGCGCCGGACATCCCCTCGTAATAAAACAGCCGTTCGGAAGTAAGCGGTTTATTCTTGACGTCCTGTAGAGCCTTCAGAACAGAAAGCTCCCGGAGTAAAACGGTTTTTTTCTGCTCGTAGAGTTCACGGAGACTGTCCTGCCTGGCAAGCAATGCAGAGGCGTTCGGATCAGCCACCAGCCTCTGGTTGCGCTCCCGGAAATCCCTGACGGCCTCTTCTGCCCTGTGGAGATTCTCCTGCAGAACGGCGCGCTGGTTCTCGATAAATTTTTTCTCCCCAATGGCCTTCCGGTTGACCTCCTGCGCGTGCTGATCCTTGTACGCCTGCACAACGGCGTTGGCGAGATTTTTCGCGAACACCGGGTCAGTGGAGGTTGCAGACACCTCTATCAGGTTGCTCATCCCATCCTGCTGAGTGTCTATCTTGCTTTTCAAGTCCAGGATAATATCTATATATTTGGAATTGTTCCGGATAGCCTCGGCGCTCTCCCCTTCGGGTATCAATTTCAGCTTTTTTGCCACGAGTTCCATGATGAAATAGCTCTTGATCACCGCAGCCTGCGTATCGAGGTTGCTCATGGAGCCCTGTTGACTGAAATAGCCCTGCTGAAAAAAAGGCTGCGCCTGTTCGAATTTGATGGTGGCGCTTGTCCTGTAAATGGGCGTTGGCCTGGTAAGCGTCGAGGAGACGAAGCTGAATATCGACATGGCAAAAAAGGTAAAAATGACTATCACCTTCCTTTTGGTGATAATGCGCCAGTAGTCCCTTACGTTCAGATCATAAACGGCCATCTTGGTTCAATCTCCATTAAGTCTTGAGTTCAGCGCCATTCCCGATTCTAGAGTCCCTGAATCTACTCAGTATTTCATCCAATCCGAATCCTTTTTCCAGGCCTCCCGGAAATTGGCCGGCGGCGAGCCTGTCGTCAGAAACATCATCAGCGGGTTGATGGTAGCTATGAATTCGTTGATATCGCCGATCAGCATCCTCGGCACATAAACCAGATCTCCGTCCTGAAGTTTTATGTTCTGAGACATGTCGCCGCGCTTGAGGATGTCGTCCAGGTTAACCGCCAGCACCAGCGGCTTTCCTTTTCGTTCCTCGTAACCCCGCACGATCTTGATGTCGCTTTTCACCGCGACGGTCGTGGTCCCGCCGGTAAGCGACATGGCGGTCAGTAGATCGTTTGCATCCGTAAGGCTGAAAACACCGGGATTGCTGACCTGACCAAATACATAGACACGTCGCGAAAAGGTCGGTTCCTCAGGCACCGTGATCATATCTCCGTTATCGACGATGACGTTGTTGCTCATATCGCCGCCGAACAGGGCCTTATAGAGATTCAGCGTATATTTTTTCCCTCCCCGAACGAGTTCCACCATCCGGAGATCGCCGTTTCCTCCATAGTAATTTACATTTGTAATCGAACTGCGTTGCGGAACTCCTGTAACCGGACCCCCGGCCAGGTTTATCATATCGAGAACGGTCATTTTCCCCTTGATTGGATATTTGCCCGGCCCGGACATCCCCGTGCTCCCCTGCAGATTATTGATACGGCCGAAAATAAGCGCCTTTTTGCTGTTGTATTCCTTTACCCGTACGTCAAGCCTTGGATTTTTTATGTAATTTCTGACTCCGGCCAGTAGAATTGCCCGCACCTCTGCCGCTGTGTGGTCGGCGGCAGGGATATCGTCGCCAAAACTATAGGAAATCTTACCGTCGGGACGTACGGTGACGTCGAACTTCGTCTGCATGAACCCCTCCGCGGAGCCGGCGCTTTGCTGGCTGATGGTGGGGGAGTATGATGAAAAAGGCATCCAGTAGGTAAGCTCGAGGACATCACCCGGCCCGATCAGGTATTCAGGAATGCCATCTTTCTCAACAAAGACACTGTTTTCTTGAACATTAACCAATTGACGGATTGCGGCCTCGTTGGCCCGGGCAAGATCCTGCGCCTGCTTCAGTTCTTCATCCGGGGGACGGTAATCCCTGACGCGAACACCCTCCACAACACCCACTGCGCCGCACCCGGTTATTGCCAGAAGCGTCAGAAAGATGAGCGCTATCGCAGCCAGTCCTTTTTTCAATTCCGGGCACAAGTTCCTTAATCTGTAAACCATAGGCACTCCTGAAACAGCGATATCAAAGCGTTCCTGAATGGTGTAACGAACACCCCATTGCCAAACCCGGTCACGACGCCAGTCCTCATGCGGTTCTTTGCCCGGCTTGTCTTTTCAATGGGCGCGCAAGACGGCGCATAGATGCAAGAGCGCCTCCCGGGTACGTCGCCAGTACCACACAGCGCTGAATTTCTCCTGCGGCGCATAGCCTCGCTGCAGCAGGATGTGCCGCGGCGGAAAAAAGGTTCTGTACAGAAAAACGATTTTCCCCCGGATGCCTTTGTTCATGGCCAGATAGACCAGCATCGCGGCGCCCCGAAACCGGCGGTTGCCAAGCTGCATCCTGAGGAAAATTTTCTCCCCGCCTGCCAGGGCAGGGGGGCGGAGATCCTGCACAACCGCGTCAGGAATACAGGGCGGCGCGAAGCGTCGTGCGACCGACAAACTTAAAAAAACGAGCCGTTCTAAACCGAACCGTCTTGCCTCGCCAATAACATAATCCCAGTCAACTGAATAGCGGGTCGAACCTATTGCATAAAAAATATCATAAATCAAGATAAGTCTGTCAAAAGAATGGTTTATCCGCAAACCATGTTCGCACAGATAGATCACGTGATGTTCCGGACAGAGGATGCGTGTCTCCGTACCGGCCAGGTGCGCGGGAATCGCCTTTTCCCAGAGCCTTTTCATGTCGATTTTTTCAGAAAACATATACGCGGGCACGGATGTGTTGACCGTATGCCAGTGGATGTGAATGTTCGGCATTGCGCCGTCCTTTTTTCTGTAATCAAGACTGGTCAAGTAGCCGGGCGGGTTTTGCAGCGCATCATCAACCCGGCTGTCCACGGCCGAATACCCGAGAGCGGAAAGAGATTCATCCACTCTTCGGACGTCCTTTCTGTACACGAGCACATCGGCATCGGACATCCCGCGAGTCGCAAAACCGGGATAAAAACGTTCGGCAAGAACAAGCCCCTTTAGCGCTATACAAGGAATCCGGTCAGCGTTTAAACGCTGCAATACCTTCTTGAGCGCCGCTGCTGCGAAAATATTTTTTTTGAGATTGTAGTAGTACAAACCGGCCAGCGCATCGAGCGCCTCTTTCGGCAACAACCCGCCGAGATTGCGTTTTTCGATAAAATAAAAAATGAGGAAGGCGACACCCTCGTCAACCATGATCCCGGTCAGCTCGATCCATTCCGCGAGCCCCAGGCCAACGGCAATCTCTTCGAAACGCGTCGGATTTTCTCCCGCAAGGGCCGCCGTCATTTCCACAACAAGATTTTTAAGGTATTTTTTCTCCATATCCCACTACAAATACGCTTTTGAGGACGTCCGAACGGTCGAATTCTTCAACAACGTGAAGATGATAGCATAATCACGGTACAGGACAAAAGAAAATCATTCCCGATATGCAATTTTCGCCTCGAGCGCTCTTTGCATAAAAACGGTTATCTCGACGGCGGCGCCTTTACATTTCAGTTTTGATGAACTCGTCAAAAGTCCAAAAACCGTCATTCCGGCGAAAGCCGGAATCCATAAGTGACTAAATTCACTGGATTCCGTGTCAAGCACGGAATGACAAAAAAGGGCAAAATCGACTTTTGACGAGACCATCAGTTTCCAGTGGTGCGACTGGACAAACAGGCGCCTCCTGTTGTATCAGAAAAT
>DYTH01000052.1 GCA_020726025.1 Syntrophus aciditrophicus | reverse complement strand
ATGGCAGCCTGCCATGCACCATGTTGCCCTGTCCAGATTTCGGGGAGTATTATAGTATTTTTTTATGGCGTGGTCAGACAGAGGAAAAGCCCCTTCAGGTAGCGGCCCTCCGGATGGGCGAGGTTGACGGGGTGATCGGGGCCGGCGCCCGTCCGAAAGAGAACCTGCGCGGTTTTCCCCGCATCGCGTACCGCCCCGAGGACGATCTTGCCGAACAGCTCCTCGTCGATGTGATTGGAGCAGGAAAAGGTGGCAAGCAGGCCGCCTGCGGCAAGGCGGCGGGCCGCCTGAAGATTGATCTCCTTGTAGCCGCGTGCCGCCCGGTCGATATCCTTGCGGGACTTGGCCAGAGCGGGGGGGTCGAGAATGATCAAGTCATATTCGTCTGTTGATTGACGCAGGTATTCAAAGCAGTCGGCCTTGACAATGGGGTGCGACTCCGTATCCAGACCGTTGCGCCGGAAGTTTCCCTCCGCTATGCCGTTGGCCGTCGCCGAGGCCTCGACCGAAACCACCCGCCTTGCCCCTCCCCGCGCCGCGTAAAGCGAGAAGGCGCCGGTATAGGAAAAACAGTTCAGGACGGATGCACCCGAAGACAGACTGCCGACAAGCTCGCGACTGAGCCGCTGATCGAGAAAAAAACCGGTCTTCTGGCCTGTCTGGATATCGACCTCGAAGCGAAGGCCGTTTTCCAGGATCTCCATCGATTCGGGGGCCAACCCGAAGGCCGGACCAATCCGATCGTCAAGCCCCTCCAGCTTCCGGGAGCGCCCCTCGCTGCGTTCATAAACCATTTTGACGCCGATTTCCCCGACAAGGAGTTCCACCAGCTCCTCGCGCCACCTCTCGATTCCCGCCGTGCCGATGCCGAGGGCAAGACAGTCCCCGTAGCGATCAACAACGAAGCCGGGCATTTTGTCGCCTTCCGCGTTGACCAGCCGGTAGGCATCTGTATCCGGCGGGATGACTTTTTTCCGTAAGGCGAAGGCGTTTTTTATCCGGCGCCGCCAGAAATCCTTATCGATGATTGCAGACACATCAAAAGTTAGAAGACGAAAGGCAATATCGCCGTGGTTGAAAAAACCGAGGGCAAGCGGGCTTCCGGAGCTGCTTAGAGCCAGAACAACCTCGCCCGGCTCAATTTCCCTGTCCGCCGAAGCCAACGCCCCGGAAAAAACCCAGGGGTGGCCATGCAGAAGTGGAACTTCCCTCCCCTTTTTTATGAAAATACGGCGATAAGCAGGCTTATTCATAAACAACCTTTATATAAAACTGGCGTCAAAATATCCATTTCGACGCCAGTCCAATCCATTTCTTTTACGGCACAGCAACACGTTATTTCTTGTGGCACTTCGAGCAGTCAGCTTCAGTTGTCTGGGCAAACGCCTTCTTGCCGTCATGACAGACTCCGCAAAAGACTCCCTTTGCGTGATCGTCCTTGTTCATCGTGAAATTGCCCTTTTTCATCTTGAAAATTTTGGTATGGCATTCGTTGCACTTCATTGCCTTATGGGTTTCATGATCAAATGTCACCGGATCGGCGCCCGCGGGCGTGAAAACAACCTTACCCGGTTTCGCGGCCTGAACATCGGGCGCCGCAAAACCCAAGGCAAATAAAATACCAGCCAGGATCAGTACATACTTACAGGAATTCCTCATCCTTACCTCACCTCCTTTCCCCTGATGATTTTTTACATCCTCCGCACCATGTCAAAGAAGCTCGATCTTCCTCGAAAACACCTGCAATCAAAGTTTTTCAGGCGCTCCGAAAAATATGACAATGGGAAGCTCTCATTTTTGTATGACTTAATCAGCGAAACACCCGTCGCGCACCCGTAATCCATGCCTGCTTCGCCCCGGTTGATTTCGTAACACAAGCCTGTTTAAAAGGTCAAGGACTATCATGACCGGCAGTCATAAATCAGATGATTTCTATTGCCGCCGCCATCGAAACCCCGCCGCCGCCGCAGAGGGTGGCAAGTCCCAGTGTCATGCCTCTTTTTCTCATCGCGTGGATGAGGGTCACCATGATCCGGGCGCCCGTGGAGCCGACCGGGTGTCCAAGGGCAACGCCGGAGCCGTTGACATTGGCGATTTCCCGGTCAAGCCCGAGTTCCCTTTCGCAGCCGAGATACTGGGCGGCAAAGGCCTCGTTGAGTTCAATCAGTTCAAAATCACCGATTTGCAGGCCGGAGCGCTCCATCAGGTTTCGGACCGCCGGAACCGGGCTCAGCCCCATGACGGACGGGTGGCAGCCGCCGCGGCCCACTGCCTTGATCCTTGCAATCGGTTTGAGGCCGAGTTCGGACGCCTTTTCGGCGGACATGATCAGCAGGGCGCTTGCCCCGTCGTTTATTCCCGATGAGTTTCCGGCAGTTACCTTCCCGATTTTGGGAACGAAGGCGGGCGGGAGCGCGGCCAGTTCGGCCATTGTAAGACCGGGGCGGAAATGCTCATCCTTGTCAAAGATGACCGGGGGTTTCCCTTTTCTCTGGGGAATCTCGACCGGCACGATCTCCTCACGGAAATCCCCATCCCGTGTTGCCCTCTCCGCGCTGTTGTGGCTGCGGAGGGCGACCTCGTCAATCTCTTCTCTGCTTAAGTTGTGCTTCTGGGCGATCAGCTCGGCGGTGATACCCATGATGTAAGGCTTGCCACGAAACATATCGATAATCGGCCCATCCTTAATGGGCCCCTTTTCCGGACCGGGCAGAAGGTGCGAACCGGCGTGAAGGCCGTGGATAACGGAATCAACAAGCGTCTGATCCTGCAGACGGCATCCCCATCGGGCATTCGGAATCACATAAGGGCCGCCCGACATGTGTTCCATGCCGCCTGCCAGAATGATATCCGCCATGCCGGCCTGGATCATCGCCATCCCGGAAATGGTCGCCTCCATTCCGGAGATGCAGACCCGGTTGACCGTAACTGCGGTCACGGTCTCGGGGATACCCGCCATTAAAGCAGAAACACGGGCAACATTCAGGGCATCCACCGGCTCCATGCAGCAGCCGAAACGGACATCGTCGATTAAAGCCGAATCTATGCCGGCCCTTTTTACCGCCTCTTTCATGACCACGCTTCCAAGCACGGCGCAGTTGACATCGCGGAGCGAACCGCCAAAGCCTCCTATCGCAGTCCTGCACGCTGATACAATCACGACATCTTTCATTAAATCTTCTCCTCCAGCCTGAATGTAGTTGCCATCCCCCCGTCTTGCGGGTGCGGACGGCTTATATCCCATAAGCCAGCAGCGTGTCCATCGGCAAAAATACGGTTTTCCGGAATAAAATCCTTCACTGAGTCAACCATGCAAACCTGCCCCATCCGGAAGGAAATTTATGTTTGACTTCAAAGCAATATGGGAGTAGAGGTCGCACATTATGATCAGACTGCTCAGAAAAACAGTTGCCACGCCCAGCCCGCTGATTTCGATCGACCCGTCTGCCTGCGAACGGGTAGATATAAGCGTCGTTGGCAGGGAAATCGAGGATCATGTCAAGCGGCTTTTTCGCGGGTCGCTGGCAATCAGGCAGGTCGATGCAGGCTCCGACAATGCCGCCGAGCAGGAACTGGTGGCCCTTTCCAACCCTTTTTACGATGTTGAACGGTTTGGAGTCCATTTCGTCGCCTCGCCCCGTCACGCCGACATGCTGATGGCGACAGGGCCGGTTGCCCGCAACATGGCCGAGGCGCTAAGACGCACATACGCCGCGACTCCCGATCCGAAATTCGTGGTGGCGCTCGGCGACGACGCCATCGACGGCGGTATTTTCCGGGGCAGCTACGCGGTTTATGACGCGGTAAAAAATGTCATTCCCGTTGATTACGAAATCGCCGGCGATCCCCCTTCGCCCAGGGCGATTCTCTGTGCCCTGTTGAAGATACTTGAAACCATCGGTGCGAACTCTTTAAACTGACATGACTGAATTTTTCGCATCATCACGGGGCTTTGTGGTTCTGCTTCTGCTTTTTGCCATCGGGGCGGCGGGCTCCCTGCTTTTCAACAAAAATGACCGGCAGGCGAACTACTGGAGCAACCTTTTTGCCTGCGCCGGTTCTCTCTGGGGAATGTTTGTCGCCATCGGCGCGCTCGTTGCCCCGGAGCCGGTTGCGTTCACACTCGGGTTCTCCCCGTTTTCGCTGCTGCGGTTTTCCTTTTTGCTCGACCGGCTTGCGGCCTTTTTCCTCTTTGTCATCAGTCTGATCGCCTTTTTCTGTTCAATCTACGCAATCGATTACGTCAAGCACTACTACGGGAAATACGGCATCGGTACGCTCGGCTTTTTTTACAACATTTTCATCGCCGGGATGCTTCTGGTCGCAAGCGCGGCCAACGGGCTTTTTTTCCTGGTCGCCTGGGAAATCATGTCGGTCGCATCATTTTTTCTGGTTATCCACGATCGGGATGAACAGGAAAATATCAGGGCCGGCCTCCTTTATCTGATCATGACCCATCTGGGAACCGCCTTTATCATCGCGGCCTTTCTGCTTCTCTATCGATCAACGGGATCATTCGATTTTTCAGCCATTCAAAGCGGCGGCGCGGCGATTTCCCCCGTCGTCAAAAACGCCGTCTTCGTTTTGTCGCTCATCGGGTTCGGAACCAAGGCCGGCATCATTCCCCTGCATGTCTGGCTCCCCGCCGCCCATCCGGCTGCCCCCTCGCACATCTCGGGGCTGATGTCCGGCGTGATGATCAAAACGGGGATATACATGATGATTCGTGTTTTTCTGGATCTGCTCGCCCCGTTTCCCCTCTGGTGGGGGGTGGTTCTGCTTATTGCCGGCGCTGTTTCAGCGCTGCTCGGCGTCCTCTACGCGCTTGCCGAGCACGACATCAAAAAGCTCCTTGCCTACCACAGCATAGAAAATATCGGGATCATCCTCCTTGGCCTCGGAAGCGCCCTCACATTTCTATCCCTTCAGTTGCCAACGCTCGCCCTGCTGGGCCTGGTCGCCTCCCTTTTTCATACGCTGAACCACGCGACCTTCAAATCGCTCCTTTTTCTCGGCGCCGGGGCGGTGATAAACCAGACGCACACCCGCAACATGGAGGAACTGGGCGGCCTGATCCGATTGATGCCGCAGACCGCCCTGCTCTTTTTGACCGGCTCGATGGCCATCTCCGCACTGCCTCCTTTTAACGGTTTTTTCAGCGAATGGCTGACGTTTCAATCGCTTTTTCAGGGAATCGCGGCGACGGATTCACGGACAATCTGGGTATTCGTCATCGCCGCCGGGTCGCTTGCCTTTACCGGCGGTCTGGCCCTCGCCTGTTTCGTCAAGGCCTTCGGCGCCGTCTTTCTCGCCCGCCCCCGCAGCAACGAGGCACAGCACGCACGCGAGCCGTCTTTCTTCATGCTCGCCGGCATGTGGCCTCTGGCGGCCCTGTCGCTTCTTTTCGGAATCGTCTCGGGATACGTTGCCAACATCCTGCAGGACGTTGCGGGCACGCTTTCTGTCTTTCAGGGATTTCCTTCCCCGTTTTTGCTTGCAGAAACCGGGCGGATCTCGGCCGGGGGCTTTTCCTTTGTTTCCCCGCCGGTCGTGTTTCTGCTCCTCTTGATCGCGCTCTTTGCCGTTTTTACAGCGTTTAACTTTCTCTTCTTTAAAAAGCAGAAGACAACATTCGGCCCCACCTGGGATTGCGGCGCGGATCTGACGCCCCGCATGGAGATCACCTCGACGGGCTTTGCCCGCTCCATCATTTTGATTTTCAAAGGGATTATGAAGCCGACCATGCTAAAGTCAGTCGAATGCCGGGACGGCGAAACGCGCTACCTTCCCAAATCACGGGAGATTCGTCTGGGAATAAGCAACATCTACGACACCTGTCTCTACAAACCAGCGCAGGACCTGGCCCTGCGATTTTCACTTTACGCCAGAAAGATGCAGAGCGGTCTGATCAACATGTACATCCTCTATATTCTGGCGGCGCTTCTGGGCGCCCTGTATTTTTCACTGTGATTTATGCATACATTTTTTGACATACTGCAGATTCTGCTCATACCGCTCGCATCGCCGCTGATCACCGGCGTCATCAAGAAACTGAAGGCAAAATTTCAGAATCGCCGGGGCGCCTCTGTTTTTCAACCGTACAGGGACCTGTGGAAACTCTTTCACAAGGATGAGGTGATAAGCCAGGACGCCTCGTGGATTTTCCGCCTGGCGCCCTGTATCGTCTTTGCCGTTACGCTCGCCGTCGGCGCAATCATCCCGCTAATCGATCTGGCAACCTTCGCCGCCCCCGCCGGGGATCTGCTGACGGTCATCTATATCTCTGCAATCGGAACATTTTTTCTGGCGCTGGCCGGGCTCGACACCGGAAGCGCCTTCGGCGGGTTCGGTTCAAGCCGGGAGATGACCGTCTCGGCCCTGGCGGAAGGAGGCCTGCTCTTTTCCTTTCTGGTGCTCGCCCTGGTTGCCGGGAGCGCCAATCTTTTTTCGATAGCCGACTCCATCCTCACCACCGGCAATTTTTACCTGCAGCCAATCGTTCTGGCCGGCATCGGTTTTTTTATCGTGCTTCTGGCGGAAAACGGCCGTTTTCCGTTCGACAATCCGGCCACCCATCTGGAGCTGACAATGATTCACGAGGCAATGCTCCTCGAGTATTCCGGACGAAGGCTCGCGCTGATGGAATGGGCAGCGGCAAACAAGCTGTTTGTCTTCATGACGCTGGGGGCAAATCTGTTCTTCCCGTGGGGACTCATGCACACGTTTTCACCGGGGGCGCTGGCTGCGGCAGTCGTCATTTTCCTGTTGAAAATCGCGGCGCTCTGTTTGGCGATCGCCTTTATCGAATCGACAATCGCCAAGTTCCGCTTCTTTCGTCTGCCGGATATTCTGTTTGTCTCCTTTACCCTCAACATTGTCGCAATCGGGTTGATAAAATAACATGGAACCTCTCTCCCAATCGTTGATGAACATGAATCTCCAATTTCTGGCGATGACGATCTTTCTGACGACAATTTTCTTTCACATCATCCGAAGAAACTCCTATACCGCCTCGGCCTATGCGGTACAATCCCTGGCGGTCGTTCTGCTTCTGTTCCGTTCGTTTCTGGCAACAGGGTCGCTCTCGATGCTCCTGACCGTCATCCTGGTTCTGGCCATCAAGGTTTTTCTGGCGCTGCACCTTTTTTCAAACTTCGTAAAAAAATACAAACCCGGGGTGTCGGCGACAGCGTATCTGAACCTGCCGCTTACGCTGATCGTGGTCGCGGCGTTGAGCGCGTTCGCCCACAGCCGGGTTTTTGCACCGCTTGCGGCAATTGTTCCGGAGAACGCCGCGCTTTTGTCGCTCGGCATCGCCGGAATGCTGATCTCGCTTCTTTTGATGGTCAACCGCAAGGGGATTCTGTCGCAGATCATCGGCGTTCTGTCGCTGGAAAATTCCATCGTGGTGTTCGGACTGTTTGCCGGGCTTGAACAGTCGGCCATCCTGCAGATCGGCATCATGTTCAACATCCTGGTCTGGCTGATCATCACCTCCATCTTTTCCTCAATGATCTACCGTCATTTCGGCGCACTTGAAACGGCAGAGATGACAAGCCTGAAAGAATAACTGACCATGGAACCTTTACTCATCACAGGGACCCTTCTTCTTGCCGCGCTTTTGACGCTTCTGATGAAAAACTTGCGGGCGATTGAACTGATTTCAGTCAGCGCCGCGGTCGCTGTTTTTATTGCGGCGCTCAAGATCGCACTGGGCGCCTCCGCCCCGCGGGCGTCCAATCCCGACGGTTTCTTTTCGATCGACGCACTCGGGGCGATCATCGCCCTGACAATTGCCGTGGTCGGGCTCGCCGCGGCCGTCTATTCGGTATTCTACCTGCGGGTGGAAATGGCCAAGGGGATCATCGGATTCCACCGCGTCAGGCAGTATTTCATTCTGTTCAACCTCTTTCTGCTGGCAATGCTTTTTGCCGTGATGGTCAACAATCCGATTCTGATGTGGATCGCGATTGAATCGACGACCCTCTCGACGGTATTTCTGATCAGCTTCTACGACAAACCGACGGCCCTCGAGGCCGCCTGGAAATATCTGATCATCAACTCGACAGGCCTGCTGCTGGGGTTCTTCGGAACGCTCCTCTATTTCACCCCGCTCGGGGAAGCGGCCGGGCAAGGGTTGACAGGCTGGAAGACGCTGGCGGCCCACGCGGCGCACCTTGATCCGATGATCGCCAAAATCGCCTTTGTCTTCGTGCTGATCGGCTATGGGACGAAGGTCGGCCTCGCGCCGATGCACACCTGGCTTCCCGACGCACACAGCAAGGCCCCGGCCCCGATCAGCGCGCTTCTGTCCGGTGTGCTTTTGAATATCGCCCTCTATGCGGTCCTGCGCTTTAAGCTGCTCACCGATGCGGTCACCGGAGGGGCCTTTACAGGAAAACTGCTCCTCGCATTCGGTCTTTTTTCAATCATTATCTCCGCTTTGATCATGCTGACACTGCAGAACTACAAACGTCTCCTCGCCTATTCGAGCATTGAAAACATGGGGATTGCGGCGCTCGGTTTCGGAGTGGGCGGCGCAGGCGTCTTTGCCGCGATCCTGCATATCATCTATCACGCGCTTGTAAAGCCGGCGCTGTTTTTTCTGGCCGGGAACATCTTTCTAAAATACAGCTCCACCAAAATATCCCGTATCAGCGGGGTCATCTCCGCCCTGCCGATCACCGCCGTGCTGTTTCTGGCCGGGTTTCTCGCCGTCACCGGCACGCCGCCGTTCGGAATATTCTTCACAAAGATTTATGTCCTGTTCGCCTGCATGACGATGTATCCTCTCGCCGGCTTTATCGCGATTGCGGCCTTTGCGCTGCTCTTCATCGACTTTCTGAAGCAGGCAATGGCGATGATCTTCGGGGAAAAACCGGCGGAAATGCCGATGGGAGAAATCAGTCCGCCGCTTTGGGCGATACCGCTTGCCCTGTTGGCGACGGTGCTGCTGCTGAGTTTCTATCTACCGGAATTTCTTTTAGAACTTATCACCCAGGCCGTGGAAAAGTACGCGTTATGACCAAACTTGCCCAACTATGGGCCGCAAGCAGAGACGATCATCCTCCGGGGAAACGTACGTTGTCCTGCCTGCGGCGATTTGAAAAGCGGATACCTCCCCTCTTTTTGACGGAGAGAATCAAAAGGGGCATCTTCAGATGACAGAACAAACAGCCGACAGCATCATCCCCGCCGGGCATCAAGCTGAAACGCACGGGCAACTGACCGTTTTTTCCGTACATCCGGCAGAACTCGAAACGGTCGTGCTTCATCTGTACAGGGAAAGACAATTGCCCCTCCTGATGATTACGGCAACCGACGAGAGAGTCGAAGGAAGGGGCTTTCGGATCTGGTACATCTTCGGAATTCCTGGAGAAAATCGTTTTGTCGCCCCCTTTCTTTGTCTTGACGGCACGGTGGAATTCCCGTCGCTCGCCCCGGCAATGCACGAGGCGTGGGCCTATGAACGGCGGATTCAGACATTTTTCGGTCTGAGGGCAGTCGGCCATCCCCATCCTCTGCCGCTGATCCTGCACGAGAACTGGCCCGCGGACTGTTATCCGCTGAGAAAGGACTTTGGCTGGCGCACCCGCCCCGAGAGCGCGCAGGGTGAACCCTACCCGTTCCAGAAGGTCGCCGGCGAGGGCATCTACGAGATACCGGTCGGGCCGGTCCACGCCGGCATCATCGAACCGGGCCATTTTCGCTTCAGCGTCGCCGGCGAGGAGGTCGTCCATCTCGAACCGCGGCTCGGCTACACCCACAAGGGGAGCGAAAAACTCTTCGAGGAGCTGCCCCTGCCGGATAAAATCCGGCTGTCCGAAAAAATCTCCGGCGACAGCTCCTTTTCGCACTGCCTCGCCTTCTGCCAGGCGCTCGAGGCGCTGGCAGGGACAAGCGTCTTTGATCGGGCGCGTTATCTGCGGGTGATCTATGCGGAGTTGGAGAGGCTGGCCAACCACTTGGGCGATCTCGGCGCGATCATGGTCGATGCGGGCTTCAACTTCGGCGGCGCGCAATGCTCGCGACTCCGCGAAATGATCATGCAGATCAATGAGATACTGACTAAAAGCCGCTTTCTCCGCGGCGTCTGCGCCATCGGCGGAGTCACAAAGGAGATCGCATCGGAAGCGGCCGCCCGGCTTACCAGTGATCTGCTGCGGATAAAAGAGGATTTTTCCGGGGTGATGGAAGTCGCCGGAAGCAGCGCCTCGCTCCTCAACCGCCTGATCACAACAGGCGAGGTCCCGATGGAAATCGCCCGCGAGCACGGCGTCGTCGGCATCGCCGCCAAGGCGCACGGCATCGCAAGCGACGCGCGGCGCGATTATCCGTATGCCGCCTACGACAGACTCTTCTTTCCAACGGCATTTGCCCAGGCCAGAGGCGATGTCTATGACCGTTTCATGGCGCGGGCAACAGAGGTTCCCGATTCCATCACCATCATCCTGACGGCGCTTTCCGCAATGCCCCCGGGGGAAATCAAGCCGCCGTCGCCGTCGTTTTCGTTCCGCAAAAATGCGCAGGCGCTCGGCATCGTCGAGGGGTGGCGCGGGAACATCGTCTATTTCGTACGAACCGACGAAAAAGGCGAAATAAGCCGCGTGGCCGTCCGCGACCCGTCGTTTCTGAACTGGACAGTCCTCGGCTACGCCGCCACAGGCGACATCGTCCCCGATTTTCCACTGATCAACAAGAGCTTCAACCTGTCGTATTCAGGAAACGACCTTTAAGAAAAACAGGGGGCCGAAAGCGGAGCTTAATGTTCACAAACCAGGGCCTTCCCGACGACGGCTTTCATGAATCGTTCCAGTTTATATCTGATCCAGGAGAAAACACCATGAATGAGTTTACGCAAAAACAGATTTCCGCATTGCTTTCTTTCGTCGAGCCGGACCGTTTTTCAACGGGGAGATCAAACCGAAAGCTTCATACGCACGACATCTCCTCGCATGTGGGCGCCCTGCCGGCGGGGATCATCTGGCCGGTTGCGACCGGCGAGGTCAGCCGGATTCTCGCCTGGACATACAAGGAAGGCATTCCGGTCACCCCGTGGGGGGCGGGAACCAGCGCCGAAGGGAATCCCGTTCCCACACGCGGCGGACTGGTCATGGATTTTACCCGGATGGACAAGATTATCGCTATACGGCCGCAGGATCTGCAGGCCGATGTCCAACCGGGCGTTTTGCGCAAGGAATTGAACCGGCAGACCGGTCGGTACGGGCTTTTTTTCCCCGTCGATCCCGGCGCCGATGCCAGTATCGGAGGGATGATCGCCAACAACGCCTCCGGGGTGCAGACGATAAAATACGGCGCCACGAAGGACGCCGTCCGGAGACTGACCGTTGTCCTGCCGGACGGACAGGTGATCCACACCGGCTGTCTGGCGGGAAAATCCTCGTCAGGCTATGACCTCACACGCCTTTTTGTCGGCTCGGAGGGAACCCTCGGCGTCGTGACGGAGGCGACGCTGAAGCTCACCGGCATCCCCTCACACCATTTGACGACGGTCATCACGTTTAACGATCTGGAGAGCGCGGCCAAAGCCGTCTCGCTCATGATCGGCTCCGGCCTTGAACCGGCAGCCCTGGAGCTTCTTCCCCCGGCGCTGATCCGGTTGATGAACGAGGCAAAAGGGTTGAATCTGCGTGAAACGCCCAGCCTCTTTTGTGAATTTCACGGAATCAGCAAGCCCGCGCTCTTGGAGACTGCCGATCTGGCGAGGGAACTTGCCGAAAATTGCGGAAGCGCCAGTTTCAGCTTCGGGATAGAGGAAAAAGAGCGGGAAGGGCTATGGCGCGCCCGGCATGAGGCATGGGAGACGATCCATCAGACCCACGTCGGCAAAGAGTCCATCATCGTCGATGCCGCCGTTCCCATCTCCCTTTACCCGGAAATGATCCTCTTTTCCCAGAAACTTGTCGATGAACACCGAGCCATCGGCTATGTCTTCGGCCACGCCGGTGACGGGAATCTTCATGTCGTCCTGATGGGAGACCCCCGGGACAAAAAGGAATGGTCGCTCCTTGAAGAGATCAACGACAGGATCGTCGGTCACGCCGTGGAGCTGGGAGGGACCTGCACCGGGGAGCATGGCGTCGGCATCGGCAAACGCAAGTTCATGGAGATGGAACACGGAGAAAGCTACGAGCTGATGAAGAAAATCAAAATGTTAATAGACCCTGAGGGGTTGATGAATCCCGACAAGATCTTTTTCTGATCCGGTCCGGCAAGCTTCCCGATCGATCAGCGCCAAAAGAGCGGGAAGGTTCTCGTCCATCTCCCTCTTTCCCTCGTCGATCGCCTCGGCGGCGCGGTGAAACTCCATCAGCCCGATATCGGAGAGCCTGGGGCGAATCAGCATATCCGGCGGATGTTCGCACAGACGCTGTTTCGTGATCGTATCCTGCATAATATTAACGGAAGTGGCCAGCACATCGAAGAGATTCGGACTTCTATCCGCCTGTTCCTGAAATATCTGGCCGAATATCTTCAGCTTGCCGTTTAACTGCGTCTGTTTCAGAAAATCGGCCCACCGTCCCTGTGCCTTGGGAGAAACGTCCATTGCCACATCCGTGACCTGCTTTTCCCTGTCGTCGCACGGGTTTATCATGCCCCTGATTCTTTTTTTATCCAGGATATCGGAGTTCAGATCGACCGCAACGACAATATCGGCGCCCATCTTTCGACAGAGAGACGTGGGCACCGGATTGACCAGTCCACCATCGACCAGCCATCGGCCATTGCGCGCACAGGGGGTGAAAATACCTGGAAGTGAGATACTGGCACGCACAACCTCGATCAGGGACCCTTCCCGAAGCCAGACCTCCTGTCCGGTCTTCAGATCGGTTGCCACAGCCGCAAACGGAACGGGAAGATTCTCTATCAGCGGATCGGTGATGATTTCACGTAAATATCCGGTTATCTTTTCCCCTTCGATCAGCCCCGAACGGGGGATTTTCATGTCCATGAACCCGACGACATGCGACCAGGAGAGTCTCCTCGCCCAGCGGTCGAGCGGCTCGAGAAAACCGGCGGCAAAAGACCCGGCAACGAGGGCGCCAACCGACGTGCCACAGACGAAATCAACTGTAATCCCGGCTTCCTGAATGCTCTGCAGCACGCCGATATGGGACCAGCCCCGGGCGGAGCCGCTGCCCAGGGCTATGCCTATTTTTTTCTTCATATCGTCACTTTCAAATCCTATAATTGATGGTCTCGTCAAAAGTCGATTTTGTCCCCTTTTGTCATTCCGTG
>DYTH01000051.1 GCA_020726025.1 Syntrophus aciditrophicus | reverse complement strand
AGGGAGGTTTTGGATCCGGCTCTCGCCCCTCGCCCCTTGAAGGGGAGGGAGGTTTTGGATCCGGCTCTCGCCCCTCGCCCCTTGAAGGGGAGGGAGGTTTCAAACGGCAACATGGATAAATGGGTTGCGGGCGCAGGCCCGCTTTAGTCACTAAAATAAAGACACAATCCCCTTGCACTGTCTCTAAAAAAGAGATAATACGGCCCACATGAAAAATGTAATATCTCAACTTATTGATGACTTCCATGAACGGGTTTTGCCTGAGCCAACGCCGAGGAATAAAAAATTTCCTGAGGTCACAGGCAAGGCGGACGTCGTCATCGGGATGAGGCGGGCGGGTAAAACCTGGTTTTGTTATCAGAAAATCCGGGAACTGATTGCCTCGGGAATAAAAAAAGAGGAAATTCTCTATCTCAACTTTGAAGATGAGCGGTTGCTGGAGTTTACCGTTGATCATTTTCAGGCCATTCTTGATGTCTATTTCGGAAAATATCCGGAACATCGCAAGGGCCGGTGCTATTTTTTCTTTGATGAGATTCAGCGGATCGCGCAATGGGAAATGTTCATCAGGCGCTTGCTTGATACGGAAAATATTCAGATATTTATTACCGGCTCCTCCTCGAAGCTGCTGAGTTCGGAAATGGCCACCTGCTTGCGGGGGCGATCCCTGCCCATCGAAATATTCCCCTTCAGCTTCGAAGAATTTCTGAAATTTCATGGCCTTTTTCCCGGAAGTCCCAGAACGTTCGGCGCCAACACGGTTTCCATACTGCGCAAGGCCGTGAAAGATTATCTGGAAGGCGGCGGATTTCCGGAAGTGCAGAGGCTGGAGCGCAATCTTCGCATAGAGGTATTGCAGGGTTATATCGACTCGGTATTGCTGAAGGACATCGTCGAGCGCCACAAAATAAGTAATATTCTTGTGCTCAAGCATCTGGTCCGCCATATTGCGAACTCGGCAGGCGGGCAGTTCAGCGTCAATAAATTCTTCCATACGATGCAGAGCATGGCGATCAAATGCACCAAGAACAGCCTGTATGAATATCTTGATCATTTGACGGATGCCTTTTTGTTCTACAAAGTTCCCATTCACAGCCGTTCAGAGAAATCAAGGCTGATCAATCCGGCGAAGATCTACACGATCGACACGGGGCTTCTGAATGCCATAACCCCCAGGAATGCCTATAATTACGGAAATTTACTGGAAACGATGGTATTCATGCACCTGCGGCGCGGGGGGTATGATGTTGAATATGTCGTCACAAAAGACGGGTATGAGGCTGATTTTATGGCGCGGCACAGAATTTCAGGCGATACGCGGCTGATCCAGGCATGCTGGGAGATGGCGGATAAAAAGACCTTCGAACGCGAGCTTCGCGGAATGAAGAGCGCGATGAAAGAACTTTCCCTTTCCGCCGGGACGATCGTAACATGGGATGACGAAACCGCAATCGACGATGGAATAGAAGTTATTCCCCTCTGGAAATGGTTGCTGGAAAGTAGAGGGTAAGGACTTCATTGATTAAAAAAACCCTTGACAATTTTGTTTATGGCGGCTTATAGCCTAGACCGTATTATCGGCAGGTTTTCATTCAGCGGCACAGGGCAGTAAAACACACCACAAGGCACGGCAAGATGCGGATATTAAAAAACATATTGCACCTGACCATCGTTCTGGCGCTTCTGACCACGGGCTTTCCGATGCTCAAGGGTGATGTCAACCTCGACGAGCGGGTGGATCTTGCCGACGCGGTGCTCAGCGTCCGGGGTTTGGTCCGCAGCGTTGACAGCCCTGCCATGTTTGAAAAAAACATAGAAAATGCAATCATTTCTCTTGCCGCGGCGGCCGGTGTCCAGAAGGCGATCAAGGCCGACGGCGAACGCGCCAGCGGCAATGCCTTCACCGCGATGCCGCCCGCTGCGCTCCTTGCAAGTTTTCTCCCCGGGGGAATTTCCCAATCCGGAATGCATCCCGCGGATGCTCCATTTCTCTATAAATCCGTATGTCTGACTCCATCAACACCCCCGCCCCTTTGCGCATAGTCTCAATCAACCGTCGTGCCTGACCGCGCGGCGGCTTTGCCTGTTTTGTCAATTATAACAACTTTTCCGCACGGGAGGTTTTTCCGATGCTGGAAATAAGTGGATGTGGAAACGATGGAATCCAAACGATACGACACCTTTGAAAAATACGCCCCGCCGTCATTCCGGCGGAAGCCGGAATCCAGAAGATTGCGAAATAACTGGATACCGTCTTTCGACGGTATGTCGATTTGCCTGGTTTCCGGAAAAATTCAAAGGTCTCAATGCACATTTGAAAGGTTTTTTCTGATTGCCCTGACAGCGGCGCTGCTCTTTGCGGCTGCCGTCGGCGTTGAGGCGGCAATCCGTCCCGGCGTCACATACCAGGGGGGAAACCTCACGCTGGAGGCAAAAAAGGCCACCGTCGGGGAGATACTCGAGGCGATTGCCCGGACAGCCGGTGTGGATGTCTTCATCGCCAAAGGTTTTCAGCCGAAGGCGGATGCCCTCACCGTCAAGATCGAGGGTGAGCCCCTTGAAGACGCGCTCAAGCGGATACTTTCCGGCTACAGCTACGCGGCCATTTACGAAAAGGAAGGCGACGACTTCCGGATTGCCGCGCTGAAGATCTACCCCGAAGGCGGTGTTTCGGGCGCGGTTGTTCCACTTTTTTCGGGCGGTCGGACCCCTCTTTACGAGGAGAAGACCCGCCGCGGTGAGACCGTGACAGTGCTGGTGGACGCAAACGGCGGTTATGCGACGCATGGAAGCGCCGCGAACCGCCGGGGCGTCGTGGGGCCTTCAGAGACGGTGGTGACTGGCTCCGGTTCATTGAATGCACCGTGGCTTGCCATGCAGCTCCAGCACGAGCAGGAAGAGTCCCGGAGCTTTGCCGACCTGCTGATGCTTAAAAGACAGGCGGAAATAGCGACCGAGCCCAATCAGAAACAGGCCCTGACGATGGCGTATGCCGACGGGGTCGCCAAATTTCAAGCCTTCAAGAAGGCGAACATGAACAAGGTGGAATCCTTGAAAAGGATCACTATGGCCCGGGAGGTACAACAGTAACCGGGATTTTGTCCGTCGGCGGCCGTATGGTCGGTCGGTGGAACTTGATGTTTACAGGAGGTTTTTATGAAACCCTTAGTTAAAATGTATCAGACGGTCGCTTACGCCCTGATCCTTCTGCTTGTCGCGGCGGGCGCCGCCTCGGCGGATGTGGTTGCACGGACCCTGAGCGCCGGGTCGGCATCTGGCGCGGTCGGAGTGGAAGTCGTAGTCCCGATCACGGTGAGTGATGCCGGCGGGATAGGCGGGATCGCCTTCACCGTCGGTTATGATCCCTCCATTCTTGAATTCAAGGGGATGGAGCAGGCAACGTCCGGATGGACGATTGCCGATCCGGCGGGCTACGCGGCGGCGGATCCCATATCGGAAGGTTACCCTTATTACAACCCATACAAAAAAGAGACGCCCTACGAATTGAGGGACTACACCCTCGCGGCGAATGCCACACTCTTTTACCAGTACAACGACATCAAGGATGCCTCAAATAAATCCATCGGAAGACTGATGGTTTCCGGCGCCTCCGCGACGCCTTTCACCAGCACGGCGCTATTCAACATCCGCTTTAAAATCCTGGGTGGAGAAAACGGGTTCAAATACCCGGTGCAGCTTCTTCGCTCCATCGTGAACAATCCCGCGGCCGGATACAACGTCGATACCTTTCTGCCGGTATTGGTAGGGGTCGGCGAAGCCGTGGACGGGTTATACACGACCACGGTATTTCCTGTCATTCCCGCAACGCTCGCAGCTGGCGGGGTTACAACCAGTGCAACGACATACAGCATCGGAGGAAAGGTCACATACAATGATGGAGATAGCGGAACAACCGATGCCTTCGCGGTCGGCTGCAGGGTCATTCTGAAGAAAGAGACCTCTCCCGGAAGCAACGTCTATACATACAGAGCCGAGACAAAGGTGGGCGCCGATGGCTCCTACATCTTCACCGGCCGCAACCCCGGCAAATTCAAGATTGCAGTCGAATCGTCCGATCCCGGCTACAACAATTACGAATCGGCGACCGTAATTGAGCTGACCGATGCCAACATCACAAACGCGGATGCGGCAATGACGCTGAAGCCGAAACCGGTCCCACTGAACGGAAATGTGACCACAGGCCACATCGCCGGATTGATGGCAAAGGTTGTGGATCCTGCCGGAAAGGTCATGGGATACTTCCCGGTCGATCCGGGTACCGGAAACTGGAAAACGCCGCTTCTGCCGGCGCTTGCATCCGGTTCCTACGGCTGGTATCTCGTCTATGGCAGCATGGAATCCGCAAAGGATGCGACAACGTTCGATACCTCCACCCTTAAATCGATTTCCGGCTCCATCACCGGTCTGCCTGAAACGGGCGGCGCCGTGACCGTGATCTCGAACGCGGGCAGGATTGCAAAAACTGTTTCGGTGGTGCATGTCGATGGCACGGAGGACTACACCATCGGCAATCTGGTTCCCGCCAGCGACTACATTGTTTCCGCGGCGGCCCAGGGCTTCCCGCTTGCCTATTACGACGGCGCCACCGACGTCAACGCGGCGTCGTATGTCGATGTCTCCTCGGCGAGCGCGACAGGGATTCATTTCACGTTCGTTCCCCCCGGCAAGCACATCACCGGCCGGATCAAGGAAAACGTAGCAGGCGTATCCGGCCTCACCGTTTACGGTTTCGAGGTGAACTCCTTCGCGCTGGTTTCCACGCAGACGAATGTTGACGGCAACTTCGATCTGAACGTGGATGCCGGAAGCTACGAGGTCTTCGTCATCAAGTCGAACGGAAGGATATTCTACTTCTACAACGAAGACGGAACCCCGACGCAGAATCAATCGAGCGCGACCTTGAGGACGGTCGCGACTGCGGATGTTCCCGATACCAACATCAACATTACCGAGTGCGACAAGACGCTGACCGGAAAGGTTACCTACCGCAACGCGGATGGCGATCCGGCGGCGAATGTGCTGGTTATCGTCTTCAACGAAACGCAGAAGGCGATGGGCATCACCGGCGAGGACGGGAAGTACGCCATCGGCGGTCTTTGCGACGGCGTGGGTTATACCGTCGAGATGAAACCACTGAGCGGCGGGTACGCCGTGCAGACCGATGCGATCACCGGCGGAACCGATACGGTGATGGATTTCGTGATCGATACCGGGTCCGTTCTTTCCGGGACGGTGACCGATTCCTCCGATCTTGGCGTCAAACCCGCAGGGGCGATGCTGTACCTGAAGGACAAGGCGACCGGCGCACTGGTTGGCGGTCGGATCTACTTCTCGGGCGCGGACGGCAAGTATGAGATCCGCGACATCAAGGAAGGGGAGTACACCCTCGAGGCGACGCACCCCGATTACGAGGGCTATTCCGTTGATCTGGTCATCAACTCCGACATGACTCAGAACATCGCGCTGTCCAAAGGCGCGTATTTCTACGGAACGGTCAAGGACGCGGCAAAGGCCCTTCCCGGGGCGACGATCATTGTCACCCGGTTGGTGTCGGGTGCCACGCCGATCTATGCTGTAACCCGCAGCGACGGGGGATACAAGGTTTTCGGTCTCGACGCGACGAAAACCGACTACATGATCTTTGCCCAGCGGCGCGGCTATGAGCGCCAGGTGAAGATGGCCCAGCAGCCTGCGTCCTCGCCGGGAACGAAGGTCGATTTCACGCTTTCGCCGCCCACGTCAACTTACAAGGTGTCGGGTAAGGTCAAAACCGATGCGGACTCCGGGGCCGAAATCGCTGACGCGATCGTCCTCGTCTCGTCCCCAGGGAAGAACTTCTTCGTAACGACGAAAACCGGGACGGATGGGAAGTACGAAGTCGCGAATCTGGTTCCGGCCAGCGACTACAAGATCGTCGTCGTTCCACCGGGTCTGCCGACCCAAACGGGTACGTTTACCGTGGTCAACTCGGATGTGACGAAGGATTTCACGATCGCCCTCGGGAAAAACATCGGGGGAACGATTGCCGGCAGCACCCCGATTCCTTCGACCACGAAGATATACGTGTTTCTCTACAAAGGGACTGCGTACCAGGGCTTCAAGATTGCCGGCGTCGGCGGCGCGTTCCTTTTCAAGGGGTTGACGCCGGGCAATGATTACAAGATCCTTGCCGTCGCCGCAGGCTACACGCCGCAGTGGTACAATAACAAGGCAACAATGACCAACGCGGATCCTATCGATGTCTCCTCGGCGAGCAAGGAGGAGATCGCGATAACGTTACAGGCCAAATAGCCACCGTCGCAAACGGTTTTCATGCCCGCCGTTTCCTGGCGGCGGGCATGGAACAGTCTGACATGAACACACTATCAGCGGAGGATACGAAATATGAGAAAAATGCTGACATTCTTTATCCGGCGGACACTTTTGGCAATGTGCCTGCTGATCGGCGCAGCCGCTCCCCTGTGGGCGGCGACCGGTTACGAGGTCACCGGGGTAATCTTCAGCCAGACCGTTACGGCGGAGCAGTTCGTTGCCGTTGCGGAAGATTTGACAGTTTCCTGGACCAACCCGACGGGAACCACCTACACGCCAATGACGTACTACCTCAAGTTCAATACATCGAACGCCCAGTTATCCACGACGGAATTCAATGATACCTTGTACGATTTCAAGGTGGATGACCCGACCGCCTTCAATACGATTGTGAAAAGTTTCTTTGATGCCTATGATTCCGACAAGTTGCGCTATCTGCACATCCGGACGCAGTACCCCGATGTTTTAACAGGAAGCGCCTACAGCGACGACGTCGTTACCGGCCCGATCCGGATCGACAACGTCGCTCCCACCGGCACAATCACGCTGAATCCGACGGGCGGCAATTCCCGGGTTGTTGTCGTCAGCAACATGTACCCGTCCGAATCAATCAAGTATTACTGGCTTTCCGATTCAGCGACCTTCCCCGGAGGAACCGGCACGGATTACTCCCTTTTTTCATCGGGGACGGTGGAGATCACGGAAGGGACAAGCTACGGGAATGTGACCATCTATGCGTGGTTCCAGGACCAGGCGGGAAACCGCTCGACGGCGGCCACCGCCTCGGCGGTCTATGCGTACAGCGCGCCGACGTCCATTCAGCACACATCATCGTCGATGAACGTGGATGCAACCCTCGGCTTTACGGTGGATGGATCGACGACGTACACATGGACGATCACCGACCCCTCCGTGGAAGGCGTTGCCAAGTTTTCCGGTTCGTCCGGCGGTGTTCATTCCGTGACGATCATCGGCGAGAAGGCCGGCACCTTCACCGTGACGGCAACCCCGAGCTCCGGAACGGCGCTCAAAACCGGAACCATCACGGTTGTGCAGACATCGACCACCAAGGAATATGATCTTGTTACCACTGCCAAGACAAGTGTGAATGCCATCGTTTTATCGCGTACGGGCACAGTTTATACAAAAGCATCTGAATTGATGGCAGGGGTGCCAAATTGCAATGACCTGTCCAGATGGAATGCATCACTACAGGCGTACGAATCTTACATTCCTTTTGCCAATGATTTTAACCTTGTCGTTGGCGAGCCTTATTTTGTGAGCGTTTCTTCTTCGACCAAATTTGCTGTTACTGGAAGCGTGCCCACTCCGTCGTTTACTTTGCTGACGACAGCCAAGACAAGCGTGAACGCCATTTCATTGCCGCAAAGCAAAGCAAGTCTCACGAAGGCTTCGGATCTGTATGCCAACATTACGAACTGCAATGATTTGTCGCGCTGGAATGCGGCTTTGCAGGCCTATGAATCATACATACCCTTTGCCAACGATTTCAGTTTGTCCGTTGACGAGGCGTATTTTGTCAGTGTTTCGGCTCAGACAACCTGGCCGTAAAGAGAGTATTGCAGCTATGCAGGCTGTGTGTACGAGCATGGGATTGATAGTGAAACATCCCGCTTGAAGAAGCATCAATGGCTGTCAACAGAACATATCAAGGAGGATCGAAGATGGGAAGATTAAAGTCCCGAGAGAAAAGGATGTTGTATTTGCTGGCCGTTGTGATCATGTTGGCTTATGCCATGATCGCTTTAGCCGGCGGCGTGTCGCGAAGTGTTTATGGAACGATAAAAAATTCTGATGCTACGACCCCGGCGAATGGGACGGTTACGTTCACAGCCTACATTCAAGGTCGTGAAACGGACGTTCAAACGCAGGCTGTCCCTGGTTCGCCCTCAAGCGGTTACAACAACGGGACCGTTTTTTTCAATCTGGGAAACTTCACCAATCCTTGGGATGGTGGAGAAACCCTCGTCATTAACATCGTCAATACCGCTAATAATGAAAAGAAAACAGTAACAAGGCTTTTGGATGCCAGTTCCGCAGCAATTTCATTGGGCCAAATTGATCTCGTTCCGAAACAATTGGTAGCGATCGCCGTGACGGCGCCCGCAAACACTTTCGCGGTCGGTGAAACTCTTCAGTTTACCGCAACGGGGACGTACGACGACGCAAGTGCCGAAGACATCACCGACAGCGCGACATGGGCGGTAACGCCGACGCCTGTTGGCGCCGCCGCGTTTGACGCCACGGTCAAGGGCCGCCTGAACGGGCTGGCCCTTGGTGCGGGGG
Source organism: Syntrophus aciditrophicus (assembly GCA_020726025.1). GTDB lineage: Bacteria > Desulfobacterota > Syntrophia > Syntrophales > UBA5619 > DYTH01. The sequence continues at coordinate 5,030 of DYTH01000051.1, read as the reverse complement.
TGATCACCGCCTCGAAAAGCGGCGTAACTTCCAGTGAGGTCAGCGGAACCGTGACCGCCTTCAGCGGGACGGTGGCGGTGGCCGCCAATCCGACGACGATCATTGCCAATGGGACATCGACCTCGGCGATCAGCGCGACGGTGAAAACAGCCGGGAATGCCAATGTTGTAGATGGCGTTTCGGTGGCCTTTGCGGTAACGGCAGGAACCGGAACGGTCGGAGCTGCCACGGCGACAACGACAAGCGGCGTGGCAACGGTTAACTACACATCATCCACGACGGCGGGAAGCGGTACGGTAACGGCCACCGTGGGGGCAACCAGCGCCAATGCAACGGTAACACTCACCCCGGGTACCGCCACCAAAATTACCATGACGGCCAGCCCGACGACCATTTCGAGTTCGGTAGTTACCCCGTCAACCCTGACGGCGACGGTTTATGACGCCAACAACAACAGGGTAACTTCTTTCACTGATCCAGTCACCTTTGCGGTAACGGCCGGAACAGCGTCAGTGGGCAATATAAAGTCTGGTTTTGTTTCAGTAAATGCCATAGCCGGGGTAGCGACGAGTTATGCCGAGTCCAAGGTCACCGACGGAGGCATCATTAATTGTACAGCCGATGCCGGGGCATTGACCCAGGGTACGGCCAGTGTGACGACGGTGCAGAAGACGCTGGTCAGTATCGCCATTTCGCCGGTCGCCGGCGGCACGACATCGCCGAAGGTCGGAGTGACGGTTCCGTTCCAGGCAATTGGAACCTATGACGATGCCAGTACCGAGACGTTAACGAATACCGTAACCTGGGTTTCTTCCAATGCGGCCAAGGGTTCGATCAGCGCGGCCGGGGCGTTCAAGGCCCTTGCCGAGGGGACGACGAACATTACCGCGACTTCGGGGGCCATCACGAGCAATGCCGTTGCGATGAGCGTTCAGCCTGCCGCCGAAGTGAATATCGACGCCACCAAGTTGCCCACGGAAACGACATTGAGCGGAGGGCCCATTGATGTCGGGGCGCAGGTAACCGGCGGGACGGGAGAGGGATTCAATTATACGATTCTGAGCGGACCCACCGGAGGCGCCATCACGACGGCGGGCGTCTTTACCGCTGGTGCGAACGCCGGTGAATACACGATCAAGGTTGAAGACAAATCCTCCCTTGCATCTGCCGCGTACAAGGTTAATGTTCCATTCACGCTGACGCCGGACACCATGAACATTCTCGGAAATGCCACGCAGAATTTCACGGTGAACGGCACCGGCACCGACTATACCTGGGATATCATGGATTCACTGACGGCCGCGACGCCGGTGTCCAATGCTGCCGATTACGGGGGATGGACGGCGGCTGCCACCACCGTCAATACCAATATCTTCACACCGAAGACGGGCCTCACCGAAGTGAAAACGTTTTACGTTCGCGTCACGGTTGCGGGCGATCCCGATCTTACCGAGGCCAATGGACTCAACAAGAAAACATTCGGGCCGTACCGGATAATCCCGGTGGCGGACTATACGGTCAACGTCAAGGCCGGAACAACAGCTCTGGCGGGGGCGACGGTGACGATCAGTGTCAAGGGCAGCGCCCCCGTTGTGACCGGGGCAGACGGCAAGGCTGTCTTCGCGAACATCCCCGCGACGGGTGGAAAATATCTCTACACCGTTTCCGCCCCCGGCTACGTGACGCAGGATGCGTCCTCTGTAGAAAAGAGCGTCGATGTAACCTTGACGACGGTCGGCGGGACGATCACCGGCGTCGTGGAGGATAATGCTGCCACGCCTCTGGTCGGAGCGACGGTGACGGCCTATATCCCCGGTGATCTGACGAAGCAGTACACAGCGACAGCAGCGGCGGGAGGCGCCTACACGATCAATCTCCCCACCGGTTCGGCAACCAGCGGCTGGACGGTTGTCGCCGCGATGACCAATTTTTACTCGGTCAAGAAGGAAAATGTTGCCCTGACGGGTGGAACCGCGACGGTGAATTTTACCGGTGGGGTCGATGGACTGACAGCGAAACCACTTGTCGGAGCGGCTAAAGTCGATGTCGGAGGCGGTACGGAGAGTCTGACCCTTTTGGGACAGACGACCGATGTTCAGATCCCGGTTGGCGGCGTCGGGACAACGGGGTTTGTCCAGATCGCCCAGGCTGCGAAAACCGACACATCCTCGAACTTCACCGCCGGTTCGAAAGGCTATGTCTATGACGTCAAAGTGACAAGCGATCTTGCGGGAACCGCGCCGCTTGCCAAGGACGACATCAAAAAGATTATTATTAAGGTGCCCGTCGATCTTTCCGTTGTCAAACCCGGCGATCTGGAAAAGGGCCTTTACGCGATTTACACGGCCACGAATCTGGCCGATCTGGAAGCGGGGAAGGGCACGGCGGTTCCCGCCGCCAACATCATCTCGACTGACTATGTCGGCGACGGTGTGCTTGGCTCGGTCACATTCTGGGTGGATCACCTGAGTTTCTTCGGGATCGGAAGCAGCTCCTCTTCCGGCGGTTCCACATCCACCTCCGGCTGCTTCATCGCGACGGCGGCTTACGGTTCCTACTTTGAAAAGCACGTCCAGATTCTGCGGAATTTCCGCGATTCGTATCTGCTTACCAACAGTCTGGGGCAGGCGTTTGTATCGTTCTACTATCGCACCTCTCCGCCGATCGCGGATTTCATCGCGAAGCACGACGGAATACGCGCCGCGGTGAGGATGGGGCTTGCCCCGGTGGTCGGCGTTGCTTATCTGACTATCAACACCTCGCCTGTGCAGAAAGCGCTGATCCTGTTTGTCCTGATTGGCGTATTGATGGCAGGGGTGGTCATTCTGGTGCGGACAAGGAGGGTTCGCGGGAGCATCGGCTAAGATAAAACCAGGGCGCTGAACTAAGCCCATAACGAACAAACAGAGGGGAAGGCCGACGGAAACGGACGCCTTCCCCTCTGTCAAATGGGGGAATATCTGGAGGGGAGAACCTGCGGTGTTTTAGAAACAGTGACACGCGGCGGTGCTCGGCAGGTGTTTTATGAAACATAAAAGAGGAGGCATTCATGAAAAGGTATTTTTACACAGCTCTTATTGCATTTTCCCTGATTATTAGCGCCGCGATGCCGGCTGGCGCGTTTGAACTGGGCGCAAGGGGCATGTACTGGTTTCCTTCCCTCAGCGGCGACGTCAAGGCGGATAACGCGGGCATTGCCGGGACGAAGTTGAATCTGAGGGATGATCTTGGGGTTGACAACAAGTCGTTTCCCATTGTGGAGGCATTCGGAGGAGCAGGGAACCATTCGGTAAGCCTTTCCTATACGCCGCTTGATTACTCCGGCTCAAAAACCCTGACGACGGCGGTAAATTTCAACGGAAAATCCTATGCGGCAGGGTCGAATGTCGAAACAAATCTTGAACTCAAAACGCTCGATTTCCAGTACAGGTACAAGTTTCTTGATCTGGATAATGTGTTGGCCGGGTTTTCCCTTTCCGCGACAGGCCAGGTGAAATACATCGATGGTTTTGCGAAAATCAGGGATACCACGACGAACACAACAGCCGAGTACACGGTCAAGGCGCCGATACCAATGATTGGACTTGGCGCCCACGCAGGGATTCTGGCCGGCCTGCTCGAGGCGCGCGCTGCGGTGACCGGCGTTGTCTATTCTGGCAGCCACCTCTACGAGGCGCTGGCCGAATTGTCGTTCACCCCATTTCCCTTCCTCGACATATCCGCCGGTTACAAGGCTGTCGTGTTGAAGGTTGACCATAACGACGTCCTTCTCGACACGACCTTTTCCGGACCCTTTGTCGGCGTAACGGTGAGCTTCTAAAGAAAATATGGGGACATAAGTTTCTTCCGCGACGGAGTGGAGCAATTCATCCGTGATATCGCGGGTAATCGTGGATGGATGAATAACCCATGGGCGTGTAAAAAACAATTTGAAAATCTGATTTACACGCAGGAGTTCCCATTTTTTTACCGGAGGTCGGCGATTTTCTGAAGGATGTATATGCCTTCGGCGGCAGTAATCCTGCCGTCGTTATCGATATCGTGACGCGTGCAGTCTGACAGGGGACAGGCCAACGGTGTTTCGATGCCGGCGATGATTTTGAGTGCGATGATTGCGTCTTCCAGGCCGATCCGGCAGTCCGCCGAAAGGTCGCCCGGGGGAAACAGGGAGGCAAGCGCGGCGAAGGCGTTTATACGACCGCCGGACACCGTTTTGTCGGCCAGTGCGGCGCTTTTGTCGGACGTGTTGATTATCGCCGCCTTCACGTCCGCGTAGCCGATGGACGGACACCGGCCGAATATCATCCCGGCAAGTCCCGCGACATGCGGGGCCGCCATCGACGTGCCGGTCATGTAGTCGTAAGCGATAGTCGACGGTTTGTTGGTGAGGGTCACGTTTTGCAACATCCCGTTTTCCATGCCCTCAAGAATGTCCTCCCCAATCGCCCGGGAGATGGAAACGACAGGTGGCCAGTTGCCGGGAAACTGGAGCGTCCCGCCCTCGGTATCCAGGGTATCTTCAGGGTCTTCGTCGGGCGTGACGTTATTGTAGATGATGACCCCCTCGGCGCCTTTCGCCTGCGCGTTGAGGACCTTGCTGGAAAAATAGAAAGCAAGCCCGTCGCGGTTGCCGCGCTGGATCAGGGCGATCTGGCCGGCAACCGTCTCTATTATCTGATCCGTGTAACCCATCCCGCAGTCAACGAGTGTCCTGGTCAAGCCTGTATCGGAGGTGATGTCGGAGAACTCCATCGCGACAGCCTGATAGGGGGTCGCGATAATTGGAGTCTTGACGGATGCCGCCGTTGAAGAGGAAGACGGTATTGTGGAATAGATGCTCGTGCCCGGCGCGGCCAGATCCACGGTCGTCTTCCCGTAATTGCTCAAACTGGCAAGATGATCATCGGAATCGGAATTGGCAACGGAAATGATGTTGTCGAGACCGGGACAGAAAATATCCTTCCCAGATTCATCTTTTATAATGTTGTCCACAGCATAACAGGCGGGGTATAGCTTTCCTTCCCTGTCCA
>DYTH01000050.1:2125-13970 GCA_020726025.1 Syntrophus aciditrophicus | reverse complement strand
ATTCCGGCTTTCGCCGGAATGACGGTTTTTGGACTTTTGTCGAGTTCATCAAGCTGCGCTTTGTGAACAAGAAGCTGCGCTTTCATCATTCGTTGTGCCCGCCTGAGGGCATGGGGGAGGGGCGCCCTGGATTCTGCGTAGCCTGGGGATGAGAAGGGCCGGGGATATGCATCCCCGGCCCGTATTCTCAAACCTTTCAGGCGATGGCAAGCTCCGCCAGTTTTTCACGGGTGGGTGTTCCTTTTTCATCCCAGCCCCGGGCTGCGTAATATTTCGGAAGCAGTTTATCCAACTGATGGACCTTGCCCTTATTCGGTCCTGCCGACGCAGGCTCTTTCAGAAATCGATCCGGCAGCGTGTCGGCTGAAGGATCCATTCCGGCGTCGAGGTTGTATTTCTTTTCGATATTCCAGATGCGTTCTCCGATCTTGACAATATCGTCCGTGCTCCAGTTCTCGCCAAGGGCGGCGTTCAAAAGGGCCGCGTATTCCGGCGCTCCGAGGGCAAAGCTGGAAAAAAGGCACAGGCCGGCGGAGTCAATCAGCGCCGTTAAATCCTGAAATCCCTTGACCCATTCAGGCTTGCCGTCCAGCGTCTGGGGGTCGAGCTTCTCGGGAGAGCCGAGAATTTCCGGGCTGATGAGATAGCCGCGCACATGGCAGCCGCCGCGGTTGCTTGTCGCGTAGCTCAGGCCATGTCCCTGGACACCGCGGGGGTCATACGCGGGAATTTCCTGTTTTTTTACCGACATGGAGTATTCGGGGTGGCCGTAATGTTCGGCCAGTCGATACGAGCCGTCGGCCATTTTGTCGCCCAGCCCCTTGCGGTAGGCCATCTGTTTCAGATACCACGCAAGCGCCTCGGTCGTCCCGAACTTGAGCGAGGGGCCTTTCCCAAGGTCTTCGACAGGAATATGCCCCCGTTCAAAGAGCTCCATCGCGGCGGCAATTGTCACTCCGGCGCTTATCGTGTCCATGCCGAGGTCGTTGCAGATCAGGTTTGCCTCGGCTATCGCGTTTAAGTCGCTGATGTCGCACATGGGGCCGAATGCCCAGCCGCTTTCATATTCCGGTCCTTCTCCCACCATGCCGTTCGGCAATTCTACCAGTCTTCCGCAACCGATCGGGCAGGCATAACAGGCGACATTCTTGACGAGATATTTATCGACAAGCGCCTCGCCCGACATGGCCGACACGCCGGCGAACTGCACCTCCTGGAAATTCCGGGTCGGGTAGAGGCCGTTTTCGTTGATGATATTGTCCAGAACCTTTGTTCCCAGCGCGGGAAGCCCCGACCCTGTCACCGGGTTATCCTTGAGCATCTTTACCTGCGCCTTGACGACTTCTTTCATCTTTTCTTCGTTGACAATCGGGCTCTTTTTGCTGCCGAAGGCAATGACTGCCTTGAGGTTTTTGCTGCCCATGACCGCACCGACTCCACTGCGTCCGGCGGCGCGATGCTTGTCGTTCATCACGCTTGCGACAAAAGAGAGGTTTTCGCCGGCAGGACCGATGCAGGCCACGCTGGCATTTTTCTGCCCGATTTCGGCCACCAACTGATCGGTTGCATCTGAAACCCTTTTGCCCCAGAGATGGCTTGCGTCGCGGAGTTCTGCCTTGTCTTCTCCCAGGTAGAGATAAACCGGTTTCGGTGATTTGCCTTCAAAGATCAGGATGTCGTAGCCGGCCTTTTTCATTCTTGCCCCGAAATAGCCGCCGGAGTTGCTCGAAGCGATAAGACCGGTGAGGGGGCTTTTGGTGATTACCATGTAGCGGCCGCCGGTTGGGGCTGTCGTGTTGGTCAGAGGCCCGGTCGCAAAAAGGAGCTTATTTTCAGGGGCCAGCGCATCAACTTTCGGGTCCGTCTCATCGACAAACATTTTGGTGGCGAGCCCGCGCCCGCCCAGATAGAGTTTGGCAAGTTCCCGCGGGAAGTTTTCTGTCTTGATCGTGCCATTGGTCAAATTCACCCTTAAAACCACACCCATGTAAGACATAACCGCACCTCCTTATGAAATTTCTGTAATCCCGCGTCAATGCGGAATCCCCTTTGGTTTTTGCACAACCCGAACGGTCCATGCTGAATTTTGCATGAAAATAGAGTTTTCCCGTTCAATATCACCAATTTGTGCAACCATGTTTTCGCAGGGGCCCGGCATGCCGTGCCCCTGCCCGGCGCCCTCGTATCCTGATTTTATGAACATTAAGCTTCGCTTTCATCATTCGTTGTGCCTGCCTAAAGGCACGGGGGGATTATAGCAAAAAAAAACAGATTTTGAAATCCCGATTATGGGTGAAATGGCCAAAGATTTCCATGCCGAAAAGTATCAAGCGACATGGTTCTATGTGCAACATGCTATGGAATGGTCGATGATATTTAAGGTTTTACTTTTTTGCTTCCGGATTGCGCATCGGGCTTCACCTTGTGAACATTAAGCTTTGCTTTTTCATAAAGGGAGTCCAGAATTCCGTTAATAAACGCCCCTGAGTTTTCCGAACCGTAGATCTTGCCGAGATCAATAGCCTCGTTGAGCGTCACCTTCGGCGGTATTTCCGGACAGAACAAAAGTTCGTAAACGGCCATGCGCAGAACGCTTTTATCCACACGGGACATCCGGCCAATGGTCCAGTTTTCGGAGTTGCTGCTTATCAAATGATCAATTTTTTCAAGGTTTTCCCAGGTTCCCACCACCAGCTCGTTGGAGAATTTCTTTACCTCTTCCGCTATTTCCTCCGAGGTGTTATCAAAATTGTCCCAGAAAAGGGCGATGGCATCGCCCAGGCGACCCTCCTGGGTGTCCAGCCCGTCCAGCCCGTACAGAAGCTGGAGTGCAATCTCCCGTGCCTTTCTTCTTTTGTGCATAGGTATCCCTGAAGTTATTGAGCGCCTGTTTGCAGTAACGGCAAGCATTGTTTATGCGGACATGTTCCTGAAAAGATCGACCATTTCTATCGCGGACATGGCCGCATCCCATCCTTTGTTGCCCATCTTTGTTCCGGCCCGCTCGATGGACTGCTCGATGGTGTCGGTTGTGAGAACGCCGAATGAAACAGGTATTTCGGTCTCCAGACTGACCATGGCAATGCCTTTGGCGACCTCCGCGCTGATATACTCGAAATGCGGCGTGGCGCCCCGGATCACCGCCCCCAGGCAGATGACGGCGTCGTATTTGCCGCTTCTTGCCATCTTTCTGGCGGCAAGCGGCAGTTCAAATGCGCCAGGAACCCGCACAATCTGAATGTCATCCGGATTTCCGCCCGCCCTTGTAATGGCGTCAATCGCCCCTTCAATAAGACGTCCGCTGATGAAGTCGTTGAAGCGGCTGGCCGCAATTCCGAACCTCATACCTTTTGCAATGATTTTTCCCTCGATGATTTCCGGCATCTTTTTTCTCCTTTGTTATGAAAAGGCTCATCATTCTACAAATCAAGGATATGACCCATCTTGTCTTTTTTGGTTTGCAGGTATTTCAGGTTGTTCTCGTTTGGCTTGATTTCGATCGGCACCCGTTCGGTGATGGTGAGGCCGTACCCGTTGAGGCCGACGATTTTCTTGGGGTTGTTGGTCATCAGGCGCATCTTTCTCACACCAAGATCGGCAAGAATCTGCGCGCCGAGGCCGTAATCCCGCAGATCCTCCTTGAATCCGAGGTGGATATTGGCCTCGACGGTGTCCATGCCCTGATCCTGAAGATTGTAGGCCTTTATTTTGTTGACCAGACCTATGCCGCGGCCCTCCTGGTGCATATAGACAATCACACCCTTGCCGACCTCATCGATCATCTGCATGGCCCGGTGGAGCTGATCCCCGCAATCGCATCGCTCGGAGCCGAAGACGTCGCCGGTCAGACATTCCGAATGAACCCGCACAAGCACCTCGTCCTCGGGGTTAATTTCCCCTTTCAACAATGCTACGTGCTGAATGTCATCGACATCGTTTTCATAAACGATAACCTTGAAAACACCGCCGTACTTCGTCGGCACCGTCGCCGTCGCCGCCCGGCGTATCAGGGACTCGTGCTGCATCCGAAAGTCGATCAGGTCTTTGATCGTCACAATCTTGAGATCGAACTCCTTCGCGAAGACCTCAAGATCGGGCATCCTTGCCATCGTGCCGTCATCTTTCATGATTTCGCAGATTACCCCGGCCGGCTTCAAGCCGGCAAGCCTTGCCAGATCGACGGAGCCTTCCGTCTGTCCTGTGCGCACCAGTACCCCGCCTTTTCGGGCGCGTATCGGAAATATATGCCCGGGGCTTACCAGATCTTCCGCCTTCGCTTTATCGTCAACCGCAGCAAGAATCGTTGTGGCGCGATCCGCCGCTGAAATCCCCGTTGTCACCCCCTGCCTGGCCTCGATGGATACGGTAAAAGCCGTGTTGAATCGGGAGCGGTTATCCCGGACCATTGCCGGCAGGCGGAGGTTGTCCGCCGCTTCCTCGGTCAGGGTAAGGCAGATGAGTCCCCGACCGTACTTCGCCATGAAGTTTATCGCCTCCGGGGTGGCAAACTGCGCCGCCAGGAAGAGATCCCCCTCGTTTTCACGATCTTCGTCATCCACAAGAATGACCATTTTCCCGCTGCGTATATCGACAATCGCCTCTTTGATGTTGCTTACACTCATGATATCTCCCGTAATAGTATAATGGACATGAAATTTCGCCTTCAGAACATTTGCGGCGTGAAAATCTCAAGCTGAAAGTCTGAAAGGGCGGACTATTTTAGAAAGCCGTATTGGGACAGCATTTCCATGCTGATTCCCCCGCTGGTTCCCTCATCCGGCTGGCCGGAGTCGCCGTTTTTAGCCACGATGACAAGTTTTTCCAGATACCTGGCAATGATGTCCGTTTCAATATTGACAGCATCGCCAACCTTTTTTTCGCCGAGCGTTGTCCCGGAGGCCGTATGCGGGATGACGTTAACATAAAATCGGTCATTTTGTGAACATGAAGCTGCGCTTTGTGAACATGAAGCTCCGCTTTCACAGCGGTTGACCGTGAGGCTGATGCCGTCGATGGTTACCGACCCCTTCTCCACCACGTACCGCCCCAGTTCCGGAGCAATCGAAAAACCGAAGACCAGGGAGCCAAAGCGGGCTGTTTTTTCGATGATCACTCCGATAGAGTCAACATGACCGAGGACAAGATGACCGCCCAGGCGGTCGCTCAAGCGCAGCGCCTTTTCCAGATTGACTGTCTTTCCGGCTGTCATGTCGCGGAGGGTCGTCCGGGACAGGGTTTCGGCGGAGACATCCACTGCGAATGTCCGTCCGGCAATTGCCGTTACCGTCAGACACGCGCCGCTGACAGAGATGCTGTCGCCGATTTTCACATCCTGAAGAGGCATCGATGTTTCGATCTCCAGAACGGCATCTTCGCCTTGTTTCACCATCCGTCGAACGGCGCCGGTTGCCTCCGTTATCCCCGTAAACAATTATTCCTCCCGAACTTTCTTCTCACTTTGTGAACATCAAGCTTCGCTTTCAGGAACATGGCGCCTCACCTTGCGTACGTTGGGGGCCACGTTCTTCTTGCGCAGAATATCCTTTAATTCGTCAAAAAAATCACTGATATCGCGAAATTCCCGGTAAACGGAGGCAAACCTGACATAGGCAACGCCGTCGAGTTTCTGCAGTTCCTGCATGATGGCCTCGCCGATCGCCTGCGAAGAAATTTCTTTGCCCTGAAACTCCTGACAGAGATGTTTGACGTTCTCCACAAGGGCGTCAATGGAATCGGCGCTGATCGGCCGTTTCTCGCAGGCTTTCTTTATTCCGGAGCTTATCTTTGCCGGGTCAAAGGACTCGCGGCGGCCATCCTTTTTAACGACAACAGGCAGGACCTCTTCCACCAGCTCGTGGGTGGTGAATCTTTTTCCGCAACCGAGACACTCCCGTCTTCTTCGTATTTCACTTCCATCCCTGCTTATCCTTGAATCGATGACCCTGTCTTCATAATAGCCGCAAAAGGGGCATTTCATCGGACGATCACCTCGATTTTTGCCTCGGACAGCATTTCCTTGGAGAGGGGGTCGTTATAATCATTGCTGATCACCACACGGATGACTCCGGCGTTGATCAACATCTTTGCACAGATGCTGCAGGGATGGTTTGTGCAGTACAGAGTTGCCCCCTTGGCGCTTACCCCATGCAGGGCGGCCTGAATGATCGCGTTTTGTTCGGCGTGAAGCCCCCGGCACAGCTCGTGACGCTCTCCGGAGGGTACGTTGTACAGGGCCCGCAGGCACCCGACTTCGGCGCAATGACGAATGCCCGTAGGCGCGCCGTTGTACCCTGTTGAAATGATGAAACGGTCGCGGACGAGAACAGCGCCCACGTGGCGTCGGAGGCAGGTCGAACGTTTGGCAACAACCCCGGCAATTTCGAGGAAGTAGTCGTCCCACGGAGGCCGTTCGTCCTTTTTCTCGACTGCGCCGCTTTTTTTTGCTGTTTTAGGAATGGTAAGCTCCGTTTTCATCCTGTCATGCCCTGGCTTCAGCCTTATCGCAATGCAATTCAGCGGTTATCCCTGATCCTTTCCCTGTAGAGAGGGAAACGGTCGCAGAGCAGGCGTACATCCTCCCGCACCCCGTCAAGCACGCTTTCTTCATGGATATTCTTCAAAATCTTCGTGAAGAACCCGGCGATCTGTTTCATTTCCGGTTCTTTCATCCCCCGCGTCGTCAGGGCGGGGGTACCGATGCGTATGCCGCTTGTGACCTGCGCCCCGTTGGAATCGTAGGGGATGCGATTTTTGTTGATGGTGATGCCTGTGCGGTCAAGCGTTTCCTGTGCCTCGATCCCCGTGACTCCAATGCTGGAAAGATCGACAAGCATCAGATGGTTGTCGGTGCCGCCGGTAACAAGACGAAAGCCGCTGGCCTGCAGTTCGTCGGCGAGGGTTTTCGCGTTTTTGAGAATCTGCGACTGGTAAAGCCTGAAATCATCGGTCAGCGCCTCTTTCATCGCCACAGCCTTTGCGGCGATAATGTGCATGAGCGGTCCCCCCTGCATCCCGGGGAAAATAGCGTCATCGAGTTTTTTCGCGTACTCCTTTCTGCAGAGGATCAGCCCGCCGCGGGGTCCCCGCAGGGTTTTGTGGGTGGTCATCGTGACAAATTCGCAGAACGGAACCGGTGACGGATGCAGTCCGGCGGCGACCAGCCCGCCGATGTGGGCGATGTCGGCAAGGAGTATCGCCCCCGTCATGTCGGCTATCTGACGAAACTTTTCATAATCGATGATCCGGGGATAGGCGCTGGCGCCCACGACGATGATCCTGGGGCGATGCTGACGGGCAAGGGTTTCAACCTGGTCGAAATCGATGGTTTCCGTTTCGCGGGTTACCCCGTAGAAGACGCTTTTGTAGAGTTTTCCTGAAAAGCTGGCCGGGCTGCCGTGCGAAAGATGGCCGCCATGGGAGAGGTCCATTCCCAGAATTGTGTCTCCGGGCTTCAGGACAGTGGCGTAAACGGCCATGTTCGCCTGAACGCCTGCGTGCGGCTGAACATTCGCATGTTCAGCGCCAAAGAGTTGCTTGCTGCGGTCTATCGCAAGCCTCTCAACAATATCGACAAACTCGCAGCCGCCGTAATACCGGCGTCCCGGATAGCCCTCGGCATACTTGTTGGTCATAACGCTTCCCTGGGCCTCAAGCACCGCCTCGCTGACAAAATTTTCCGAGGCAATCATCTCCAGTTTCCCGGACTGGCGCCTCGTCTCATGGCAGATAGCGTCAGCAACTTCGGGATCGGCCTGCATCAAATAGGACATGAATATTTTCTCCTCCTGCTGTAGTAAATGCCGCCACTGCTTTTGATCAGCGCCTGGCGGTCTCTTCCTTTTCGATATTGGTAATCTTGTCCAGGCGCGTCTGATGCCGTCCGCCCTCGAACGGCGTTTCCAGCCACGTCTTTAAGATGGCGACGGCTGTTTCCGGCTCTGTTTTTCTTCCTGCAAGAACAAGAACGTTGGAGTCGTTGTGCAGACGGCTGAGGCGAGCCGTTTCCTCGTCAAGGGACAGCGCCCCCCGAACTTTCGGAAAGCGGTTGGCGACAATCGACATGCCGATTCCGGAGCCGCAGATCATGATCCCCCGGTCAAAAAGGCCCGATGAAACAGCTCCAGCAACCTGTTTGCCGAAATCGGGATAATCGACCGCCGCCTCACTGCCGGTTCCGACATCCGTAACGGAAAAACCGATGCCCTCCAGAAAAGGTTTGAGCGCCTCCTTCAGTGAAAACCCCGCATGGTCGGAACCAATAATGATTTTTTTATGAACATTAAGCTTCGCTTTATGAACATGAAGCTTCGCTTTCTCTGTCACGGCTATTCCTCGAATTTCTTTAAGACAAGGACGGCATTGACCCCACCGAATCCGAATGTATTGGACATGGCCGTCTTGATGGCCATCTTTCTCGCCTTGCCGGGGACATAGTCCAGATCGCAGGCAGGATCAGGGTTTTCCAGATTGATCGTCGGTGGAATGATGCCCCCGTTGATTGCCTTCAGGCTGAATATTGCCTCTATGGCGCCGGTTGCGCCAAGAAGATGGCCGGTCATCGATTTTGTCGAGCTTACCGGAATCCTTCCGGCGTGTTTGCCGAAGACTGTTTTTATTGCCTCGGTTTCATAGGCATCGTTCAGGTTCGTCGATGTTCCATGGGCATTGATGTAGTCGATTTCTGCGGCGTCGATCCCGGCATCGGCAAGGGCGGCCTTCATGCACCGGGCGGCCCCTTCATGGCCCGGGGGCGGGGCGGCCATGTGATAGGCGTCGCTTGTCAGCCCGTACCCAATAATCTCGCCGAGAATACGCGCCCCTCTCTTTCGGGCGCTTTCAAGCTCTTCCAGAACGACAATCCCCGAGCCTTCGCTTACCACAAAGCCATCCCTGCCAGCGTCAAATGGCCGGCTTGCCCTCTGCGGCTCATCGTTGCGCGTGGAGATTGCCTGCATCGCGTTGAAGCCGGCTATGCAAAGCTCGGTTACAGCCGCCTCCGTTCCTCCGGCGATCATCGCGTCGGCGTATCCATCCGCAATGAGCCTGGCCGCGTCGCCGATTGCGGAGGCGCCTGATGAACAGGCGGCAACCGGGCAGTTTATCGGCCCTTTTGCGCCGAATCGAATCGAAACATGACCGGCGGCAAGATTGGCCAGAACCGCGGGAATGGTGAAGGGGGACAGCCTGTGATGCGGGCCTTCCATCATTTCTTCTTTTGCCTTTTCGATCGTTGCCAGTCCCCCGATGGCCGAGCCGATAACCACCCCGGTACGTTCGGCATTTCCGTCATGGATGGCCAGTCCCGAATCTTCCATCGCCATCCGGGCGGCGGCTATCGCGTAGATGATAAATCCGTCAAGCCGCCTGACTTCCTTTCTGTTTAAGTACTCAAGGGGATCAAAGCCTTTCAGCTCTCCGGCAATCTTTGTTGCCACATGCCGGGTGTCAAATGCCGTTATCCGGTCAATGCCAGATTTCCCTTCGCAAATCCCTTCCCATGTGTCAGCAAGGTTATTGCCCAGCGGCGTCACGGCGCCCATCCCGGTTATGACAATTCTTCTTTTCAAAAAGGTTCCTTTTTTTCTGATTTTCAGAGTACTGTAAAACAATGAAAAACGATTAAGCCCCGGCAGTTACCGGGAATCAGCCGTTCCAGACCACATTTTTGCCGTGGAGAAATTCGAGAACATCCTTGATGGAGCGAATCTTCTCGAGTTCATTGTCCGCTATGTGGATGTCGAAGGTTTCTTCCATTTCCATAATGAGTTCGACCAGGTCCAGGGAATCCGCCCCCAGATCGTCAATAAAGGAGGCCTCGGGAACACACTCTTCCCGGGGCACATTCAACTGCTCAGCAATCAGATCGATAATTTTCTCTTCGAGCGTCATAAAAAAATTCCTCCCAATCAAGTTGGCCCTTACGGGATTATTTGCCGTTGTTCAATTGCTGTTGAGGGCGTTTGCGGTTTCTTCAAGAGATGCCATGTCTTCCACATTAAGCAGGCGAAAACGCCGGTCGATCCGTCGGATCAGCCCGGACAGAACCCTTTTGGGCCCCAGTTCGACGATTGTATCAACGCCCATTGCGGCCATTCGGGAAACTGTATCACGCCACAGAACGGGAGTCATGATCTGGCGGGTCAAAAGCTCCTTTGTCATGTCGGCTGCATGAAAAATCGACGGATCGCAGTTGGGAATGACCGGGGGGACGGGATCCTGGAATTCGATCGCTGCCAGATTCCCGGCAAAGCTTTCTGCCGCACCCCGAAGCAGGCTGCAGTGACAAGGAACACTGATCGGGAGAATTACGGCGCGAGCGCCTTCTTTCTTTCCGGCAGCAGCGACCACCGCCTCAACCGCCGCGGTATGGCCGGAAACGACGATCTGTCCGGGGGAATTCTCGATGGAGAACTCCACCATGCAGTTGACGCCTTCGGTGGCGCGGCGGCACAAATATTCCACGTCCTGGCGTTCCATGCCCATGACGGCGGCCATCGCCCCCTCTCCGACAGGGACGGCATCCTGGTGAAGCTGCGCCCTTTTTCGGACAAGCTTGAGACAGTCCTTGAGCCCCACCGCTCCGGCCGCGTGCAGGGCGGCGTATTCTCCCAGGCTGTGGCCGGCCATGATGGAAGGTCTCTCCTTGACACGTTCGGAAAAGGCCCGCCAGGCGGCAATTTCCACCGTCAGTATGGATGTCTGGGTGTTAACCGTCAAGTCGAGCAGCTCCTGCGGGCCCTGAAAGCAAAGTTCCGCCATGTCCTTTTCAAAAACAGCGGACGCCTCTTCAAACAGTTCCCGGACCTGCCTATAGTTCCGGTGAAGTTCCTCACCCATTCCCGGGTACTGGGAACCCTGGCCCGGAAAAACGAGCGCGAATGTGCCCATAATGCGTGACCCGTTCAGATGTTTCAGGAGACCTTTTCTATGGAAATGACCTCCCGGCCTTTGTACGTTCCACAGTTCTTGCAGACATGGTGCGGCAGTTTGGGTTCATGACACTGCGGGCATATCGACACGGAGGCGGGCTTCAAAAAATCGTGGGCCCTTCGCATGTCTCTTCTGGATTTGGAATGCCTTTTAACTGGATTTGCCATTTTCTAACTCCTCTTTAATGTTGTATTTTTAACTGTTTCAATAAAACGAATCGCTGATCTGTCTCTTCAGTCCGGCAATTGCAGGTCGTATGGTTGAGATTGGCGCCGCAATGGGGACACAATCCCAGGCAGGTTTCAAAACAGAGCGGCTTCATGGGTATCTGGAGCATGATCTGCTCAAACACAACCTCGTCAAGGTCGATGGTTTCCCCTTCGTAGTATTCGAAATCGAGATCAGCGGCGCTCAACTCTGTCTCATCCGCCATTTCCACGGGCGCCGGTGAAAAAACAGTGCTGAACGGCGACTTAATGAGCAGAGTTGTCATTTCAAGACAGCGGCTGCACGGTATTTCCGCTTTTGCTTCAATCGTCCCCTCGATATAGACATTTGCCGCGATCTTCCGCACCACGCAGTCAAGATCGAGACGATGCAGAAGGAAGCCATCCTCCTCCGGACGAAGTTTACGGAACCATTCACCGTCTCTGTCAATGGTAAGTTTCAGCCCCTCTTCGGGGATTGTATGGATATTAATCTTCAAAAACGCACCTTTTTCACGTTAAGCAACCCGTCTTTTCTCTGACAGGCTACCCAATAAAGTGCCGGAGTAAATTATAAACCACTCGAATTGTCAAGAATAATTTATCGCAGGAAGAGTCAGCGTTTTTCTTTCTTTCGTTACGGTTGATGTCCTGCGGTTGATAAAGAACAATTTCTATTGACTATAAGCAGCGACTGCACTACTTTAACG
>DYTH01000050.1:0-2025 GCA_020726025.1 Syntrophus aciditrophicus | reverse complement strand
AAGAAAGCCCGAAGAAAGGAGGAACAGAAAATGGTAGAGTATCCAAAGTACAAGAAGGTGCTTTTTTGTACGGATTTTTCCGAAAATTCAGACCTTGCCTTCAGCTATGCGTTCGGAATATCCAGGAGAGATGGAAGTGATTTGTATATTATGCATGTCATGCCGTATCCGAACAATTATCCGCACTACATCGAAGGTTATTTAAGCTCCGAGGAATGGGAAAAGGTGGAGGCAAACTCCCGGAAGGCAATAGACAAGAACTTTGAGGATTTGTATCTGAGCAAAATAAAGGACAAATCCAACGTTTCCGTGATCACCCGTTCCGGGCGGGAGGATGAGGAAGTGATCGCGTTTGCCAAGGAAAAAGGGATAGATATCATTGTGGTAGGCACGCACAGCCGAACGGGTATAAAGCACGCCCTTCTGGGAAGCATCGCCGAGAAGATCATCCGGCAGTCCCCCGTTCCCGTTTTGGTTATCCCCTGCAAGAAATGCGGGGAATGAACTTCTACGCTTACCCTGTGAAATTCACTTCGGTCCGCTGGATATTCAGCGGGCCGATTCCACGTATTCAACAATCTTTTCCGCGATCGTCCGGACGACATGTTCGAACTTGTCTTCGTCGCGGTCCAGGAGCGTCATTCTGAATCCCGGCAGATCGGTGAAAAATGAGGTCAGCGGAATGACGCAGATGCCGGTTGCCCCAAGCAGGTAATAGACAAAGCGCTTGTCCTGCTCGATCGGTTCAGCGGTGAGCCCTTCTATAAAGGTTCTGACGTCTTCCTGTTTGATGGGGAGAGTCTGTTTGTTGTTGAGCACCGCCTCGTTGAAGACGACCGTCATGTAGAAGGCCCCGCAGGTCCGGTTTACCATGATATAGGGCAGATCTTTCAGTATCCCGTAGGCAATGTTGGACAGTTTTTCGTAGTGGTTCAGCCTCTCCTTCAGGTAGGGCTGAAATTCGGGATGGTTCATCACCCGGGGAATGGCCAGTTGCGGGAGCGTGGTTGAACAGACCTCCGACATTTTCTGCGTCAGTATCGCATCGCAGTAACGGGCAAAGGTCTCATCCTTGTCGGCGTTGTAAAACTCCATCCAGCCGCAGCGGGAGCCGGGCCAGGGGAACTCCTTGGAAATGCCTTTCATCGAAATCCCGGGGACATCGCCGATGATGTCCGACAGCGGGACCGTTTTCTTGCCGTTGTAAACGATGTTCTGGTAGGTTTCGTCGAAGATCAGAAAGAGGTCGTAGGTGCGGGCGATTTCCACGATCCGGCGGAGCGCGTCCTCCGGATAAACGTATCCGGTCGGGTTATCGGGATTGATGACGAGAATGCCGACGATCGACCGATGGCTTTTCACCTTCCGTTCCAGTTCGTTCAAATCGGGAGACCAGTCGCAGTACGGGTTCATCCGGTAGGTGTTCGGTGGAAAAGAGGCGTGGAGCACCTCGGCCAGAAGGTGGGTGGAGTAGGTCGGCTCCGGCATGATAATTCGCGCATCGACGCGGATCGCTCCATAGGCGCGGGCAATCGCATCGCCCAGACCGTTGAAGAAGAGAATGTTGTCCGGCGTGATCTGCGTCTTGCCGCGCCGGTTCACCATGTTGGCCAGAAACTCACGCGTTTCGTCTATTCCTTTCGTGGGGGAGTATCCATAGGTGGCATCATCCCGCAGCAGGTCAGCCAGCACATCCTTCATCCAGTCGGGGATCTTCTCCCCCTTCTGTATCGGATCGCCGATGTTTTCCCAGACAACTTCAACGCCCGACTGCTTCAGGCGGTTGGCTACATTTACTATATTGCGGATTTCATAAACGAGCCCGCTCCCGCTGCGGGCGATGTCGAATCGCATAGTCTCCTCTTTCGCACCTTTCAATCACTGAATTGGACCGTTTTATTAGTACAATTGACTCTGTCTGTCTATTATTTTTTTCAGCGCCTTTTCCGGAGGTTGATGTGCGGGAACGACATTGATGCTCTCGTCAAAAGTCTGAAATTCCCTCCCCCTTCACGGGGGAGGGTC
>DYTH01000049.1 GCA_020726025.1 Syntrophus aciditrophicus | reverse complement strand
CATGATTTATTGGCCGGTAAAACGCCGTCGGATAAGCGTGATCGCGGAGGCCATTTCCTGGCTGCGGAAGAAAAAGGCGGCGATGAAAAAGGAAGCGGCGCCGATCGCAACGCTCAAGGAAAGGTAAATAAGTCTTTCGCCAAAAGGAGACGAAATATCCCAGGGATAGAAAATTCCGAGGGAGAATATTGCTGCCAGCATAACGAAAGAAGAAAGAACCGTACGGGTGACGGAACTGTAAAAGTCATGATCGAGAAATTCGCCAAGCCGCTTTCGCAGGATGAACCAGAGCATGGCAACATTGACCGTGGAGGCGATGGAGGTGGCAAGGGCAAGGCCCGCATGCCGGAGGGGAAACATCAGGGCGAGGCTCAAGAGGGCGTTGACAATCAGGGCGACAATCGCGGCCTTCATCGGTGATTTTGTGTCCTGAAGGGAGTAATGGGCAGCGACAATAATGCGGATGAGAGAAAAAGCGGGAAGGCCGACGCTGTAACAAAAGAGCGCCCGCGCCGTTTCGATGGTGGAATCAACGCTGAATTCACCCCTCTGGAAGAGTGCCGAGATAATGGGGACGCGCAGCGCGATCAGGGCGAAGGTTGCCGGAATGGTAATAAAAAGAAGCAGACGCAGCGAAAAGGAGAGCGTTTTCTTCAGTTGGTCAAACCGCCCCCCCGCGGCCTGTTCTGAAAAGCTGGGCAGCGTTGCCGTTCCCACGGCGATTGCGAATACGCCGAGCGGAAGCTCGACGATTCTGTCGGCATAGTAGAGGAACGAGACGCTTCCCGTCGGCAGCAGCGACGCCAGGATCGTTCCGATGAAGATGTTTATCTGGTAGATTGCCGCGCCGAAGACAGCGGGAAGCATCAGGGTTCCTACCCTTTTGAGCCCCGGATAGCGGAAGTGAAAATCGGGTTTCAGGCTGACGCCGTGGCGCAGCAGAAAGGGAATCTGCAAGGCGAGCTGCAGGATGCCGCCAATGACCACGCCCGCTGCGAGCGCCACGATCGGGGGATCAAAAAAACGGCGGAGAAAGAGGGCAGCCACGATAATCGATACATTCAAAAGAACCGGGGCCAGCGCCGGCGCGGCAAAATGGCGAAGGGAATTCAGGATGCCCATGCAAAGTGCGACCAGCGACAGAAAGAAGATATAGGGAAACATCAGCCGGGTCAGATAGACGGTCAAATCGAAGCGAACCGGTGATTTGACAAAGCCGGGGGCTATGGCCGCAACAATCAGCGGCGAGAGGATGACGCCGATGAGGGAAACGAAAACCAGCAGAATCGAGAGGGCCGTGAAGGTTATGTTTGCAAGTTTCAGGGCGTCTTCGCGGCTTCTGTTTTTTAGATAGTCGGTAAAAACCGGCACGAAGGATACCGTGAGCGATCCTTCGGCGAGGAGTCTTCTCAACAGGTTGGGTATCCGGAAGGCGACAAAAAAGGCATCGGTGGCAAGCCCGGCCCCGAAAAGGCCGGCGACAATCATATCCCGAAGGAATCCAAAAATCCTGGACAGAAGGGTTGCCACGCCCACAACGCCGGCTGCGTGAACGACCCGGGAATTTTCCGTAGATGTTTTGGGGGACATGGTCATTCTCAAAGAAAGTTAGAGCCCGGGCAGTTCAGGCTGCCTGGCTTCCAGGGACGGCAGCGCGTTCAATCGGCCGACTGTCGCCTGGAGGGTTGTTTCGGTAAGGGAGATGGTTTTTGTTCGTGAGGCGTGACCGCTCAAAATCGACACCTGCCGTTTTTTCAGGCCCAAAAAATCTGCGATGACGCGCACGCATTCTTCGTTGGCTTTTCCATCGACCGGGGGGGAAGCTATCCGCAGTTTAACGGCATCATCCTGTATGCCGACAATCTCCGAGCGGGAGGCGCGGGGAACAACCTTGACGGTGAAGGTTACATTCTTGTCTGTCTGATGGAAGGAGATCATGGCCGGGGCCGAATCAGCGAAGATGACCGGCAAGCTGGATCATGCTCGACACCAGGAAACTTTGCAGGAAGATGATCGCCAAAAGCACAATGATCGGGGAGAAGTCCATTCCCGCCCCCCGGAGGGGTATCCTGCGTCGGATCGGCGCCATGACAGGTTCTGTAAGCTGGCGAAGGAGGCGCACAATCGGGTTGTAGGGGTCCGGGTTTACCCATGAAAGGGCCGCGCTGACAATGACGATCCACATGTAGATGGTAAGGAGGATGTCGATAACATGGGCGACAGCCGCGATAAAATTTCCTAAAATGAACATGGAAAGCTCCTTGTGTAAAGCATCTGTTCGGGCGGCGTTTGTTCCTCAGTGTGTCTATGCAGGCGTCGGCAGGGACTGGACGAACCGGGTTATAACGGCATTGAAGGCTTCCGGTTGTTCCATCATCACGAAATGTCCCGCCTTCGGGATCAGCGCAAGCTGGGATCCGCGAATGTTGCTATTGAGGAATTCTGACATGGCCGGAGGGGTCATCTTATCCTCTGCCCCGCAAACGATGCATGTGGGGATGCCGATACGACCGATCTCCGCGGCGATGTCCAGCCGGTTGCAGGCGATAAAGTCGCCCTGGGTTATTTCCGTATCCGTTTTGGCGATTGCTTCCGCGAGTCGCCCGGAAAATTTGTCCCTGTTCTCCCGGGTGAAGGAAAATTTGGCGATGGTGGCGATTGTCTCCTCCGGAGCGCTTTTCAGGCCATCGATGATGAGCTGGTTTACGGGCATTGTAACTCCCCCGCCGACAGGGACAATGGCGGATGCTTTTTCTCCGTGCCTGATTGCAAACATCAGCGAGATCGCCGCCCCGAGTGAATGACCGATCAGGACCGGCTTCGTGATGCCGACTTCATCCAGAAACGCGTCGATGGTATCGACGTATGCAAAGACATCGGTGTGTCCCACGCCTTCGGATTGTCCGTGTCCGGGTAGATCAAGGGCGACAATCGTAAAACTGTTCTGAAGAGAGTGAATCTGCGATTCCCAATTCTCGTGACTTCCCCCGGAACCGTGAATAAAAACGAGTGTATGCCTTTGAGACGAGGGGGCGTTTCCCCCGGTGAAAAGGGCTATTTTTTCATTGTTGACGCTGCAACTGGCGAGAGTTTTCATCGTAATCTTCCCCAATAAGATGTCATGCGCTGCACGGGCTTTCCATAACGTAATCATGCATGGTTTTCAATGGAAATTTACGAAAACAATGATTTACAGGTTTCATTTGTTCATAAATGCCGCTGGATATTCTGCTTTATAACGGTTCGGGCATGCCTGGGGTCAAAGCGGTAAGGGGAGTTATGCCGGATTTTTGTCTTGACAAGAAAGCATCCTTTAAACATAAGGAAAGGCGTAACTTTTTTAAATACCCCCGGAGCTGTCTCGATGAAAATTTTGCGTCCCCATAAGACGGTTTTTCGGAACACCATTGCGGCAGTCGTATTTTTTAACCTGACGATCTTCGGCGCATCAGCCGCCCTGCTCGTCCGGGCGGTCGGCAGCGGTTCGAACCCTTTGCCGTCGTTTTTCACCGGGGATGATGGCGGGGGAATAACCCTGCTCCTGATTTTCCTGGGGATTGTCCTGGCGCTGTCCGTCATGTTTTCGATCCTTGTGTCCTTCTTTTATCTGGTAAGACCGCTTCGCGCTGTTTGCGACAATACGCTGACAATCTCGCGAAATATTCTGGGCGAGGAGGCGGCGCCGGTAGAAGGCAGCGACAAAATGCTGACAGATTTCAGGATAATCGCGGAGGAGGTCAACAAAAGCATTCTTGTCCTGCGCGAAAGGGGCGCCCTGCTCCAGGCGATCGTGGAGGGCATCCCCGCCATGGTCTATTATGTTGATGCCGATTACCGGGTTCTCTGGGCCAACCATCGGGCCAAACAGTGGGTGCCGGAACTAATCGGGATGAATTTAAAAAACGTGGGGACCGGTTTTTTTGAGAATGAAAGAGAACTGGTGCAGGCGGCATTTTCAACGAGGAAAATCCAGGTTGTGAATGCCTGCTATCTCAAGGATGAGGGGATTCAGGAGTGCTGGGAGCATGTGGCGGTGCCGGTTCGGGATGATTCCCGCAATATCGCCACCATCATAAGAATATGCCGTGATATTACAGATAAGCGCCGCGCGGAAAATGAGCTGAGAAGGCTCAACGAAACGCTGGAGCGCAGGGTTGAAGAGGAGATTTTCAAGCGGGAGGAGGGTGAGCGCATCGCCGCACAGCAATCGCGGCTTGCCGCCCTGGGAGAGCTGGCGACCGGAATGGCCCACGAAATAACCCAGCCGCTCCATGCCGTTTCGTTTTCGGTCGAAAATATACGCAACCGCTTCGATTCAGGGAAGATGGATGGACCGTATCTGCATCAGAAGATACAATCCATCGAATCCGACATAGAGAGGATCAGACGGGTCATCGATCATATGCGGCTTTTTGCCAGGGGTTCCCAGAGCGAAAGCCCTGTCGCCTTCTCGGTCAACCGTTGCGTGGAAAATGCGCTGGGCATGATCGGCGTCCAGCTTGCCACCCACGGCATCGACACGTTTCTGGATTTGACGAATCCCCTGCGGGATATGCTGGGAAATCCCTTCCAGTACGAGCAGGTTATCCTGAATCTGCTTGCCAATGCGCGGGACGCCGTGGAGGATAGACTGGTGCGGGATGCGCACTCCGATATCAGCGACTCGGCGCCAGGAAAAATATGGATAACGACGGCGCACAAGGACGGGAAAATTGTCTTGACGATTGAAGATAACGGTGTCGGTATTCCGGAGGGAATGGAGATGAAGGTCTTTGACCCTTTTTTTACCACCAAGGACTACGGCAAAGGAACAGGGCTCGGACTTTCGATTTCCTACGGCATCATCCGGGAAATGGGGGGGATCATCACCATGGAGCGGAAAGATCATGGCACATCTGTCCGGGTTGTTACGCCGGCATTTTCTGTGACTGAAGGGGAAGATGGAAAAGCTTAGCGTACTCGTCCTGGATGATGAGGAAAGGATAGTCCAGGAGGTGCGGGAATTCCTGGAAAACATGGGATTTCAGGTCCATGCCGCCGGACGACCGTCCGCCGCCTTTGCGGCGCTGCAGTCCAAATCAATCGATATTGCCCTGATCGACATCAAACTCCCCGAATACAGCGGCCTGACATTTCTGCGCCGCCTGAAGGATGAGAGACCGGAAGTGGAAAGCATCGTCATGAGTGGTCACGGCGATATGGAAAGCGTCATAGAGGCCTTTCGCATAGGCGCCTTTGACTACCTGCGCAAGCCGTTCAGCAGTTTTGATCTGAAGGCGGCTATCGAAAGGATCCGCCGTTATCTTGATGCCCGCGATTCCACCCGCCGCTATGCAAGGCTTTGCGAGGAGCTGAACCGGGAGCTGATCGGAAACGAAGAGCTGATCGGGGATTCCCGGGCCATCCAGAGTGTCCGGGATGCCATCGCGACTGCCGCCGCCCACCCGGATGCCCCGGTGCTCATTCAGGGGGAAAGCGGAACCGGCAAGGAACTTGTAGCCCGGCGCATTCACGCCCTCAGCGCCCGTTCCTCGGGCCGTTTTGTGGCGGTGAACTGCGCCGCGGTTCCCCGGGAGATGTTCGAAAGCGAATTCTTTGGCCATGCCAAAGGGGCCTTTACCGATGCCCATGCCTCCCGCAACGGTCTTTTTAAAACGGCAAGCGGGGGCGCCCTTTTTCTCGATGAGGTGGGAGAAATCCCCCTTGATCTGCAGGCGAAGCTGCTGCGCGTCATCGAGGACGGCCGTGTGCGGCCGGTGGGTTCCGACATGGAGACGCAGGTGAGCGCCCGCGTGCTTTGCGCAACGAACAAGAATCTGCTTGACGAAGTGAAGGCAGGCAGATTCAGGGGGGATTTGTATTACAGGCTGGCGGTGGTGGAGACGTACATCCCGCCGCTTCGGGAAAGGCCGGAGGATATCGGTTTGCTCGCCGAGTTCTTTTATTCAAAATATTCAAAAAATTCGGGGAGAAAGGGGCAGGCACTCTCCCCGGATCTTATTGCCCGATTTAAAGGTTATGCGTTTCCCGGCAATGTGCGGGAGCTGAAAAACCTGATCGAGCGGATATTCATTCTGGGGCGCGACCCCATGGAAAAGGAACTTTGCGCATGGCTCAATGCGGGCGCCCCGGAGAAGGAACAGACACTCCCTCCATCACGGGGTGAGATGCAGCCCTTGAACCTCGAAAATCTGGAGCGGGAGACGATCCGGATTGCGCTGGGGAAAACCGGCGGGAACTGTTCCGCCGCCGCGGGACTGCTCGGCATCACCCGCCAGTCCCTGGAGAGGCGACTTTTCCGTTATGGGATGAAATAGCTCGTCATAACAAATAGAAGGCTTTTATTACTCCGGCAACAATACATATCAAGGTCGTCATACCGGCGAACGCCGGTATCCAGAATGAATTTAGCTGGATGCCGGATCTGGTCCGGCATGACGGCTTGCCTGATTGCCGCAAGACAAACTTTTGCCCGAAAAAACCGTTTTCGGGGGTATTCCCCCATGCTGCCCGGATTCGGGCATCCGAAAGCGGGCATAGCTGCCCGAATCCGGGCAGTCACAGTTAACCCGGAGTAAAAATACCACCTTATCCGTCTTTTTGCGTTTTTTCTGTAACAAATCGTTTTAATTAGTGAATTGCATCCGCTGATCGCCCGGCCACGGCCGATTCCGTCTGAATACGGGTTTCGGCACGGTCATTGCTCTATTGTCTGCGACCGTCCTGGACGGATACATGAAACGAGAAGGAGGATGAAAAATGGCTGAGAGAACCCTTGATTGTTTGGGAGAGGCGTGCCCGATCCCGCTGGTGAAGGCGCAGAAGGCAATGGATGAAATGGCGGTGGGAGATGTACTGATTGTCAATATCGATCACAGTTGCGCCATGAAAAACCTCCCCGACTGGGCCCGTTCTGCGGGGCATAACGTCGAAATTGAAGAGGTGGGCGAAGGCGAATGGGACATCATTATTGAGAAGGCCAAATAGAGGAGGCAAACGATGCCGGAGACGAAAAAATATCCTTTTCACGAGCAGTTTCTGAAAAAGGAATGGAGCTATCCGATGGGGGCTGTGCTTCTTGCCTTCCTGGCGATGCTTCTGGTTTTGGTGACCGACCAGGCCTGGGGAGTAACCGGGCCCCTTGCCATCTGGGGGGGGAAGTTTCTGGAGCTGATCGGGATAAACGCCGACTCCTGGGAGATTTATCACGGGACGCTGGCCAAATATAACTTCTGGAAGAACAGCACATCTCTTACCAATCTGGGGATCGTGCTGGGGGCGCTTTTGTCAACGCTGCTTGCCGCCCAGTTCAAGATCAAGAAGATAAAAAGCGGCAAGAACATCGCCGCCGCAGTCATCGGCGGTCTGCTGATGGGGGTGGGGGCACGGTTTGCGCTCGGGTGCAACATCGGCTCCTTTTTTTCGGCTCTGCCCGCCTTTTCTCTGCACGGGTGGGTGTTCGGGATTTTCATCTTTCTCGGCGCGGCTGTGGGAAGCAAACTGCTGACCAAATATTTCATGTAGGAGAAAGCCATGAGTGAAAATGCAACCAGTTCCATACGCCGCTCCGCGAGGGCGCCCCGCGAGACGCCGGAGCAGCGGGCAAAAAAGCGCAGAATACAACTTTCTTTGGGGGCAGCTTTGATAGTTGGGGTTGTTTTGCTGGGGTTTTATATCCAGAGCCAAAACCCAAGAGGCGCCGTCATCTGGGCCGTTGGTCTCTCTTTTGGCTATGTGCTTCAGCGTTCCCGTTTCTGTTTCACCGCGGCGATGCGGGATCCCGTCCTTACCGGGAGCACGGCCCTTACCAAAGCGTTGATTATGGCGATGGCGCTGGCGTCGATTGCGTATCTGGCCATTCAGATGAAGAGCATCGGCCTTCTGCCGGCGGATCTCAACGCCGAGAATCTTGACGATCTTTCAACCATTCCGGGCAATATAAGGGATGTCGGCGTTCACACCGCTCTGGGAGGTTTTATATTCGGCATCGGCGCGGTGGTTGCCGGCGGATGCGCCTCCGGAACATTCATGAGAATGGGCGAGGGATTTGTACAGCAGTGGATCGCCGTCGTCTTTTTCATCATCGGCTCCGTCGCCGGGATGGCGATGCTCCCGCCGATGAAGGCTTCGGGGATTCTCTATCAGGAGGGGGCAATCTATCTGCCGCAGTTGTTCGGGGGCTGGCTGCCGGCGATTGCGGTTCAATTCGGGATGCTGTTTATCCTTTATGTTCTGGCCGACTGGTACGGCAAAAAGAAGGCGGGGGAGATATGATTATGGAAAAGAAAATTGAATATTACGATGTGGTGGTGATCGGGGGCGGCCCGGCGGGGATGACGGCCGCTCTGTATGCGGGGCGGGCCCGTCTCAAGACGCTGCTTATCGAGAAATCGCTGATCGGCGGCATGGCCACGTACACAAGCGAGATAGAAAACTATCCCGGTTTTCCCGACCCGATTGACGGGATTGCCCTGATGAAACTGTTCGATAAGCAGTTCCGGCGTTTCGGGGTCGATGTAAAGCTCACCGACGTGCGGAGCGTGTCGATTGAATGCAATGCCAAAGTCGTCTCCACGTTCAGATGCGATTACCACGCAAAGGCGGTCGTCGTCTCCACCGGAAACAAGCCCCGACTGACCGGAGGAAAGAACGAGGAAAAGTTTCTGAACGACAAGGGAATTTCCTTTTGCGCCACCTGCGATGCGGCCCGGAATACCGACAAACGGGTCATGATTATCGGTTCCGGCGATGCGGCGATCGAGGAGGGGATGTTTCTTTCCAAGTTTGCCCGGGAGGTGATCGTTTCGGTGATCCACGACGAGGGGATCATGGATGCCAACAAGGTGGCGCAGGAAAAGGCGATGGCCAACCACAGGATGACCTTCATGTGGAACACCGTTGTCGATTCCTTTGAAGGGGACGAGATGCTCAAGAGGGTTGTCCTGAAAAACGTCAAAACCGGGGAGATGGTTCCCGTCGATGTGGATGGATGCTTCCTCTTTATCGGCTATGTTCCCAATACAAAGATTTTTGAAGGTTTTCTCGATATGACCAACCGTGGTTACATCAAGACCAACGAAGATATGGAGACGAACCAGGAAGGGGTTTACGCGGTCGGCGACTGCCGGGAAAAAACACTCCGCCAGGTTGCGACCGCCGTCGGCGACGGGGCGATCGCCGGGTTTATCGCGGAGAAGTACGTTGAGGAGATAGAGTACGTCCAGAAGGAGATTTTTGAGGCAAAGGGACTGGTGATGGCCTTTGTTTACAACGCGGTGGATGGAGTCGACCGGGAATATCTCTCCCGCGTGGAGCAGATCCAGCGGGAATACAGGGACAAGGTGCAATTGCGGCGGATCGATGTTTACAAATCGGACCGGATTGCCTGCCGTCTTTCATACACAGCCACACCGTCGCTGATCTTCATGAAGGAAGGGGTAGTGCTGGAGAACATCACCGATCTGTCGAATCTGGACAAGAAAGTGGCGGAGGTGATCGCCGCCCGCGGCTGATCCTAACGCCCCGAAACGGGGCAATGCATTGCCTGATAAGCCGGGCGCAACGAATGATAAAAGCGTAGCTTCATGTTCATAAAATTCGTAGATACGGTGGCGCTGGGCAGGGGCACGGCATGCCGTGCCCCTGCGAAAACATGGCTGCGCAAAAGGTTGATGTTGAACGGGTGAATTCTATTTTCATATAAAAATTCAGTAGTTGTCGTCGAACTCTTCGAAAATTTTTCGCAGTTTGTGAAGAGGATCATCCGGCAGTACTTTCACCTTTTTCTCGCTTGGCCTGTTTTTAGGCGGAGGAGGCGTTTTTGCGGTACGCACTCCGGCAGGTCTGTTTTTCGCTGCGGGATGTTCATGAGCGGGCGGCTGCGATTTTATTTCGGCGGGCTTTTCTTCGGAAGGAAGAGCGCCTGGCGTGGCGACCGGCGATGCTGTGCCGCCTTCCGCCGGCGTTTTGCGACGGCGGCGTGGTCGGCGGTGGGCTTTTTTCTTGACTTCAGGTGGAAGCGGTGTCCTGGCGGGGGGCACGGGCTCTCCGGTTCCGATGTTTCCGTCGGCTGATGGAAGATTGTCCTGCGGCTTTTCTACAGATTTAACCGCCTCGATTGCTTCAGGTTCTTCACTTTCGTTGAACTCTGTGTCGGAAAAATCTTCTTCTTCCCTCTGTTCATTTTGCCCTGAGTCGGTTTTGCGTGGTTGCGAGGCATCCTGACCCACAGGCAGCTCCCTTTTAACCGTTTCGATCCTGCAATCTTCCCAGGCGCTTTCATGGTTCCCGTAGATAGTGATGTCCATGTCGTAATCGGTTTCCAGACGGCTGATCTCCGCCCGTTTCTGGTTCTGCAGATAGTCGGCTATTTCAGGGGGTACGGTGACCTTAAGCTCGGCGGCGAGCCCCTTGACGGCCTGTGTTTCCACCTTCCGGTAGGCGTTGAGGGCGATGTATTCAAGGGATGGCCGCACCCCCCGGCCATGGCAGTAGGGGCATGCCGTATAGCTGATCTCCTGAATGGTGGACTGTTTTTTCTGCCGGGAAAGTTCGAGTATGCCGAATTTGGAGATATGGGCAAGCTGAATGCGGGCACGATCCATCGTCAGGGCCTTCTTGAACGCCTTTTCCACCTCGGCGTTGTGTTTCTGATCCATCATGTCGATGAAATCAATGGCAATCAATCCTCCCAGATCGCGCAGGCGAAGCTGGCGGGCTATCTCCTCCGCCGCTTCCATGTTTGTCTGAAAGGCGGTTTCCTCGACGTTTCGTTTGTGGGAGCCGCGCCCCGAGTTGACATCAATGGTTATCATCGCCTCCGTGGCGTTGATGATCAGGTAGCCGCCGGACTTCAGGTCGGACCTTTCCTGGTAGATCACACGGATCTGCTCCTCCAGTTGGTGTTTGTCGAAAAGGGGCGTTTTTTCCTTGTCCAGTTTGATGATCTTCAAATTTCGGGGGGCAACCGCCTTGCAGTAGGCCTTCATCTGGCGGAACGTCTCCGCGTCATCGACAAGAATTTCATCGATGTCGGTTGTGAAATAGTCGCGAAGCGAGCGCACCCCGAACGCGCTTTCCTGATATATCAGCGCCGGGGCAGCCATTTCGGCGGCTTTCTTTTTAATTTCGGTCCAGAGTCTGAAAAGGTGCTGATAATCCCGGGTCAGCTCCTGCTTTGTCCGGTTCATCCCGGCGGTCCGGACAATAAACCCGACTCCGTCTTCGGTTTTGATCTGTTCGACCAGTTCCTTGAGGCGTTTGCGATCCTCCTCGTCTTCGATCTTCCGGGAGATGCCGCTGCTCTCCTTGTTGGGAAGCATCACCAGATAACGTCCGGGGAGCGAGATATAGGATGTCAGAAGGGCCCCTTTGCGTTCGCTTACCTCGCGGAGTATCTGAACCAGGATCTCCTGTCCGGGCTTGAGGGTCTGTCTGGCCCCCTCGCGATGGCCACCATTTGATTCGGAGAAGTTGTTGGAGCTTACGTCCCGGAGCGGCAGAAAACCGTCCTTTTTGCCGCCGTAATTGACAAAGGCCGCCTGAAGGCCTCTTTCCACCTTCATGACGATTCCTTTGTAGATATTCCCGGTAATCGGTTCCCGCACCGCCATCTGGATGTTGAATTCCACCAGTTTGCCGTCCTCCACGATCGCCATGCGCTTTTGCTCGGTGTGGACGGCGTTGATCAGCATTTTTTTACCCATACATGTCCTTTTTCCTGAAAGGTTATTTTTTGCGGTCGTCCGCTTCGTCAGCGCATCTGTCTGCGTTTCCGGGAATCGCCGCTTGTGCTATAGAAAGGCCGATACGTCGCCTTTTCCTTCTCTTAAAATCTCCGTGCCTTCATCGAGGATGCTGATGACGCTGGATGGTCTGGCCGCGATGATGCCTCCGTCGATGATCATGTCCACCCTCCTGCCGAAGAGTTCCTCGATCATGCGGGGATCGCTCAAGAGTTCGCCGTTTTCATCCTTGACGCTGGCGCTGATGATCGGCGACCCCAGCTCGGCGACAAGGGCCTGGCAGATGTTGTTGTCGGGCACGCGGATGCCGGTTGTCTGTCTCTTGGGGAGGATGGTTTTCGGAACCAGCCGGGAGGCTTCCAGAACGAATGTGTAGGGTCCGGGGAGGAGGCGTCTCATGATTTTATAGGCGTCATCGGTAACTTTCGCGTAACGGCTGATGTCCTTCAGATCGGCGCAGACGAAACTGAGCGGCTTTTTCCGGTCGCGCCGCTGGATTTCATAAATCCGGTCAATTCCTTTTTTGTTGAAGAGATCGCACCCCATTCCATAGACCGTGTCGGTGGGATAGATGACGATCCCGCCCTCGCGAAGCGTTTCCACCACCCTGCGAACAAGCCGCAACTGGGGGTTCTGGTTGTTGATGGCGATCATCATGCTCTTTAGTCCGATCGGGAGACTTTCCCGACATTAATGCGGCAATCTATCAGAAACAAAGGCAATGAGCAATTGAAATTTTGGATTTGCGGCCACTCCTGTCTTGAGATGGAGTTATTTCTATGCTACTTGTCAACCCATGGAGGTTGGATATGAAGGTACTGGTTGCGGAAGACGATCATACGTCGCGCCTCATGCTGAAAGCTGCCCTTGAAAAGCTTGGATACGAGGTGGAGGCCGCCGAAAACGGTCGGGAAGCCTGGGAGATCATGCAGCGTCCGGATGCCCCCTCTTTCGTGATCCTGGACTGGGTCATGCCGGATATGGACGGTTTGGGTCTTTGCAGTCACATCCGCGCGGAGAAAACGCAGAGACCGGTCTATGTCATCATGTTGAGTTCCCGGCAGGACACGCACGATTTGGTAGAGGGTCTGGATGCCGGATGTGACGATTACATAGTCAAGCCGTACCAGATGGAGGAGCTGCGCGCCCGGCTCGATGCGGGGCGGCGGATCCTTGAGCTGCAGCATCGACTGATCGAACAGGAGAAGCTGCAGGGCGTCCTGGAGATGGCCGGAGCTGTCTGTCATGAACTGAATCAGCCTCTGCAGTCGGTCAGCGGCTGGTCCGAACTGATTTTGATGAAGATGAGCAAGGATGATCCAAACTATGAGAGGTTCATGAAAATCAGGGAGGGGATCAGCCTGATCGGGGAGCTTACCCGCAAAATAATGGGGATTTCCCGGTACAGGACGAAAAGTTACCTGGACTAAACCGGCCGGATCATAGATATTCACGATTCGTCAGCGCCACTTTAGACACTATCGGATGCCGGGATGCAGGCTTTGAGGACTACTTCACAAAACCGGTGAAACTGACCGATCTTCTTGAAGCCGCCGGACATGCCTTCAAAAAGCTGGAGCGCTGGAAAAAACATTAAATACCAAATGATTGTCTGGGCGGTTTGATGATGAAGGATTTCGGCAGCGCTGAAGTAAGCGCTTCAGTCGCCGGGCTGACCGACCGGATGGGCGACAGACCTGCGGCTGACGGGAAGCGATGTGAGCTTCCTGACAAGCCTCTCCGTAAGAAAGACGGTGGATTCCATATCCAGATAATGGACAATGGACGCATCGAACAGAAATTGCGCATCCGCCGCGAACCCTTCGGTCGGGTCTGATCTGTAGAAGATCAGCAGAACGGGCGTTTTCTCCAGCGGCCAAAACCGGATGGCCGCGTCCGATCTTGTCTCCAGCGTCTCCGGTGTTCCTCCGATTTTTTCTGCGTTTTCCCGCAGTTTCTCAAAATGGCCGTCTCCCCACGCGGCAAGCTGCGTCTGAAGCTCCTTGATGTCCGCCGCCTTGGAGACCGAATTGGGGAGGTCTTTCATCGATATCCATTTTCCGGACAGGGCGACGCTGCCCTGCGAACAGACAAAGTTGTAGAGAAGAACCGCGTCCCAGGGGTCGTCGTCGGCGCCCGGCGGGTAGCGGACGCTGTCTTTAAAAATACGGTACGGAAGTCCGAAATAAACAAGATCAAGAAAGGGCGCTTCGCCGTCCATGCCGAAGGTTGCGTTCAGGCCGGCGGCGATCGCGGAAAAATCAAGGGGAAGAACCTTTTCGTGCATGGCCGCGAGGGCGTTTTCTATCGAAAGGCGCTTTCTTCCGATCCCCGCCTTCTGCTGCGACTTCAAGCCGGGAAAGATTTTCTCCGCTGCGGCGGGCAGGTGAAGGCACCCATCAATCCCGGCGCCTTCCTTGATCACCGCCGTGGCAAAAGCCATGCATGAGTCGTAGCCGCAATCCCCGCAATTCTGCCGGGGGAGAACCTTAAAAACATCCAGAACCGATAGTGCCATGTTGTCCTTTCTCAAATAAAAACAGAAGATTGAGCCAATTGCAAAACTAAACTATTCCGTCGCCCCGGCGAAAGCCGGGGCCCAGAAAGGACTGAAAAGACTGGATTATGAACATTAAGCTTGATGATCTCGTCAAAAGTCGATTTTGTCCCCTTTTGTCATTCCGTGCTTGACACGGAATCC
>DYTH01000048.1 GCA_020726025.1 Syntrophus aciditrophicus | reverse complement strand
AGCAGCCCGGCGTCCTGCCGGTGGAGCTGGAAATTGTTCCGCAGGCAATCGAGATGATCGCCTTGACCTGACCGGTAATTCCCCGGAGTCGGGGAATTATTCCTCACTTATCCGGTAAAATATCCGTTATTTTGCGCAAACAATATATCCCCGATTATTTATTCCCAATAATATCAACTGTAAAAGCCCGTCTCTAATTTATGGCAGGTTTTTTGCTGAATAGTGCGAAGTCCGCCGGATAAAGCCGGAGGCGTTAGGGTGCGAGAGTGAAAAGTTTGTTGTTATCCATGGCGATTGTACTGCTTTGCAGTTGTGTTACCGGTTTTGCAGCCGAAAAGGTTCCTGTCATGAACGTGGCGGGAAAGGTGGTGGGGATGTCCGATGGGCTCTTGATCATAGAAAGGTCGGTCAAAGGTAAAACAGAGGTTATGGAATTTGTGCTGGAAAAGCCTGTTCCAGATATCGTGATTGGCGAGCAGTTGAAGGTGAGCTACCGGCAAAAGGAGACAAAAAACATCCTGCTCCGAGCGCAAAAGGCTAAAAAGGCAGCCATTCGTCAACCTGCGCAAAAGGGCTTCAAGAAGTTTTTTGATACGGCTGCACCGCTTGCGCCGCCGCCCGGCACATAGTTTTTTGCCTTCAGAGAATGAAGGCGGGCATATCCTTTTTCGTTTTCCCAAGGGGGCGGGAAAGGAAAATTTTAAACAAAAGGGAGGAAAGTTAAGATGAAGCGTTTCATGGTACTGGCAGTTGGGTTGGTTTTTATGTTCTCCACTTTCGCGATTGCAGCCGACAAACCGGCAGCAGCCCCGACCGCTCCTGCGGCGACGGCGGCAGCAGAACCGGCTAAGGATGTCAAGGCAGAGAAGAAGGCAGAGAAGAAGGAAGTGAAGAAGGAAGTGAAGAAGGAAGTGAAGAAAGAGAAGAAGGCCACAAAAAAGGAGGCGGTAAAGAAGGTTGAGAAGAAGGATGCGGCAGAGGCTCCGGCTCCGGCCACCACCAAATAAATCTTTTTTCTTTGACCATGCGTTGAGGGGTGCGGGGATTTTCTCTCGCGCCCCTTTCGTTTTTGCAGGTTCAGTCTCTCGTAAAAAATGCTCTGTCTGTTCCGATGGATGCCCGAAATCAGGAAACGCCTCCTATCCAAATATTGCAGTCAAATTGGATTGATCTTAAAAGGTTATTGTTCTATATCGCGACCATGAAATCATCCTCATTTGCAATAAATGGATCAAAGGGGAGAATGGAACCATGACCATACGCATGCGCCTGGTCACGGTCATTGTGGCAGGTCTCGTTGTCACAATGACGTTCTGGGCATGGATGCAGATACGGTCTCTGGAGGGGATTCTCGTTGAACAGCAGGAGCGCAGGCTTGCCGGTGTAGCCGAGACAGTCGGCTCATATTACAGCCATTTCCCGACCGGCGAGGGGCTCTCAACCCTCGATGCCACTTTAAAGGAACAAATCCAGACTGATTTCCGTCTTGCCCGCATCGACATTTTTTCCGTTGTCAATTACGATATTGACTATATCGAGTATGTGGTCGGTGCGGGACGTATTCGCTACGAATGGCCGGAGGAGCTGGTGAGCTCCGTAGCCGCCGGCGGTAAGCCGAGATATATCGACCTGACAACGGGCGACGGACCGGCTGCCGGTCTACTTTATCCGGTAACCTCCGGAAAAAAGAAAAAAATCCAGTTTGTCGTCGGCGTGATCACTTTCAGCAGAAACAACACGGAAATTATCGCCAGGGCGGAGCGCCTGTTTTTTGTCAGCGCCGCGGGGCTTCTTTTGGTTATTTTAATCATCCTTGCGACGAGTTATCGGGTGATAATCGACCGGCCGCTCGGCGTCATCATTAGCGCAATGGATGCATTTCAGCACGGAAGCTATCTGAAACGCATTCCTGCCGACCGCCGGGACGAATGGGGGCGTCTGGGGGAACACTTCAACTCAATGGCCTCGGAAATAGAACAGGTCATTGCAAAAAATGCTGAATTAACGGCAAATCTTGAGAATCGCGTGCACGAAGAAACGCAAAAGGCCATTGAACTCCAGAAACAGGTTGATTCGCTGCAGCGGCTTGCCGCGATGGGGTATTTGACCGCTACCATTGCCCATGACCTCGGGACGCCCCTGCACTCCATTGCAGGGCTCGCCTCGCTGCTTCAGGAAAGGGGCAACTGGCCGCCGGATGTTGCCAGAAAACTTGAGCTCATTGTACAGCAGACCCGCCGCTTACAGACCGTCATCCAGAAGGCGAGACTTGCCGCCCGCCCGCCGGAGGTCCATTTTGAGGATGTGGATGTTGGCGAAGTCATTTCAGAGACCGTTTCTCTTGCAGAACCCCTGATCATTAAGGAGAATACAGAGATAACCGCGGAATGCGAAAAGAATCTGCCTGAAATTTACGCAGATCGCAGCCGCCTCCAGACCGCCCTGCTCAACATGATCCAGAATGCCCTTGATGCCATGCCGAATGGCGGAGTCATAACGATCCTTGCGGAGGCAACGGCGGACCGCAGGGAGGCGCTGATTTCGGTAGCCGACACCGGTGATGGCATCTCTCCGGAAATCATCGAAAGGATCTATGAGCCGTTTTTCAGTACCCGCGAAGAGGACGGCTTCAGGGGGCTGGGTTTGCCGATCGTCAAGGATATTGCGAAACTTCACGGGGGAAGACTGGTTGTCCGCTCTAATCCAAAAGAAGGAGCAACGTTTTCTCTCTATCTCCCCGTGAGGTGATAGCGAATGATTTTTGCGTGCAGCGTTTTACGGTCTATCCTCAGCAACTGTGCCGCCCGGCTCTGATTCCACGAAGTGCTTTCCAGTATGTCGTGTATCTGCTGTCGTTCCGCTCTTTCCAGCAAAGACAGCAGGGGCCGCTCGGAAACAGGGGAGGGGGGGTGGAGCTTTTCGGGAAGGTTTTCCGGTGTGAGCAACGCAAACGGAGAAAGCAGCAAGGTCTGACGGAGCACATTTTCCAGTTCGCGAACATTGCCCGGCCATTTGTAAGCCATCAGCAGACCGAGGGCTTCATCGGAAATACGAACATTCGCATAGCCCCATTTCTTTAAGAGGGAGTCGATTAACTGTGGAATGTCTTCCCTGTGGGCTCGCAAAGGCGGCGTCCGGAGATGGACAACGAAACGAAACAGCAGATCAGATCGGAACCTTCCGGCGTCAGCCTCCTTTTCGATATCCCTGTTGGCCGCCGCAACCACTCTTGCCGCCACGTGCTTTGTGTCGTGACCTCCGAGCCGTCTAACCTCGCCGCTCTGCATGAAGCGCAGCAACTTTCCCTGAAGCGCCGGTGACATTTCGGTAATCTCATCAAGAAATACAGTTCCCCCCTGTGCGGCTTCCAGAAGCCCCTGGTGCGCATGATCGGCGCCGGTAAACGCCCCTTTTTCAAAACCGAAGAGCTCCGATTCGAGAAGCGTCTCCGGAATGGCGCCGCAGTTGACGGCAAGAAAAGGTTTTTCCCGTCTGGCGCTGAGCTGGTGCAGGGAGTGGGCCGTCAGTTCCTTTCCCGTGCCGCTTTCGCCGCTGATCAGGATGCTTGCCGAGGAATCCGCCACGCGGGCGATCTGTTTGTAGAAATCCACCATCGCTGCGGAGGACCCGATGAACTGAGGCTCTTTAGGTGTATTTTCCACGTCCTGTCGGCGCAGTTGCCTCAGCTTGCGGACATCAAGCACCTTGCGAACCATCTCCCGGATCTCTTCCGGTGAAAAAGGCTTGCTTATGTAATCCCAGGCCCCCTCCTGGAGAGCCTCCATCGTGGTTTCCAGAGATCCGAAGGCCGTCATCAGAATAACCGGAAGTCCCGGTCTTGCTTTACGCACCTGGCGGAGGAACTCAAGACCGTCCATTTCCGGCATCCGGATGTCCGACAAAAGAAGGTCGTAACCGGCAAGGCCATTTTTCAGGGTTTCCTTCGCGGAGGTAAAGTAATCGACGTCATACCCTGATATTTGCAGGGCCTCCTGGAGAAACTCGCAAGCGACCGCGTCGTCATCGACCACGAGAATGCGGGTTGCCGACCCGTCGTTATCCAAGGCCCTTTTCTCCCATGAAACTGGCCAGGTCGGCCACCCGGCAGGAGTAGCCCCATTCGTTGTCGTACCAGGCGACGACCTTGGCCATGTTGCCCCGGAGCGCCTGGGTGAACTCGACATCAATGATCGACGAGTGAAAATTCCCCTTGAAGTCCATCGAAACGAGCCCCTTCTCCTCGCACTCCATGATGCCCTTGAGCGGCTTTTTCGCGGCTTCGCGCAGGACATTGCGAAGCTCCTCCGTTGTCGTCTTCTTTTTCAGCTCGGCGGTGAAATCGACGATGGAGACGGTGGGGGTGGGCACCCGGAGGGAATAGCCGTCAAAGCGGCCGGCCAGCTCGGGAATGACCAGCGCCAGGGCCTTCGCCGCGCCGGTGGTGGTCGGAATGATGTTCACGGCGGCCGCCCGGGATCGCCGCAGGTCCTTGTGCGGCGCGTCGAGGATCCGCTGGTCGTTCGTGTAGGAGTGGATGGTCGTCATCATTCCCTTTTCGATGCCGAAGGCCCGGTTGACGACCATGACCGGGGGGGCGAGGCAGTTCGTCGTGCAGGAGGCGTTCGAGACGATATGGTGCTTTTCCGGTTTGTAGTCCTTGTGATTGACCCCCATGACGATGGTCAGGTCTTCTTCCTTTGCCGGGGCGCTGATGATGACCTTTTTCGCCCCGGCCTGAAGATGTGCGGCCGCCTTCGGCCCGGTCAGAAACAGGCCGGTGCTTTCGATGACGATATCCACCCCGGCATCGTCCCACGGGATGGACGCGGGATCGCGGAACGCGAAACTCTGGATGGCTTTGCCGTCAATGCGGATCGTGTCCTTTCCCGTGGAGATATCCCCCCGGAAGATGCCGTAGTTGGTGTCGTATTTGAACAGATGGGCGTTTGTTTCGACGTCGAAGAGGTCGTTTACGGCCACAACCTGAAGCGTGTCAGGATAGCGCTCCAGAACGGCTTTCAGGACCTGTCTTCCGATTCTGCCGAAACCATTGATTCCCAGGCGAATCATAATAACCTCCTTTTATCGGTTAGTTGTCATCTATGCGGTACTTGTTTTCGACCAGAAGGTCGAACCGTGTCTGGAGCATTTCATGCATCCGGGCGTTGTCAAGGGCGATGGCGCTCAGATTGGCCGCGGCCTTCAGAAACTTCAACTCGTCCTCGTTGAACTTCCGCACCTCTTCCGAATAGACGCGCAGCACGCCGATCGCCTTTTTTTCGACCATCAGCGGCACGACCAGCACGGATTTTATCTCCTCGGCGCGGGCCTTTTCCCCGTACTGAAAATCCCTGTCCGTCTGGACATCTTCAATCCAGATGATTTTTCCCTTGATAACCTTGCGGTCGAGCCCGCTTTCTTCCAGAAGAATCGGTCCCTTGCGGATGTAGTTCCTGGAGAGGCCCGTTGCCGCCCCCAGAACAAGCTGTTTTTTCCGGGCATCGAGAAGACGGATGCTTCCCGCCTTGACCCCGATCGCCGCGACCACGCTCTGCACGATCTTCTCCAGAACCTTTGTCGGGTCAAGGGAGGCATTGATCGCCCGGGCGACCTCGTACAGGGCAGCAAAATAATCGGTGTTTCCCTCTTTCATGATTCCACCTCCTGATTTTTTATTCCTGGACACCTTCCAATAATTTTAAAATGTTGTCAACTTTTATACGCAAACGGCTTAACGGGCTGAATGTTCAAAAAGGCAGACGCCGGCGCTGTTTTTCTTTCGACCGCACAGCCCTCTTTTTTCCAGCGCGATCAGGTGAACGTAGCTTTCGTTCATCGCGAGCATGCGGTCAAACGCGGAAAGATCGCGGCCGAAAATCGACTGGGAAACCTGCCTTGCCGTCCTGGCCCCCTCTTCGAGCGCCTGAAGAGCGAGGAGCGACCGCTCGGCATGGTGTTTTCTGATATCGGCGATTCTGCCAGCCATGTTTGTGAACGGACGTCCATGCGAAGGCCAGATGGCCCCGATCTCCAGTTTTTCGATTCGGGTAAGAGATTCCAGATAGCTTTCCAGGGGGTGGAACGCCGGATCGATCAAATCGGGGCTCAGATTCGGCGTGATATGCTGCAGCAGATGGTCGCCGGCAATCAGGGCGCGCTCCGTCGGCAGGTAAAAGGAGAGGTGTCCGCGGCTGTGGCCGGGAGTGGAGATGACCGTCAGATCGTGTCCGCCGGCAAAAAGATGGTACTGATCGGACAGATAGCCATCGGCAATAAAGGGAACCGTCGCCTTTTCAAAAGAGAGGAAGATGTCGGAAACCTCTTTGATCGTGTCCCTGTCGAGGCCGTTTTCCAGCGCGAAGGCCTCCATGCGCCGGACGCGGTCGTGGTCTATGGAAAAGGCGCGAATCTTCTGCGCGTCAATTTCGGAGAGGCTGATCGGGGCGCCGGAGCGCTCCCGGACTATGGCGGCAAGGCCGCAGTGGTCCATGTGAAAATGGGTGATAAAAATACGCCTGCATTTCTCGACTTTTCTGCCGATGCGCGCCAGAACATCCTCCAGGGCATCCATGACGCCGGGCAGGTTGGGCCCGGTATCGATCATGGCAAAGCCGTCTTCTTCGATGAATAGAAAAACGT
This sequence comes from Syntrophus aciditrophicus, assembly GCA_020726025.1. Taxonomy (GTDB): domain Bacteria; phylum Desulfobacterota; class Syntrophia; order Syntrophales; family UBA5619; genus DYTH01. The sequence goes on along the minus strand of DYTH01000048.1, from coordinate 7,860 downwards.
TGACATGCGACAGGCGAAAAGGCATGGGGAGCCTCGCCATGAAAATCCCGTTCGCCATCTCCTTGATTGTTGTGTTCATTGTATTTACCCCTGAATTATTCCCCGATTCTGTTACAGAAGGGCGGCTCCGATTGCGCCGGCCAACTGCGCGCGGGGAGAGACGATAATCGGCAGCCCCGTTGCCTTCTCCAGCGCATGCACCACCCCGACATTTTGAGAAACCCCTCCGGTCATCATGAGCGGTGCGCGGATGCCGATCCGTGCTGCCATGGCCGCCACCCGCGAGGCGATGGCCTCATGGATGCCGGCGATGATGTTTTCTCTTGTTTCTCCTCTGGAGATCAGGGAAATAACCTCCGATTCGGCGAATACGGTGCAGATGCTGCTGATCTTCGCCGGTTTTTCCGCTTTCAAAGAAAGAGCGCCAAATTCATTCAGATCGGCCTCCATTGCCCGCGCCATCACCTCCAGAAAACGGCCTGTGCCGGCCGCACACTTGTCGTTCATCGTGAAATTTTTCATCCTGCCCGCTTCGTCCATGACGATGGCCTTGCTGTCCTGCCCGCCGATGTCGATCAGCGAGCGGATGGAAGGATCGAGAAAACGGGCGCCGGTTGCGTGACACATAAGCTCCGTCACCGTCTTGTCGGCGATGGTTACGCTCTTGCGGCCGTATCCGGTCGCAATGACCCGTTCCACATCCGCGGCCGCGAGCCCCAGTGACGCAAGCAGCTCCTCGAAGACCCTGCGCCCGACCGCTTCCGCGTTATAGCCGGTCGCGACCACATGCGTCCCCAAGAGCCGCCCATTATCCATCACCGCCGCCTTGGCCGTATTGGAGCCGATATCGATACCCGCCTTTAAACCCATAATTCCCCTGACCATCGAGCCAATTGCAAAATTAAGCTAATCCGTCGCCCCGGCGAAAGCCGGGGGCCAGAAAGGACTGAAAAGACTGGATTATGAACATTAAACTCCGTTTTCCGGCTTTCGCCGGAATGACACAGTTTTGCGCTTGGCGCCTTTTTTATAAATCTCTCTTTCATTGCCGTCCTGCCGACGCAATGTTTTATCCCCCGATTCGGGTCAGCGGCGTCGGCTGAAACCAGCGATCCTTGCCGCCTTCGTAAACCCATTTGTCCGGAAACCCGCGTCTCCGGATGAAACTGGGATTTTCCGCCCAGTTGAGCAGTTCCTCATAGGCGTTGTATATCTTGCGAAACATCTCCGCATCGCCGCCTGTATCCGGGTGGTGCAGCTTTGCCTGTCGGCGGTACGCGTTTCGAATGGTCGAGTGCAGCTCCTCGGAACGAAGGCTCGATTTTTCAATGTCCAGATACACCAGCGAGGAGGGGTTGACGGAAGGCATCTGGATGATGTGCGGCTTTACATCCTCTACAGTCACGCGATTGCGGACGGCGCTGCCGAGGACGTGGAGTGTTGCCGAATGGCGTTTTTTTGTCCGCCTCTGTTCATCCCACCAGGTTTCTCCCAGGATGTCGGCCATCGCGCCGAAATCCTCTCCCGGGGTTTTCCCGGCGGTTCGCGGGTAGAGGAAGCTGTAGATATCCCTCTCCCCCCAGGTCAAAATATCCAGGACGATCAGCCGGTCGGAAAAATAGAAGGTGGCGTACCGGGTATTGAGCGCCTGCAGGAGGCCGCAGCGCATGTCGAGCCTCTGGTGAAGCTTCTGGCGACAATCCACGGAACAGTACCTCTTTCTCCCCATATTCTCCGTTGTTCCGCAGGAAAGGCATCTCCTCGGCTCTCTGATTTCTTTTGCCCTGACAGCAAGCGACTTCATACCCTGGATTGTGTTTCTCCGTTCATTGCCATGAAAGTTTGGATGAAAATAGAATTTTTTTCACAACATCAACGTGCTGCAATGCCCCGCCCGGAAACCCCGTATCTGCGAATTTTATGGATATGAAGCTTGATGAGCTCGTCAAAAGTCTGAAATTCCCTCCCCCTTCACGGGGGAGGGTCAGGGTGGTGGCGATAAGTGACTGTATTTCGGGATGTAGTTTTCCCCTCCCCTTAATCCCCTCCCGCAAGGGGAGGGGAAAATGTACTTTTGACGAGTTCACCAAGCTTCATATTCATAATTTACGGCCCAAACCGATGGCGTCATCCTACCACAGATTCATCGTGAATGGAAAGCCGCAGAAGACCCCGTGGTTTTTATTCACCGTCACATCACCCAGCGGGGAATACCGCTTTTGGGGCTCCACTTCATCGATGCGGGAAGAAAATTGCCAAGTCTGTTGGAAATTATACAGATATTCACAACTTAGAAAGCAAAGTGCTTGACATTTGTTGATTGACGGCGTATATCCACCCCCGCAGGATTGCCGAAATGGTTTCGGCATGCGGCACTATTTCACGGGGTGTAGCGTAAACAGGCAGAATGCCGGACTACCGGCTATGAAACCCCCATACCCGGTGGGCGTTAAGAACGATGGAAATCCCTGCTGGGATGTTTAGAGCGGGAGCCGTAAAAAAATGCTGGGTAACATAGTGGTATTGAACGGGAAGATTTTATTTTTATGTAAAATTATAAGGTGAAAGATGATTGATGATGGCAAGATGGACCAAAATGAGCGGGAAGACGACCTGACATCCAAACAGGAAATTTTCTCTTCTGACGACACCCAGGGAGATTCGGCAAAGATTGAGAGTTTTGGCGCTGCCGATGGGCATGACACGCAGGAAACCACGCTGGATGACTTGTCGCCCCGTCTGCAAAAGGCGTGCGAGAAGGCCGGGTGGCCGAAGCTGCTGCCGGTTCAGGCGCAGGCGATCCCCTATATCCTGGCCGGACGGAACCTGATGGTGCAGTCGCATACAGGAAGCGGCAAGACAGGCGCATTCCTGCTTCCGATTATAGAAAAAATCGATCCGGAGAAAAAGTGGTGCCAGGCGCTTGTGCTGGCGCCGACACGGGAACTTGCCCTGCAGGTTTCCCGCGAGGCCGAGCTTCTGACAGGTGAAAGCGGCTTGAGAACGGCCGTTGTTTACGGCGGAGTCAAATACGAACCGCAGCTCGAGGCGCTGAAAGCCGGGGCGCAGCTTGTCGTGGGAACGCCGGGACGCATCCTCGACCATCTGCTGAAGGGAACGCTGGCGCTCAATAAACTGAGAATCTTTATTTTCGACGAGGCTGACCGGATGCTGTCCATGGGTTTCTACCCGGACATGAAGAAGATTCAGCATTATCTGCCGAAAGACCGCCTCGTCGGATGCATGTTTTCTGCGACCTTCTCGCCGTTCATCATCCAGCTTGCCGGAGAGTTTCTGGGGAAGGCGGATTTTCTCAGCCTGAGCCGCGACCATGTCCATGTGGCAAATACTGAACACGTCTATTACATTATTGAAGGGGTGCAGAAAGAGCGGGCCCTGATCCGGATCATCGAGATGGAAAACCCGATTTCGTCGATCATCTTCTGCAACATGCGCTCGACGGTCCATTTTGTCACGATGGTGCTGAAGCGCTTCGGCTACAATGCCGATGAACTCAGCTCCGACCTGGCCCAGGGCGCCCGGGAAAAGGTGATGGAGAAGCTCCGCCGGGGGGAGGTGCGCTTCCTCGTCGCCACCGATGTGGCGGCCCGGGGCATTGACATCCCCGCCCTTTCGCACGTCTTCCAGTACGAGCCTCCGGAAGACCCCGAATTGTACATCCACCGGGCGGGCAGAACCGGGCGGGTAGGGGCCAGCGGCACGGCGATTACGCTTGTGGCCGGAATGGAGCAGTTCGCGCTGAAGTCCATTGCCCGCAGCTACGACATAACCGATATGGAAGAAAGAAAACTTCCGGAAGAAGACAATGTCGCGGGAATCGTTGCTGAGAGGGTCATCGCGGCGCTGGAGGCGGACATCCGAACGCGCGACAACCTGCAGCGTGAAAGAATGCGCCGCTTCATCGCGCTCGGTCGGACACTTTCCGAAGCCGAGGAGGAATCGCCGCTGATTGCAATGCTCCTCGATGATTACTACCATCGGACGCTGCACGGCGCCCCCCAGTCGCCGGACGGAAATATCACACCCACGGAGCCAACGCCGGAAAGCGAAGTAAAAAAACGGCCCAGGAAGCGCAAGCCCCGTCGTCCCGGTTCCAAAGAAGGACAACCAGCCGCGCAGTCCTGAAAGCCGCGCCACCCGTTTTTTGTCAGGGCCACTGTCCCGCATGGAACATGCCGGTGCTGTGGATGCCGGGCGAACACGCAGATTCCCCACGGCATGACATAACGCTCTATTTTTTTGAGATGCGACACACATAAAAAGGAAGGGTTGAAAAAAGCAGAATGAGAAAAGAAAACATACGCAACATCGCCATTATCTCCCACGTTGACCACGGAAAGACAACGCTTGTGGACGCGCTTTTGAGACAGACCGGCACGTTTCGCGAGAATCAGGTCGTCGAAGAGCGCGTCATGGACTCCATGGATCTTGAAAAAGAGCGGGGAATCACGATCATGGCCAAAAACACGGCCATTCTTTACAAAGACACAAAAATCAATGTCGTCGATACGCCCGGCCACGCCGATTTCGGCGGCGAGGTGGAGCGAAGCCTCAACATGGTGGACGGGGCGATACTGCTCGTTGACGCCAGCGAAGGACCGCTTCCCCAGACCCGCTTCGTTCTGAAAAAGGCCCTCTCCAAGGGGCTGCCGATTATTCTGGTCATCAACAAGATCGACCGACCGGATGCCCGGATCGAGGAGGTGATCAACGAGGTGTACGACCTCTTCATCGACCTCGACGCGACCGAGGAGCAGATTGAATTTCCGATTCTCTACACCAATGCGAAAAAAGGGGTTGCCCACCGCAAGCCGGATGATGATTCCACGGACATGACCCCCCTGTTTCAGGCGGTTCTGGAGTCAATTCCGGGACCGGAGGCCGATGACGCCGCCGTCCCGCAGTTTTTGGTCACCAACCTCGATTATGACCCCTATGTGGGGCAGATGGCGATCGGCCGTTTGATGAATGGCATTCTGGAACTCAGGCAGAGCTATACCCTCTGCGGGGAGAACGAAAATGTCCCGGGGGTCAAATTTTCAGCCCTCTATACGTTCGTTGGCCTGAAAAAGGTCTCTACCGAGAGAATCGAGGCCGGCGACATCGCTGCTTTTGCGGGGCTTGAGAACATGAACATCGGCGATACGGTTTCCGCGCTGGAAAATCCGCAGCCTCTGCCGAGGATCAGCGTCGATGAACCGACGGTGTCGATGATCTTCTTTGTCAATAACGGCCCGATGGCCGGCCGCGAGGGGAAGTTCCTCACCTCTCGCCATATCAAGGACAGGCTCGAGCGCGAGACGCTCCGCAATGTGGCGATCAGGGTCAAACCGACCGAGCGGGCCGACGCCTTCGAGGTGTGCGGACGCGGCGAGCTGCAGATGGCGATCATCATCGAAACGATGCGCCGGGAGGGGTACGAGTTCATGGTGTCGAAGCCCCGCGTCATCACAAAATTCGAGGGAGGCCATGAACTCGAACCGGTGGAACGGGTCTTTATCGATGTTCCCGAGGAGTTTATCGGGGTGCTTTCGGAAAAACTGGCGGCCCGCAAAGGAAGGATGGTAAGCCTTATCAACAAGGGAAGCGGTCGGGTCAACCTCGAATTCATCGTTCCGTCGCGCGGCCTGATCGGTTTCCGCAGCCATTTTCTGACCGACACGAAGGGCTCCGGAGTCATGAATACGCTCCTCGAGGGGTACGAGCCGTGGGCGGGACCCATTCCCCAGCGGCTGACCGGCGCGCTTGTCGCCGACCGTCCGGGGAGGACGACCGCCTATGCCTGCCATGCGATGGCCGACCGCGGCGAGCTGATCATTTCTCCCGGCACGGAGGTGTATGCCGGAATGGTCGTCGGTGAGCGCAACCGCACGATCGACATGGACGTAAACATCGTCAAGGAAAAGAAGCTGACCAACATGCGGGCCTCGAACTCCGATCAGACGGTCATTCTGCGACCGGCGCGGATCATGTCGCTCGATGTCTGCATCGAGTTTCTCGCCGAGGACGAACTCGTTGAGATCACGCCCGAGAGCATCCGTCTGCGCAAGATGGATCTCTTTGCCCACACGCGGACGGCGGCAAAATAGCCGTCCGGCAAATTCCCATGCAAAAGCGCCTTACCGTCAAGGGAAGGCGTTTTTTTATGTCTTGCGCATCAAAAATTTAGCTTGACAACCATCGAAAAGATATCTACACGCGAGCAAAGTAGGATTGATTTGTCAGTCAAGAAGATAACATTTTGTTATAATTTATTATTATCCTAAACCACTTCGGGGATGACATGGGCGCCGGGGGACATTTTCCATGAAGTGGCCTATACCGAGGAAATCATCCGGTGCGGTTCCGTCGGTCTTGCCTCCGGGCTCGGTTCGAGCGCAATTGCCGTCCCTCCAATTCTGGCGATGAGTACGGCATGCCGTGCCCCTGCGAAAACATGGTCGCGCAACATGTTGATATCGAATGGAAAGATTCAATAGGGATGATCGATACCATGTACAAGGATGAGTGAACCCGGCGCGCGGATTTTCCGGCGCTGCCGGTGAACAGGGAAACGACCGCGCCTTTGAACTTGAGGAGGTGAGCGATGAAATATCCGGATATTGCGTTTGAACCTTTTTTTACCTGGGTGAACCGGCCGCGGATTTTGTATGCGCCGGGTGTCCGCAAGGAGGTCGGCTTCGAGATGTCGCAGCTCGGCGGGACGCGGGTGGCCGTCTTTACCGACCGCGGCCTGGTCAATGCCGGCGTCGTGGAGATGGTCCTTGCCGAAATCAGGGACTCCGTTCTGGAGCTTGCCGGCGTGTTTGACGGCATCCTGCAGGATGCCCGGATCGAGGTGATCAACGCCGGAGCGGCATTTTACCGCAGCGTCAACGCCGACTGCATGATCGCCGTCGGCGGCGGGAGCGTCATGGACACCGCCAAGGCGGTAAATATCCTGATCGGGAGCGGCGATGACGATTTTCAGCCCCTCGCCGACCAGGCGGGACTCTGGGAGGGAGCAAGGCCGCTTGCCCCCCACATCGCGTTTCCCACCACGGCGGGAACAGGGTGCGAGGTGACAAGCGCGATGGTTGTCCTCGACACCATTGCGAAGGCGAAACTTTCGGTGACGCACCCCTACTGCAATCCAGATATTGCCATGCTCGATCCGGAGCTGACCGTCAAGCTTCCTGCAAAGATCACCGCCTTTACCGGAATGGACGCGCTGACCCACGCGATCGAGTCTATTGTCTCTACCGGGGCGGAGCCGATCGCCGACGCGCTTTCGCTGCACGCGATCCGCCTGATTTTCAAATATCTGCCGGTGGCGGTGCGCGATCCCGGAAACATGGAAGCCCGCGGGTACATGATGCTTGCCAGCGCCATGGCGGCCATGGGTTTCGGAAACACGATGACCGGGGGCGTTCACGCCCTGGCGCATGCCCTGGGCGGCATTTATGGAATCCCGCATGGACTGGCCAACGCGATCATGCTGCCGCACGTGATGGCGTTCAACATCATTGAAGAACGGGTCGAAAGATTCCGGATGATTGCCGACGCGATGGGGATCGAGGTCGGAGGCATGGAACCCCGAAAAGCGGCGGAAGCTGCCGTTGAAGCCGTCAAGGGGCTTTTGACGACGGTCGGGTTGACACAGACCTTAAAGGATTTCAATATCCCTGCGGATCGGGAGGCCTTGCAGCCGCTGGTGGAGCTTGCCGCCGCCGATGGGCAGATCGGCTACAATCCGCGTTACATGGAGGAGGAAGATATTCTAACCCTCTATTTGCAGGCCAATTAGGATGAACTCGTCAAAAGTCCAAAAACCGTCATTCCGGCGAAAGCCGGAATCCA
>DYTH01000047.1 GCA_020726025.1 Syntrophus aciditrophicus | reverse complement strand
CCGTGTCAAGCACGGAATGACAAAAGGGGACAAAATCGACTTTTGACGAGAACATCAAACTTTGTTTTCCCGCCGGTAGCTCGCGGGAATGACAGAGGCGGGCGTTTCGCAAGTGGCTCTGCCGGTTAATGATTTGTCTCAAAGAGGGCATCGACGAAGGCTTCGGCGCGAAACGGCTGCAGGTCGTCGATCTTTTCCCCCACGCCGATGTAGCGCAGCGGAATGCCAAGTTCTTTGGCGATGCGGACAACGACGCCGCCTTTGGATGTTCCGTCGAGCTTGGTCAGAATGAGGCCGGTGACGCCGATCGCGTCCTGGAACATCCGGGCCTGCGCGATGGCGTTCTGGCCGGTTGTCGCGTCAAGAACAAGAAGCACTTCGTCGGGGGCGCCGGGCATCTCCCGCTCCATGATCCTCTTCATTTTCTTCAGTTCTTCCATCAGGTTGGTCTTTGTGTGGAGGCGGCCCGCCGTATCAACGATGATCACCTCCGGTTTTCCTTCCCTGGCGATGCGCATCGCGTCATAAACCACCGCCGCCGGGTCGGCGTTTTCCGCCTGCCGGACGATTTTTACCCCCGCCCGTTTTGCCCAGAGATCGAGCTGCTCGACGGCGGCCGCCCGGAACGTGTCCGCCGCGACAAGGGTCACCTGATGACCCTCTTCCTTGAAATTGTGGGCCATTTTTCCCGTGGTTGTGGTTTTTCCGGAGCCGTTTACCCCGACGGCCATGATCGTGTATATTTTGTCGTGCGGGATGACGAGGGGCGCCTCGTTTTTCAGCAGGATGTCGCGCATGGTCTCCCGGAGGGCCGTGCGGAGTATCTCCGGGGAGGAAAGCTCTTTTCTTTTCACCTTTTCCCGGAGGGATTCGATCAGCTCGGCGGTGAAGGACGGCCCGACGTCGGCCACGATCAGCCTTTCTTCCAACTCGTCAAAAAGCGCCTGGTCGATCTGTTTGCTTCCGAGAATGATATCGTCAACATCCGTCATCAAAAGCTTGCGGGTTTTGGAAAGCCCCGACTTGAGCCGCTCAAAAAATCCTTTTTTTTCGTTTTTTTCTTCCATCTGTGTTCCTTTACACGGAATTTATTTTATAGTGCGTCGGATTCATGAATCGTTTTGTCATGTCATCGATACGGAGACGAGGGTCGAAACACCCTTCTTTCTTACCGTGACCCCATAGAGGCTGTCGGCGATTTCCATGGATTTCTTGCTGTGCGTGATCATCAGTATCTGCGATTGCGAGGCGGTATCCTTCACCAGACGGTTGAAGATGGAGATGTTGGTGTCGTCCAGGGCGGCATCGGCCTCGTCGAGCAGGATAAATGGCACCGGTCTGTATAGAAGTATCGAAAAAATAAGGGCAATTGCCGAAAGGGACTTTTCCCCGCCGGAGAGCAGCGTCACGTTCTGCGTGAATTTTCCGGGGATGCGGATCTCAATGTCAACACCGGTTTCCAGCAGGTTATTTTCATCGGTCATCTTCAGCTTTGCCCGGCCGCCGGGGAAAAGGCGGGAAAATACGTCTTGAAAGCAAGAGTTTATGCCGTCAAATGTTTCGGCGAAGCGCTGTCTGGTGATCGTGTTGATCCGGGCGATCGTTCGTTTCAGGGTTTCCAGCGACGCGTTGAGGTCGTTGATCTGGTCCGTCAGGAAATCATGGCGGGTTTTCAGCTCCTCGTGTTCGGTAAGGGCAAGCAGATTGACCTCCCCGAAATTTTCTATCGCGAGCCGTTTTCTGGTCAGGCGCTCCGCGGCTTCGGAAATTTCCTGTTCCGTAAGAGGCTCAAAATCCGTGAGCGAGGACAGCAGATCGACGCCGTGTTTTTCGTTCATGTTCTGCTGGAGGTTTTCGATCTGCATCTCTGCTTCTTTCAGGCTCACCTCCAGCCCCGCCTCGGTTCGCATAAGCCCGTCGAGGCTCTTTTTCAACCCGTTGATTTCGGTTTCCCCGTGCCGGAGCCGGGTTTCGGTTTCCTGTTGCCTGTCTCGTTTTTCCGTCAGGCTGGCGGAAATCGCCTCGTTTTCGATGTAGAGTTTTTGAAGGGCCTTCTTTTCCGACTCTATCTGAACGGACAGTTCCAGTTCCTGTTTTCCGCATGCATCCGCGTCTGAAAGTCGGGACTCCGCCTCCCGTCGGCGGTCAAGAACGGTGTTTCCCAGGCGAATCAGCGTCTGTTTGTCGGCGTTCAGCTTTCCCTCGAGGGAGGCCAGACGGACCTTCTTTTCGGTCATGATTCCTTCATATTCCTCGCGCTGGTCGCGGACAGAGTTGGAGCGCTGCTGTTGTGCGTCAAGCGCTTCCCGGAGAATCGTCTCTTTTTGTGTCAGGGCGGTCATCTCCGTTTCATACTGGCAGTTTTTTCTTCCGGCCTCGGCAATGTCCACCGAGATCGTTTCCATATTGAATGTGAGCGCCTTGAGCCTCTCCTCCACGTGACCAAGTTCGCTTTCGTAACGTTCCCGGTCCTTTCCCAGACCGTTTATCCGGAGTTCAGTCAGGTGTATCTCGGAGCGCAGACGGAGGAGTTCCTCATCCGTCCCGGCGATCTGCGCGCGAATTTCCGCATGGCGTTCCTGTTTTTTCTCCAATTCGGCCTGTAACAGGGCAATCTCTTCACCAAGCTCGTCGATTTCCCGGCGATTTCCCAGCAGGCTTCTTTCCCTGCCGCTCACGCTTCCTCCGGTCAGGATGCCGCAGGGACTGATGATGTCGCCTTCAGGGGTCACGAACGTGCCCCGGAAGCCGTTTTGCTGCCAGAGGTTTATCCCGTCCTTCAGATCCGGAATCAGGACCGCGTTTCCCAGGAGTTCGGAGAGAATCGGGCGGCAATCCTCCCGAATGGTTATTTTGTCTATCAGCGGCGCCGCATGGTTCAGATGGCTGTAGCTTGCAGGCGTTTCCGCGCCTTCGCCGGGGCGAATTTCCAGCGGAACAAAACTGCCCCGTCCCAGGGAGGCGCTCTTCAGGTAATCAATTGCCTGGATGCCTTCGTTTTGACTCTTTACCACCACGTACTGCAACTTCTCGCCGAGCAGGGATTCCACCGCCGTTTCGTACTCCTTCGGTACACGGATGAGATCGGCAAGAAGTCCCAGCAAAGATCCCCGCGAAAAAATGGGGGGGGCCGTCTTCTTGCCGCCGGCCAGAAGCGATTTGATCCCGTCATTGCAGCCTTCGCAGTTTTCCGCGAATTCCCTGAGCGAGGCAAGCCGGGTGGATTTGCCGCTGGATCCCTCGCGCATATCGGCAATCTGTTCCTCTATTTTTGAAAGTTCGAGACGTTTGTCCGAGGCCGTTTCGGACAGATATTCTTTATTCTGAATCTGCACGTCGTGTTTTTTCTGCTCTTCAGAAAATCCGGATGTTATCTTCTCCAGCGTCCGGGAGAGTTCCCCGGCCTTTTTTTTGTTCGTTTCGATCTCCCGTGTTTCAAGCTCTTTTCTTCGGGCCAGGTCTTCTTGCATCCGGACAAGGCTTAAGAGCGCATTTTTGATGCGCGCCTTTTCGGCGGCCATATCGACGTACCGCGATTTCTTTTCATCAATCGCCTGACGGTTCGACTGGTCCATCCTCCGTAGTTCTTCAAGTGTTTCCGCAGTCTCGGTGGTTTCTCTTTTGAGTCTGTCAACAAGTGTTTCCGATTCGTCCACGGCGCTTGTGAGTGAGGAGATTTCATTTTCAGTCTCCTCGGCCTTTATTCGGAGCGTCTCGGCATGTTCGATGTCTTTGGCTTTCCTCAAGGCGAGATCGGCCATTTTACGGCGGGCGTAGTCAATGGCCTGCTCCTTCGAGCTGATTACCGTGCGCGTGGCGTAGTGCTTTTCCTGAAGTCCGGATATCAGGGTTTCGTGTTCTGCGGCAGCCGTCTTCAATTCTTCACGGGCGGCTTCGGCAGAGATGAGAGCCGTGCGCTGGCGGGTCAGGCTGTCCTGGAGGGATTTTCGCTCCTCTTTACGGGAATCGCGGAAGGAGTTTAACTGGTGGCAAGTCTGAAGGGCGATCGTCAGCTCGGCATCTCTCAGGGAGAGCTTCAGCGCCCGGTACTGCTCGGCCTTTTTTGCCTGACGGGAAAGGGAGTTGAGTTGAATTTTCACTTCGCGGAGGATGTCGTTGACGCGCAGGATGTTTTCCTGTGTCGATTCCATCTTGCGGAGGGCCATTTCCTTGCGGCTCTTGTACTTGGATATTCCGGCTGCTTCTTCAATAAACTGTCTCCGTTCCTCCGGTTTTGCCTCGACAAGGGAAGCCACGCTGTTTTGCTCGACCAGGGAGTAGGTGCGCGCACCAATTCCCGTTCCCATGAAGAATTCCCTGACGTCGAGCAGCCGGCAGGACACCTTGTTTATTTCATATTCGCTTTCCCCTTCCCGGAAGATGCGCCTCGTTATCATCACCTCGCTTGAATCGGCGTAATTTCCGGGAAACTTGTTTTCGTCGGCGGCAAGAATCATCGAAACCTCCGCCATCCCCACCGGGGCGGCGTCTTCGGAGCCGTTGAAGATGACGTCGTCCATCTTTTTTCCCCGGAGAGTTTTTACCCGCTGCTCCCCCATGACCCAGCGAATCGCGTCGGCAATGTTGCTTTTTCCGCATCCGTTAGGACCGACAATGCCGCTGATTCCCGGGGAAAAATCGAGAACGACCTTGTCCCGGAAGGATTTGAACCCGGCTATTTCAAGTTTCTTGAGTTTCATGGATGCGTCTTAAAAGATTCCTTCCAGCGGGGTTTTGCAGTAGGGGCAGGCGCCCCCCCGCAGGTCAATTTTTTCAATGGAAAATCCGTAGCGACCGATTAAAAGCTTTCCGCACCCGGAGCAGTAGGTGTTTTCTCCCTTGTCTCCGGGGAGGTTTCCGCTATAGACGTGCTTGATTCCGGAGGATTTTCCCGTTTCTACGGCCCGGTGGATCGACGAAGACGGCGTTGCCGGCCTGTCCGTCATCAGGTACTGGGGATGAAACCGGCTGACGTGCCAGGGGGTCTCCGTCCCGAGCGAGGCGATAAACGAGGCAATGTCCTTCAGCTCTTCCTCACTGTCGTTGAGACCGGGAATAAGCAGCGTGGTCGCCTCCACCCAGATGCCGAGCTCCTTCATTGCCCGCAGGCTGTCAAGAACCGGCTGGAGCCTCCCTCCGCACTGCCTGATGTAGAAATCGTCCCGGAAGGATTTAAGATCGACATTCGCCGCATGAAGATAGGGGGAAAGCATTTTGAGCATTTCAGGCGTCATAAAGCCGTTGGTGACAAAGATATTTTTAAGCCCCCGATCCACGGCGAGCCTTGCCGTGTCGAGAGCAAATTCAAAAAAAATCGTCGGCTCTGTGTAGGTATAAGACAGGCTGTGGGATCCTGTCTGGATGGCCCGATCCACGATTTGGGCCGGAGTTTCCTCCCTGCCGGCAATTTCTCCTCTTTCTCGCGGCATCTGTGAAATGTCCGAATTCTGGCAGAAGGTGCAGCGGAAGTTGCACCCGACCGTGGCGATGGAAAAGGTGCGGGTGCCGGGAAGGACGTGAAAAAGGGGTTTTTTCTCAACAGGATCGACATGCTCGGCAATTATTTTCCCATAGACGACGCTCACGAGGGTTCCTTCCCGGTTCTCCCTGACGCCGCAGATCCCCCGCGCGCCGGGGGCAATCCGGCAACGGTTGGCGCATAGCCCGCATCGTACGTAGCCGTTGTTTTCTTTCGCGTACAAAAGCGCTTCATGTGCCATGGTTTATTTCCCCGCTTCCCTGACCACGCCGTGCGCCGGCTCCCCGCTTCTTGGGGTTGCCGTCGGCTTTTTGACGACGTCCTGGATCGTTATATAAGAGAATGTCACGGAAAAGGAAACCCCGATGAAGGCGCCGAAGGGGTTTTTCATGACTGGTATCTGTTCTTCGATCTTTGACGCCGCGTCGTAGAATCCCCAGGGGAGAAAAATAACGCTTCCCCATGCTATGCGTACCCCGGGGAGGTGCTGCCGGATCATTCCCGAAAGCGAAGGAAGATGAAAGTAGCGCGCCTTTGCATCCGTTTGAACGGAAAAAAGCGCTGGCAGGCGCCCCTGGATCCCGATCGGGGAATAGCAGTTCATAAGGCCTATAAAAATTCGTCCCCGGCAGACGCGGATCGCTTCGGCAAGGGCCGCGGCGGGATTCTGCATGTACTCCAGAGACGCAACCATCGTGACAATATCGAATTCGTTGTCGGAGAAGGGCAGGTCACCGGGGTTTCCGAGGTGGAGCTCGGCGCGGTTTCCCAGTTTTTTTTCACACGCATCGATATTGTCGGAGGAAGAATCGAGGCCGGTCGTCACACATCCCTTTTGTCGAAAAAGGCGGAGGTTGTCGCCCGTGCCGCAGCCGATATCAAGGAGGCGCTCCCCCCCGTGAGGCGCGCTCAAGTCGAGGATGAGGCTTTTGATCCTTCCGTCCAAATAGTGGCGGGCCGGTGTTAGCCGCCAATCGCCGACATCTCTTTCACGCATTTTTTTATATAGGTCCCGTTTGCCGCTATTTTGTGCCGTGCCGGTTTATTGGCTATTGCCTCTGCAATGATGGCCGTAAGCTCTGAGTCTGTGCAGCCGGAGCGCATGGGGCCCCGGAGGTCCGTTTCCTCATCTGTCAGAAGGCAGGTTCGAAGCTGCCCGTCGGCGGTCAATCTCAACCGGTTGCAGGAGCTGCAGAAATTGTGCGTGATGGTGCTGATAAGACCGATCTGCCCCTTGCTCCCGGCGAGGGCGTAGATGTCGGCGGGCCCGTCCGTGCCGTTCTGGCCTCTCTTGACATGCTCGAGTTTGCCGAGGGTTTCGATTTTATCCCGGATGGAGTCGTTGGATAAAAAGCGGTTGTCGCTTTCCAGCCCCGCATCCCCGAGGGGCATCAACTCGATGAACCGAATTTGAAAAGGGTGATCAAAGGTAAGGCGGGCAAAATCGAGTATCTCGTCGTCATTGAAACCCTTAATGGCGACGATGTTTATTTTTATTGGGGAAAATCCTGTCTGGCGCGCCTTTTCGATACCCCTGAGCACTGTCTGCAAATCTCCCAGCCGGGTAATCTGCCTGTATTTTTCGGCGTCCAGCGAATCCAGGCTTATGTTGATCCGGCGCATTCCCGCATGGAACAGTTCTTCCGCGAAGCTCTCCAGCAGGATGCCGTTGGTGGTCATGCTGATGTCTTCCAGAGCGCTGATTGTGCTCAATGATTGGACAAAACCTGTGATTCCTTTACGAACAAGCGGTTCGCCTCCGGTCAAGCGCACCTTGCGGATGCCGAGTTGCGTCGCGATGTGAATGATCCGGTGAATCTCCTCATAATTGAGAATCTCTTCATGCCTGAGGCAGGAGATTCCTTCAGCGGGCATGCAGTAGATGCAGCGGAGATTGCATCTGTCGGTCACCGAAACGCGCAGATAATTAATACTTCGATTGTGCTTATCAACCATTGGCTGTCTGTTCTCCCTGAAGTGCTGACGTTTCTTTTTCTTTCACGATCGCGAATTTTCCTAACACAGTTTCGGCGGTGTTACAAGTGCGATGGTTTCTTGATTTCCGGCATCAATTGATTTTTCCCTCTTGACAACGGCTGTGGTTCTCTATTAAGGCTACCGCAAAGCGCTTTTACAGGACAGGGGGTTGTCCCTGTCTGCGGGGCGCTTTATTATTTCAGTGCGGGAGAAGAAATGACCATGGACAGGATGCCTATTACCCAGAATGGCTTTGATCGATTGAAAAAGGAGCTTGAAAATATCAAGACCGTTCTGATCCCCCAGAATACAAAGGATATCGAGATTGCCAGAGGACATGGCGATCTTTCTGAAAACGCCGATTACTCGGCGGCCAAGGAGAGGCAGTCTTTCCTGCATGGCAAGATGCAGGAACTGGAAAACAACCTCGCCATATCCGATGTTATCACGGTAAAGAACAAGACCTGCGAGAAGGTTGTTTTTGGCACAACCGTGACGATCGAGGATGCCGCAAACGGCAAGCAGATTACCTATCAGCTTGTTGGACCGTTCGAATCAGATATCAACAAGAACAGAATCTCCGTGACATCGCCTATTGGCAAGGCGCTCATCGGGAAATATCCCGGAGACGCGGTAAGCGTCAATGCGCCGGGCGGCATGCGGGAATTTGAGATCATCGAGATTTCCTGCCGGGAGCTTGATTAGCCGTTTCGGATGCTGAATTTCCCCCCAAAAAAAAGCCGGGACATTGTTTAAAAACGTCCCGGCTTTTCCAGTTTTTTTCACCATGCACAGGGTCAGCATCTTCGCTGTTTCATTTAACTTTTTCCGGCCGTGTTGATTCTCGCGAGGGCCCTCTTGAGCGCCGCCTGCGCCATGGCAAACTCAATGTCGTCACGCGAAAGCTTGTCTATTTTTTCTTCCGCCCTTTTGAGGGCCTTTTCCGCCCTCTGCTGATCGATCAGATCCGACCTTTCCGCGGTCTCGAGAAGCAGCGTGAGTCTGGTGGGGGAGACTTGGGCATATCCGGTATTGACCGCGTAAAATATTCTGGAGCGATCCTTTTCGATACTGAGAGTGCCGATGCCCACCGATCCGAGCATCGGGGCGTGTCCCTTGAGAACGCCGAACTCGCCTTCCGTGCCGGGGATCGTCACCTCGTCAACTACCCCCTGAAAGGCAATTCCCTCCGGGGTAATGATTTCCAGCGTCATTTCACTTGACATCTTTGAATGGTATCCTCCCGACTAAGCGGCCAGCTTTTTGGCCTTTTCCATGACTTCCTCAATGCTGCCGACCATATAGAACGCCTGTTCAGGCAGTTCGTCGTATTTCCCTTCCAGTATTTCCTTGAAACCGCGAACCGTATCGGCGATGGAGACGAATTTTCCTTCGGTGCCGGTAAACTGGGCGGCCACGAAGAACGGCTGGGAGAGGAAACGCTGCACCTTTCGGGCGCGGCTGACGGTCAGCTTGTCTTCCTCGGAGAGTTCGTCCATGCCGAGGATGGCGATAATGTCCTGCAGGTCCTTGTATTTCTGGAGTGTTATTTGTACCTGACGCGCCACGTTGTAGTGCTCCGCGCCGAGGACGTTGGGATCGAGAATCCGGGATGTGGAATCGAGCGGATCGACCGCCGGGTAGATTCCGAGTTCCGCGATTGGACGGGAGAGCACGACGCTTCCGTCAAGGTGACTGAATGTCGTCGCCGGGGCCGGGTCGGTCAAGTCGTCGGCGGGGACGTAAACGCATTCAACGGCGGTGATGGAGCCCTTGTCTGTCGAGGTAATGCGCTCCTGAAGCTCGCCCAGGTCGGTGGCCAGCGTCGGCTGGTATCCGACGGCGGAAGGCATGCGGCCAAGGAGGGCCGAAACCTCGGAACCGGCTTGCGTGAAACGGAAGATATTGTCAATGAAAAGAAGAACATCCTGACCTTCGATATCGCGGAAATACTCGGCCGCGGTAAGCGCCGTCAGGGCCACGCGGGCGCGGGCGCCGGGCGGTTCGGTCATCTGGCCATAGACCAGGGCAGCCTGCTTGATGACGCCGGACTCCTTCATTTCCAGGTAGAGGTCATTTCCCTCACGGGTGCGTTCTCCAACCCCTCCGAAAACCGAAATGCCGCCGTGGTGCATGGCGATGTTGTGAATCATCTCCATCATGACGACGGTCTTGCCGACGCCGGCGCCTCCGAAAAGGCCCATCTTCCCGCCGCGGGGAAACGGAACGAGAAGGTCGATGACCTTGATGCCCGTCTCCAGCAGGTGAACAGAGGTGTCCTGCTCAACGAGCGAGGGGGCTTCGCGGTGGATCGGCATCGTTTCTTTGGCATCCACGGGGCCGAGGCCGTCAACGGGGCGACCGACGACGTTCAGAATCCTTCCCAGGCACGCGGCGCCGACCGGGACGCTGATGGGTTTTCCCGTGTCTTTGGCATCCATCCCCCGGACAAGCCCGTCGGTTATGTCCATGGCGATGCAGCGTACGACGTTGTCGCCCAGATGCTGGGCAACTTCTATAATCAGGTTACCCTCGGTGTCGTTAATGGTGGGGTTCGTTATCGTAATGGCGTTCATGATATTCGGAAGCTGACCTTCCTCGAACGCAACATCCACGACCGGCCCGATGACCTGTACAATCTTTCCAATATTCATAACCTTCTCCTTCAAATGTAGAAGTCTCTTGAGATTTCCGGGGTTTTTCCGTCAGCTTTTTGCCAGGGCCTCTGTTCCGCCCACGATATCCATAAGCTCGGAGGTGATCGACGCCTGCCTTGCCTTGTTGTATTTCAGGGTAAGGCTGCTCACCATCTCTTCGCAGTTTCTTGTCGCATTGTCCATCGCCGCCATGCGCGCTCCGTTTTCTCCGGCTGACGTCTCGGCAATCGCCCGGTAAATCTGGACATGCACGTACATCGGGAGGAGATTTTCCAGGATGGTTTTTGCGGACGGTTCGTAGATATACTCTATTTCATTGGAAATATCTTTTTCTTCCGCCTGCTTGAACGGGGGAATCGGGAAGATTCTCAACGTCTGTGGTTTCTGTACGGAAACGTTGACGAACTCGTTGTAGATCAGGTAAAGCTCGTCATATTCCTCCGCGATGAAGGGGGGTATGATGTCGTTGGCAATGCTCACCGCGAGCGCCATG
Source organism: Syntrophus aciditrophicus (assembly GCA_020726025.1). Taxonomy (GTDB): domain Bacteria; phylum Desulfobacterota; class Syntrophia; order Syntrophales; family UBA5619; genus DYTH01. The sequence continues at coordinate 3,894 of DYTH01000047.1, read as the reverse complement.
TCGATCTTCCCGAAAACATCCGATCGGGCGTCTCTGGTCTTGAATTTTTTCTTGAAATGATCACGTCCTTTTTTTCCGATCGGGATCAGTTCCACCTCAAGCCCTTCGTTCTGCTTTTGGATGATGAATCTTTCGGCGACTTTGATCAGGTTGTTGTTGAACCCGCCGCAGAGTCCCCGATCGGACGTCATCAAAATTGCCCGGATCCGTTTCGTCTCCCTTACCGCCAGAAGGGGATGGGACTCGACGCTGACGCGCGACGACAAATCCCCGAGCATTTCCATGAAGGACCCGGCGTAGGGGCGGAAGTTCTGCATCCGTGTCTGGGCCGCCTTGAACTTGGAGGCGGCGACCATGTTCATGGCGCGGGTGATCTGTCTCGTCTTTTGAACGGCATTGATTTTCCGTTTAATGTCCTTGAGTGCGGCCATTCAAACTTGGCTCCTTTTTGAGTTAAGCGGTCGGCTTATGAACAGTCACTGTGCCCTATTCCGCGGAGAAGACGGAATCGAACCCGGCCAGGGCTGCCTTCAGTCTCTTTTCGAGATCGGGGCTGATGACGTTCTTCTCGTCAATCTCCTGCATGATATCCTTGTACTTCCCTTCGAGAAAGGGGATGAGCTGCTGCTCGTAGCTCTTGAGACGGTCGAGCGGGTGCTTGTCAAGAAAACCCCGTGTGCCTGCAAAGAGGATGGCAACCTCCTGCGACAGCGACATCGGAGAAGACTGGGGTTGCTTGAGTATCTCCACGAGGCGCACCCCGCGTTCGAGCTGGGCCTGGGTCGATTTGTCGAGATCGGAACCGAACTGGGCGAATGCGGCCAGTTCCCGGTACTGGGCAAGGTCGAGTTTGAGCGTCCCGGCGACCTGCTTCATCGCCTTGACCTGAGCCGCGCCGCCGACGCGGGAGACGGAGAGGCCGACGTTGATCGCCGGACGGATGCCGGAGAAAAACAGCGACGGCTCCAGATAGACCTGACCGTCGGTAATCGAGATGACGTTCGTGGGAATGTAGGCGGAGACGTCGCCTGCCTGCGTTTCGATGATCGGCAGTGCGGTGAGCGATCCTCCTCCCAGCTCTTTGCTCAGGCGGGCCGCCCTTTCAAGGAGACGGGAGTGGTTGTAGAAAATGTCTCCAGGGAACGCCTCGCGTCCCGGCGGACGGCGCAGAAGAAGCGAAATCTGACGGTAGGCGACGGCCTGTTTGGAGAGGTCATCGTAAATGATCAGGGCATCCTGGCCCCTGTCGCGGAAATACTCACCGATGCTGCATCCGGCATACGCGGAGATGTACTGAAGGGTGGCCGGGTCGCTGGCGCAGGCGGCGACAACGCAGGTGTAGGACATGGCGTTGTGCTTTTTCAGCGTTTCCACGAGATGGGCGACGGTCGATTTTTTCTGGCCGATAGCGACGTAGATGCACTTGACCCCGGTGTCCTTCTGGCGGATGATCGCGTCAACGCAGATGGCCGTCTTTCCGATCTGGCGGTCGCCGATGACAAGCTCCCTCTGCCCGCGGCCGATCGGGGTCATCGCGTCGATCGCCTTGAGGCCGGTGTACATCGGCTGGTTGACCGGCTGACGCTGGACGACGCCGGGGGCGATCATCTCGATGCGGCTGAACTCGTTCGTTTCTATCGGCCCCTTGCCGTCAATGGGGGCGCCGGTCGCATCGATGACGCGTCCCAGAAGGGCTTCGCCGACGGGTATCTGGGCGATTTTCCCGGTGCGCTTGACGATGTCGCCTTCCTTGATATGGGAGATCTCCCCCAGAACGGCGACGCCGACGTTGTCCGTTTCGAGGTTGAGGACCATGCCGAGAATTCCACCCGGGAATTCAAGCAGCTCCATCGACATCGCATTTTCGACGCCGTAAACGCGGGCTATGCCGTCGCCGACCGACAGCACCGTGCCTGTTTCACTGACGTCAAGTTTCTTTTCGTAATCCTTGATCTGTTTCGATATGATCTCACTGATTTCCTCAGCTTTGATGCTTTCCATGCTCTATATCTCCTCCCCCAAGAGATTTTGAATGTCGTTCAATTGCGATCTGACGCTTCCATCGTAATAGGTGTTGCCGATCCGGACAACAATGCCGCCCAGCAGCTCCGGGTCTTCCAGAACGGCCATTTCGACCTTGCTTCCGGTTATCGTTTCCAATCCTCCCCTGAGACTGTCAGAGAGTTCACTCGAGAGAGGGAAGGCAGTCTTGACGGTGATTCTGACCCTCCCCAGCTCTTTGTCCATAATGTCCCGGTAACTTTCCAGTATATCGGAAAGCAGCGTGATCCGGCGCTTGTCAACCAGCAGTTTCAGGAAGTTGGCCGATAATTGAGAAATATGGAATCTTTCGATCAGCGAATCCACCACGGCTTTTTTGTCGGGCCGGGAAAATACAGGGTTGGCAAGAAAGCCGCTCAAGTTCTCATTTCCCTGGATTGCATGCGAGAAGGCCGCCAACTCATCGTAACACGCCTGATATGTCCCCTTGGGGATGGCCTTGAAGAGGGCTTTGGCATAGCGCCTGGCAATATTTCTGTTAATCAATGTTTTGCTCCCCTGAGATCAATGGGCATTTGCCGCATCATGAATATAATTTTTTACCATCGCTTCATGATCTTCGATGGTAATATTCTTACGGAGTAGTGTTTCGGCCATTTGCGTTGAATAACGGACAGCCTCAAGGCGAAGCTGGTGTTTTGCCTTCTGGAATTCCTGCTCCATGCGCAGCTTTGCGTCTTCCTTAATCTTTTCTGCTATTTCATTCGCCTCCCGAATGATCTTCTGCTTTTCGGCAAGCCCCTGTTCCTCGATCATCCTGGTCAGTTCCACGATCTCGGTGTTTGCCTTGTCCAGCTTCAACTCGTATTCCCTGAATTTTCTCTGTGCCTCTTCACGGGCAAAGGCGGCTTCCGTCAGGGCTTTGCCGATGTTTTCCCTGCGCCCGGCGAAAAAATCCTTCGCCTTCTTGCCGACCATCCAATAGATGAGACCTGCCAGCACCGCAAAATCCAGGGATTTCCATGCGAAATTGATCAGTTTGGCTTTGGTGTCGTCATGCCCGCCTTCTGAAGCTCCAACCGCGGTGGCAAAGAAAAAAGTCAAAAGGAGAAATGAGACCGCCGTAACGGCAAACAGAAAATCTCTTCTTGCTTTGTCTGATTTATCGGAAGGGCGTTTTTCGGATACATTGAGGACCGTTTTCATCAGAGGCTCCTTCCCACGATTTTTTCCGCGATCTCCACGGACAGTTTACGGGAATTGTCGGAAAGAATGGTGCGGGCGGATTCTATCTCCCCGGCTGTTTTCAGACGAAAAGCCTCCTGCATGCCGGGAACTTCGGCCCTCGCCGCATCAACCAGGGACTTCGCCTCTTCATCGCCCTGCTTAATCAGATTTTTTTTAATTGCCAGCGCTTCCGCTTTCGCGAGTTGGAGTTTTTCCTCATAGGCGGACATCTTCTGGTCGATGCTTTTTTGAAGCGTGCGGATTTCGGCCTCGGAATCGTCGGTCTGCTTCTTTCTCTGATCGAGAACGGCGAGAATAGGCTTGTACAGCAGTTTGTTCAGAATAAATATCAGAATAAGGAAATTTACTACCTGTATGCCTAAAGAATAGTCGATACTGACCACAACGAATCACCTCACGTTTATAAGCTTCAAAGTGCCCTCAGGGTATGAAGAAATATGATCGACAAACTTTTTACAAAAAATTATGGTGCGCCCATACCCCATTCCCGACAGGCTGTCAAGCAAAAATGAAACGGCAAGAACCACGATTTTTTTCCGGGGGGTCATGGATGGGTGTGACCCGCGCATCTTCTTTTTCCAACATGCTTAAAATACTGATGGTCTCGTCAAAAGTCGATTTTGTCCCCTTTTGTCATTCCGTGCT
>DYTH01000046.1 GCA_020726025.1 Syntrophus aciditrophicus | reverse complement strand
AGCGCCTCGATGGCCAGAAGCGCGCCGAAGATATCGCCCATGAAGGCCGAGTAGCGCGACCAGTTGGTCCCGAACTGAAACTCGAGGGTGATCCCCGTGACGACGCCGATCGCGAAGTTGATCAGAAAGAGCTTTCCCCAGAACTTCGTCATCTTCAGCCAGGTTTCGTCCCCGGACCACGCGTACTTCGTCTCCATGATGGCGACCAGGACGGAAAGCCCCAAGGTCAGCGGGACAAAAAGAAAGTGGAAATACGTTGCCGCGGCGAACTGCAATCTCGAAAGCATCAATACATCCATAAGCACACCTCCTTTTTTATCAGGGGCGAAGAGCCCCTGTGGTTATAAGTCTGAAATTATCCTTCCTGGCAGGCTTCTGCTGTCGGCAGAGCTTCTTCAAGGGTGAAGGCATCGATGAAGGAAGATTCGTCGTTTGCATCCGCACCATGTAAAACGTCTCCCGTGAGGCAATTTTCCCTAACCAGCAGGGTTTCAAAAGTTTCCTCCCGCAGGGTGTCGCGCAGTTGTTTTCTCGCCTTTTCCCATACCATGTGGATGGAACAGAAGGGACTGCGGCGGCAGGATGAGGGGTTCATGACGCAATCGTTGAGGAATATTTCACCGATTGCCGATTCAACCACATCGAGAAGGGTGATTTTAGCGGGCGCCACAAGCAGCCGGTAGCCGCCCTTTGCCCCCTGCACGATCTCGATGAACCCGAAGCGGGCAAGCTGCTGGGCGATCTTGCCGAGAAACTGTTCCGGGATCTCCATTGCCATGGCTATCTCCCGGCGGTTGACGACCTTCCCGATATCCCGGGCGGACAAATAGAGGATGCACCGTACCGCGTATTCGCCTTGCCGTGTAAGCCTCATCGAGTTCCCCTTAATCGTATAAATAGGATGTTATTTGTCCTGCATTAAAGAAAATAAACCTTGTCAAGAACTTTTTGCCCCTGCTTCTATTATTCCCTCCTCCTCGACGGGCTGGTCATAAAACACACTTGACACAGGGGGCATGGGCAAGGGGGGAACCACTATATTAATTTGTATAATAATCGCTATGTTACTGGATTCCGGCTTTCGCCGGAATGACGGAGGAATAAACAAAGCTGTCATTCCGGCGGAAGCCGGAATCCAGAGAAGTAAAAAAATTATGTAATTCAAACAATTATATCCACCCCCTGTGTCAAGTGTGTACAAAGACCAGCTTGACGGGGGAGGGTCAGGGTGGGGGTGATGCGGACTCTGCTAAGCCGGTCTGAAAAGGGGAAGGGTCACTTCGTTGCTGACGTCTTTCCAGGCCACCTCCACTGCCATTTCGCAGGTCACATCCTCCGGACGGCAGCCGACGATGTTGGTCAGCAGATGGGGTCCTTCCTCCAGCTCCACCGCTGCGACGACGTAGGGCAACTCGGCGGCGAAGGCGGGGTGGAAGGCAACGCGATAGACGACGAACGAGTAAACTTTTCCTTTGCCTGACGAGGTTATCCACTGTGCCGCCCGCGCATGGCAGAGGTGGCAGAGATGCGACCCCGGCGCCCGCACATGGCCGCACGCTTCACATTTCTGAAATTGCAACCGGTGTTCCCGGCAGGCGCTCCAGAACTCCCGGTTGTCGCTGTTGATGTTGGGAAGCGGTCTGGGTTCCATTTTTACCTCCTCAGGACGGTGCACGTGTGCGTCTGGAGTATCCCTCCGTTGTCGCTTGCGATGATGATCTCCGGGGATTTTGTCCCGGTGGTCGGGCCGAGCTGCCGCCTTTCGCAGCGGCCCATGAGCTGCATCGCCGCCTCGGAAAGAGGGGTCAGCCCCATGAAATAGGCTTCGGAAAGAAGTCCGCCGGATGTGTTGACGGGCATTCTGCCGCCCGGCTCGATCGTCCCGTCCTGGAACCAGTCCTTCCCCTCGCCGGGACCGAAGAAGCCGTAATCCTGCAGCGTGATCTCGACGGTGTAGGTGAAACAGTCATAAATCTCACAGGCATCGATGTCGGAAAGGGAGATATCCGCCATCCGCAGGGCGGCCTGCGATGCCTTTTTTGCGCCCGTCGGCCCGGCCATGAAGGTCGATCTGGAAGGTTCGACAGAGGGGTTGTGCTGGCCGATTCCCATGATGTAAGCGGGGTGATGTTTCAGATCCCGCGCCCTTTGTGCCGAGGTGATGACGACGGCCCGGCCGCCGTCCGTGGTCAGGCAGGCGTCGAAGAGGGTAAAGGGGTCGATAAGCGGGCGGCTGTTTCTGTAGTTTTCAAAGGACATGGGGCGGCTGTGCATCTGCGCTGCCGGGTTCAGGTTGGCCCACTTTCTTTGTCCTACGGCAATATGTTTCCATGTTTCCGGGCCGGTTACGAATTCGTGCATCGCCCGTCGCGCCGCGAGCGCGTAGCCGGCGGCAGCCCCGAAATTGCCGAAGGCGGCGTCGTCCGGGTGCATTTCCATCAGCATCCGCGTCATGCTGTCGCTGGAGGCGGCGTTGTGGCCGTAGGAGATAACCACGGTGTTGCAGAAACCCGCCTCCAGGGCGCCGATGGCGTGCTGGATGTGGCTGCGTGAGCAGTTGGCGTCCTGGCTCATGTAGGTGGGGGCGATGCCGAGGCGCTGCGCGACGAGATAGGGCGTGACCATTCCCTCGTCGGCTGTCCCCGGAAATGCTCGGTAGCAGATGAGCCCGTCGATGTCGTCCTTCTTCAGTCCGGCGTCGGCAATCGCGTTCGCGCACGCCTCGAGGTGAAACCCCAGCGACGTCCGTCCCGGAAGCCTCCCCTGCGGCGTGTAGCCGATGCCGACAATCGCGTATTTGTCTTTCAGACTCATCTTAATCTCCGGGGTCAGGTCTTGTTTTTTGCCCTTATTTGATGGTCTCGTCAAAAGTCGATTTTGTCCCCTTATCCCTTCTTTTTAGCTTTCAACAGGCGGACATAACCCTTCATGAACGTTTTTTCGGTAAAATCGCCGAAACCGAAATCGGAGAGAATCTTCTTCCAGTCGCGCTCGACAAAGTCAAACGCGTATTTGCATTCAATTTTCGTGAAGGGAATCCGTGCCCAGAAGGGCATCTCGCTGACGATGAACTCGTTAAAATCGAGGATGGCAAATTCGCCCCCCTCCCGGAGATTGTTCCGGACGTTCCGGATGATATCTTCCCTGACCGGATGGGGGAAGCCGTGGATGACAAACGAGATGAACGCCCTGTCGAATTTTTCTCCCAGATCGAACGGCTGGTCGATCCTTTTGTTTAGCACCTCGACATTTTTTTCGTTTTCGGCATGGATCCGGAAGTTGGCGATCATCTCCCCGGAAATTTCCAGCCCGACGATTTTGCCCCTGCCGTCAAGATGGCGGCTCATCAACAGGGCATTCCGGCCCGACCCGGCGCCGAGGTCCAGCACTCGGTCGCCCGGTTTTATCCCGACGGCGGCGATGGCGTTGTTTATGAACGAACCGTAAGCGCCGAGGCTGATTATGTTCATCAGCATGTCGTAGTTCCGGGCGACAAACCCCTGCAGTTCAACTTTGGAATCCGGATAGTATCTCATAAAATTTATTCCATTGAGCCAATTGCAAATTAAACTAATCCGTCGCCCCGGCGAAAGCCGGGGCCCAGAAAGGACTGAAAAAACTGGATTCCGGCTTTCGCCGGAATGACGTAGAAGGATTTTTGCAATTATCTCCATTAATAAGACGTTTGAAGAAGATTCAGAACTCCGGCTTCTTTATTGGCTGTCCAAAAAAGAAGCCGGAGGCGCAGCATTTTTATACCTTCCCGGCCTTTATTGCGGCCTGGGCGGCGGCCAGGCGGGCGATCGGGACGCGGAACGGGGAGCAGCTCACGTAGGTGAGGCCCATTTCATAGCAGAACTGTACGGAGGCCGGGTCGCCCCCGTGCTCGCCGCAGATGCCGATCTTGAGGTTCGGACGCGTCGCGCGTCCCCTTTCGACGGATATCTCGATCAACTGACCGACGCCGTCGCGGTCGATCGTCTGGAACGGGTCGGCGGGGAGCAGTTTTTTGTCGATGTAGTCGTGCATGAAGCCGCCGATGTCGTCGCGGCTGAAGCCGAAGGTCATCTGGGTCAGGTCGTTGGTGCCGAACGAGAAGAACTCGCAGACCTTCGCCATCCGGTCGGACAGAAGCGCGGCGCGGGGAATTTCGATCATCGTGCCGTACTTGTACTCGATTGCCCTGCCGCCGAGCTTTTCGGTGACTTCGCTGTATATCCGATCCGTTGCCTTTTTCGTCTCCTCAATTTCCGAGACGTCGCAGGTGACCGGCACCATGATCTCGGGCAGGCACTTTTTCCCCTCCGCGACCAGCTCGGCCGCCGACTCGAAGATTGCCCGCACCTGCATTTCGGTGACTTCTGGATAGGTGATGCCAAGACGCACCCCGCGGTGCCCCATCATCGGGTTCGATTCGTGGAGTTCTTCGCCGCGTTTTTTGACGTCATCCGGGGTGATCCCGAGCGCGCGGGCCAGCTCCGCCTGTTTATCCGCTCCCTGAGGTACGAATTCATGGAGCGGGGGGTCGAGAAGCCGGATCGTTACCGGGAGCCCCTCCATCGCGGAAAGCGTCCCCTTGATCGAGGCCTTGACAAACGGGTAGAGATCGTTGAGGGCCGCTTTTCGCTCCTCCTTCGTGTTGCTTAAAATCATCTTGCGCAAAAAGAACAGGGGCTGATCGGAACCCTCTCCGTAGAACATGTGCTCGGTGCGCAGAAGCCCGATTCCCTCGGCGCCGAAAGCTCGGGCCACAGCCGCGTCCTTCGGCGTGTCGGCGTTGGTTCTGACTCCCATCGTACGGAACTTGTCGGCCATGGTCATGAACTGCTGGAAGCGGGGGTTTTCGGTCGCGTCCATCATAGGAAGCGCGCCCGTGTAAACATGACCCCGGGTGCCGTTCAGAGTGACGATGTCGCCTTCTTTCAGGACAATGTCGGAGCCGCTGATCTTCGCGGTTTTTGACCTGGCGTCAACCTGGAGGCTGCCCGCGCCGACGATGCAGCACTTTCCCCAGCCGCGGGCGACAAGCGCCGCGTGCGAGGTCATGCCGCCCCGGGCGGTCAGGATGCCCACCGCGGCGCGCATTCCCTCAACGTCTTCCGGGTTGGTCTCTTCGCGCAGGAGGATGCATTTTTTTCCGGCGCGCGCGGATGCCACCGCGTCTTCGGCGGTGAAGACCAGCGCTCCCGATGCGGCGCCCGGCCCTGCCGGGAGCCCCTTGGCAATCGCGTTGTGACCAGCCTCGGCCTTCGGGTCAATGATCGGGTAGAGAAGCTCGATCAACTGGACGGGGGCCACGCGCATGACGGCATTCTTTTCGTCGATCAGACCTTCTTCGAGCATGTCCAGCGCCATGTTGAGCGCGGCGACCCCGGTTCTTTTTCCGACGCGGCACTGGAGCATCCAGAGCTTGCCCTCCTGGATCGTAAACTCGATGTCGAGCATGTCGCGGTAGTTATCTTCGAGCTTCCTGCGGATATCGTCCAACTCCCGGTAGGTATCCTGCATCTGGTGCTGGAGGCTTACCAGGTGCCTGTTCTGCTCGTTTTTGGTGTCGTCGTTGATGGGGCTCGGGGTGCGGATGCCTGCGACGACGTCTTCTCCCTGGGCGTTTACCAGCCATTCCCCGTAGAACTTGTTGTCGCCGGTGGCGGGGTCGCGGGTGAAGGCCACGCCGGTTGCCGAAGAGTCGCCCATATTTCCGAAGACCATTGCCTGGACGTTAACCGCCGTTCCCCAGTCATCGGGGATTCCCTCGATCCTGCGATAGGAGATGGCCTTTTTGCCGTTCCAGCTCTTGAAGACCGCGGCGATTCCGCCCCACAACTGTTCCATCGGGTCATCGGGGAAGGGCTTGCCGATGTGCTTTACGATCAATTCTTTGAAGGACTCGGACAGCGCCTTCAGTTCGTCGGCGGTAAGCTCCGTATCGGAGGAGTAGCCGCGGCTGTGTTTGGCCTCATCGAGTCTGTCGTCGAGTATCTTGCGGATCCCCTTGCCGTCGGCGGGTTCGAGCCCTTCGGCCTTTTCCATGACGACGTCGGCGTACATCATGATGAGGCGCCGGTAGGAGTCCCAGACGAAACGTGGATTCCCCGTCTTGGCGATCATCCCGGGGATGGTCGCCGTGCAGAGTCCCACGTTCAGGACGGTGTCCATCATGCCGGGCATCGAGGAACGCGCCCCGGAGCGGCAGGAGACAAGAAGCGGGTTGACCGGATCTCCGTATCTCATCGCCATGATTTCCTCGGTCTTTTTCAAGGCGGCGGGCACCTGCTCGTTGAGTTCGACAGGGAGTTTGCAGTCATTTTCGTAGTAGGCCGTGCAGCACTCGGTGCTGATCGTGAATCCGGCCGGCACGGCAATTCCCAGGGAGCACATCTCGGCGAGATTCGCCCCCTTGCCGCCCAGAAGATTCTTGTCGCTTGCCTTTCCCTCGGCGGAGCCGCCGCCGAACGTGAACACATACTTGGTCATTGCATATCTCCTTTTTCTGACAGTTTTTATTTAAAATTGACCTGCGGGGCCGTTTTGGCGGCGGCAGGGGCCTCGAAGAAGGCGGCTTTTTCGAAGCCGAACATCCCGGCCAGCATATTGGACGGGAAGCTGCGGATCAGGACGTTATAGGTCTTGACCGCGTCGTTGTAACGTTTTCTTTCGACGGCGATCCGGTTTTCCGTGCCGGCCAGTTCATCCTGAAGACGCAGGAAATTGACGTTGGATTTTAAATCCGGGTACTTTTCAACGACGACCAGAAGCCGACTCAACGCGCCGGTCAGCTCGTTGTTGGCGTTGATCTTGTCGGGAACGGTTGTTGCCCCGCCGACCCTGGCCCGGGCGTTCGTCACCTCGACGAGGACGTCCTTTTCCTGTTTCGCGTAGCCCTTTACCGTTTCGACAAGATTCGGTATCAGGTCATAACGTCGCTGAAGCTGATTTTCCACCTGCGCCCACGAGGCCTTGACCCCTTCATCGAGCGTGACAAACTGGTTGTACGTCCCTTTGAAAAAAGAGTAAAAGCCGCCGAGCAGCACCAGAATGACAATGACGGCAACCAGTAATATTTTCTTTCCTGTTGACATAAAATCCTCCTCTATTTGTTTAATGACACATCCAGCCGGTCAATCTTATCACAAAGGCGGCCGACGGTAAGCAGATAATTTTTGAAGAGCGTATTAAGCTCTTCCGATGAAAAATGGTCAACCCCCCGGCGGACATTTTCGCAATCCAGGAAAACGGCGGCGTTGAATTCGAAGGCCTCTCCCGCGGCGGAGATAATCGCGCGTTTTTCATTGGGTATTTCAAGCCCTTTCATGTAGAGCAGGGCGCCGAACAGGGAGATGAATGCGGTAAGCGAGATGCCGATCAGCTCTCTGATCTTTCGGGTCTTTCCTTCGGTTTCGAGCCATCCCTCACGCAGATGGAGCAGTTTCCCCCGCAGTTCCCGCTCTATCTGGAGGCGGATGTGCCGATGGTCAAACTCGAGGCTTGCAAGCAGGTCTTTGCCGTAAACGAGGCGATAACGCCGTTTTATGCTTATGAATTCAATCGGGTACGCATCAAGAGAGTCGAGGATGTACGAAGGCGTGACGACAAGAGGCAGGGCCACGCGGCTTTTCTGCCAGCGTTTGACCATGTCTATCGCACGGTCCAAAGATTCGATTCCCCTGTCGGTAAGAATAATCATGAAATTCAAGTCCGATTTGCCGGGCTGGTAGTCGCCTCCGGCGCCGCTCCCGTAGAGAATGATCGAAAGCAGGTCTTCCCCGAAGGCAGCCTTGCAGTCGGCGGTGATGATGGGGAATATATCCTCGGGTTTTTCCGGTATTTTTGACATGTTCAGCCTCTTTTCCATGACGGTCCTGTAAAAAGTCAAAAGCGACCTTTTTTCCGTCATTCCGGCGGAAGCCGGAATCCATTATTGTTAGTAAGTTTCAGAACATTCCGACCCCGTTTTTCAACGGGGTGACGACTCTCAAAAACCGCGGCTCGAACCGCCCCCGCCGCTCATCCCGCCTCCGAATCCACCGAATCCGCCTCCAAAACCTCCCCCGCCGCCACGTCTTCCTCCCCCGCCCTGCATCAACAGAAGAAGAATCCAGGGAAGCATGGCCCGCCCCTGTCGGGTGCCAAGCAGAAAAAGCACGGCGACGCCAAGAAGCAGGTAATGGAAAATGCTCGCCTTTTTTTGCGACTTTACCGTCTGCGGCGGCGGTCTGTTTGCCCCTGCCGCGTCGATCGTCACGTCGGCGTCTTTTGCCACAACCGAGGCAACGGCGGACAGGGTTTCGTAAAGCCCCTTCCCGTAGTCGCCGGCGCGGAAGCTGGGAACGGCGTAAGTATCCAGAATTTCGCCGGTCAGGCCGTCAGGTAGGATGCCCTCCACGCCGTAGCCGGTTTCGATGCGGACACGCCGTTCTTTCACGGCAAGAAAGATCAGCGCCCCCTTGTCTTCCCCCTTTTTGCCTATTCCCCACGCCTGGTAAAGACGGTTGGCGTAGTCATTCACCTCGCCGTCTTCGATGGTCGGGAGGACCGCCACGACAAGCGCCGTTCCGGTTTTGTCCAGAACATCCCTGGAGATGTTTTCCATCGCGGTTTTGTATTGCTCCGGGATGATCCCGGCAAAGTCGTTGATCGCCCCGACCGGTTTGGGAAAAGCGGTATCTGCCGCCGGCGCCAGCGACGAAAAAAACGTTAACGTCAGGGCAAACAGCAGGACAGCGATTATTTTGTATGTGTGTCTATTTAGCATGAACGCATGATAAACATTTATCCCCGAAATAGCAACCCATTCTCTTGTCCGTTATTCACCACCATAATAATAAATAAAATAACCGTTTGTCTTGATATATTAAGGTTATAGAGTGCTTCCGCAAAACAAAAAAACCATCAACGAGGTGCAGGAATTACGACACAAGGCATTTTCCCGTCAAGAACGAAAAGGATAGCGGATATTCTGGTTCTTAAAATAAACTGCTGGAACAATCCGTTAGTTGTTTTCCAAATTTTCTGGTAAAGAAATTAAGAAGTTAAAACGGTTCCATGGAGAATATCTGGAATATGGGTATTGTCTGCAACCTCATTTTTTCAGCATTTTGGCACGTGGCTGAAGACGCCGATGGAATTTTTCCCGTTTCTGGGAACGGAAGGCTTCTTCCTGCTGCTTCTGTCGGCGCCCCGCTGCTTTTTGACAGGCTGAAACTGACCGGCTCTACCGCCTGTCCATCCACCCCATCGGCAAACACACATCCATGACGACAGGATAGAAACAATGGACAAACAGGGGTTGCACAAAAAAATCTATGCCCGGATCGAGGAACTCCCCATGCTTCCGGTGGTCGTTCCCAGACTGCTGAGCCTGGCGAACAACCCCCAAAGCTCTGCCGGCGAGATGATCGGGATCATAGCCCATGACCCGGCTTTGACCTCCAAACTTCTCAAGGTGGCAAATTCCGCTTATTATGGTTTTCCTCAAAAAATATCCGATATTGAGCTGGCGGTGGCCCTCCTTGGGTACAACCAGTTGAAAGCGCTGGTTCTATCGATTGGTGTGATCAAAAATTTCCCGTACCGGAAACAGGCGGAAAATTTTTCCGAGTCCGGGCTATGGGTGCACAGCCTTTCAGTAGCCACCGTCATGCAGGATATGGGACGTCGCTTTTACCGCAGGGACAGCAGCCATGATTATCTGTTTATCATCGGTCTGCTGCATGATCTGGGGAAGATTGTCCTGGATCAGTTTTTCCCCGATCTCTTCAATGAAGCGCTGGAAAGGGCCAATGCCTCGGAGCACGTCAAGCTGCACCAGGCGGAATGGGAGATTATCGGCATTGATCATTCCGAGGTTGCCGCGATGCTGCTGACCCGCTGGAAATTTCCGCCGAAAATCGTCCAGCCGGTCGCTGGCCATCACCGGGTGGAGGGACTGGCGGGAGAAAGCCGAGAAGATGTAGCGCTGCTGCGGATTGCCAGTGTGATCGCGCAGGAATCCGGGCTGGGCGAGGATGGAAACGCAGCGCCCTCTTCGATGCACCCCGACGACATGGAGATCATCGGGGTTGCCGAGGACGACGTCGCGGCAATGAAAACAGGCCTTCAGGCAAAGCGGGAAGAAATAGAGTCATTTATTGCCGCGCTTGCATAGAACCGGGTACCCGGTCATCCGTTTCCCTCGGTTTTCTCTGGCAGGACTCCAGCCATATTACGTCGCAGGGCATCATGGTGATGGAGAGCTTCCGATCTTCGACGACCCACTCCATGCCGCTGACGATGTCGTACCAGTCACTTTCCAGAATGCACAAATCCTCCATTTCAAGCTGCCCGATATCGATTTCCGGGCGGCATACCTTGTTGGATACGTTGATCAGGGCCAGCAGGTACTGATCCTGTTCCGGCGACAGCCTCAGAACCGCGAAGATCTCCCTGGCCAGCTCCAGGATTTTGTGCTTCCCGTTGGGGTGAAAGGCCCGCTTGCGGGCACGGATGGCAATCAGTCGGCCCAGTTCGCGGCTGATGCGGGAAATTTTTGAAAGAGGATCCTGCAGCGCCTCGGTGATCAGTCTTTCATCGATGACCGTCCGGTTGATGTCCCTTTTGGAATCGGTTCTGAGCGCCGCCTCGATATCGTTTCTGCTGCCCATCAGGCTGTGCAGGTAGATTCCGGGCACGCCGGGCAGCGCCAGGGCGATGCAGCGGGAGGCCACAAACCGCTTGATCTGTAATGCCACGTCACTCCCGTCTTCTTCGTCATTGTTCAGTGCGCTGAACCAGGTGATGTTGGCTTCATACGGCTCTTCGCGGCCGTCGCCGCCGGTTTTGCTGGAAATGAATCCGCCGTGCTCCTGAGTTTTTTTGACAATAATTTCAAACTGTTCATCGGAGAGAATATTTTTAGCCGCCATCAGGCCGATCCCGTCATGGGAATCGAGGAAATTGAAAAAGGTGACTGTCGGCGAAGGTGTATTCAGCCCCGAGGCCCAGCGGGAAAGAACCGTGGCGTCTTCCGCGTAGAAGGTATGCAGGACCAGCGGCGGCAGAGCGAAATTATAGATCATCTGGGCTTCGTCATGGCCGTTGCCGAAATAGGAGATGTTTTCCTCGTGCGGGACGTTGGTCTCGGTAATCAGGGCGGCCCGCGGGGCAACGGCATCCAGAACGTCCCGGAACAGCTTGACGATCTCGTGGGTCTGTTCGAGGTGGGCGCACCGGTTGCCGGGCTGTGCCCACAGGAAGGTGACCGCGTCGAGGCGGATAATGGAGGCTCCGTGGCAGACGTACATCAGCAGAACCTCAATGACTCGCATCAGGACGTCGGGATTCCTGTAATTCAGGTCAATCTGGTCGGCGGAGAAAGTTGTCCAGACGTAGATCGGTCCATTGATAGTCGCGTATTTTGTCAGGATATCCGAGGTCCGGGGGCGAAAAATCAGATGGCGCTGCTCCTGGGTCAGTTCGTCGGGTGAGGCAAAGGTGATGAAAAAATTTTTATAATACGGATTTCCGTTGAGAAATTCTTAAAACCATCGGCTTTTCGACGATATATGGTTAAAAACTCCGTCAAACATTAGCCGATAATGCCGCCCCAGTTCCCGGATGTCGTCCCATGTGCCCAGCCTGGGATCGACTGTGTTGAAATCAATGATCGAAAAACCCCTGTCCGATGAATAGGGGAAAAACGGCAGGATGTGGATGGTGTTGATCGTTCCTTCGAGGCAGGTATCGCAAAAATTTGCCAGTGTTGCCAGCGGCGAAGGGTCTTTACCCCGGAGAAGGTCGCCGTATGTAATCAGGATCATGTCTTTTTCAGTGAAACGGTCGGCGGGACTCCATCCTGCTTCCGCTGCGATCATTGCCGACGGCTTGTGGGCGTGGTAAACCTTCAGCAGCCTGTCGAGTTAAGGAAGGTACTTCTCCGCGGTTTCATGGCCATAGAGAAATGCCATCCGCTTCAGGATTCTTTGCCTGATCTTGTCCGGGCATTGAAAAAGGGACCGGGTATAATCCGGTTCCCGATCACGCGTGGTCGCTGTAAGGCCGCCATTGGCGTCAGATGACATATTCCCCCCGGGATGCGGCTTGCGCGTCAAAATGACAAAGCGCCTAATGCCAGAGCGGGAGTATAGGGAGACTCTTCGGGATTGTCAATCTCAAGTGTTGACATGTCAAGTTACAGGCTTTCATCCAGAGGCATGATGAAACAGCGTATTGAATGCCGGATTCGTGTCCAAAAGACGTCGGCGTCTTCTTATGTGCCGCTCCTTGTCATTGTTTTGTTTTTGCGATCATTTTTCAGAAGGTGGGTCGGGTTCCGCTTTTGCCAGGGCCCAGGGGAGGCCGGCCGCCTTCTTCAGGCGAAGCGAGGCGAACTGGAGCCTCAAGGCCGCCGCCGCCGCCTTTCGCTCCGCGGAAACGAGCAGCGTGTTGGCATCCAGGATGTAGAGGCTGTCGGCAAGGCCGACTTCAAACTGGCGGGACACCGCATGGTAGTTTTCACGGGCAAAAAGAAGCTGGTCTTCGAGAAAACTCAGGATTCCCTTCTGGGTCGCAAGCTCCAGATGGGCCGTCTTGACTTCCAGGGCAATCTCTTTTTTCATCTCCTCAATGCGCAGATCTGCCAGGCGTTCGTGCACCCGGGCTTCGGAAACGTCTGCCTTGCGGAGCCCCCCATCGAAAAGGGGAAAATTGAGAGACAGCCCCGCATAGAAGCTGTCCCGGTTGAGGTTGCCGGTTGCCGGATTCTGATTGGCGCCCGCGTAGGCGCCTGTAAGGGTCACAGAGGGCATGAAAGCCCCTTCGGCATAGCGGGTCTGCCCCGCGGCCATCTTTTTCTGCATCCGGAGGCTTTTGATTTCCGCCCGGAGACGGGGCGCCTTTTCCAGCAGGGAGGCCAATTCGGGGATTTCGATTTTTTCCATGTGTTCCTGTTTGAGCGTGAAGGGCGCCTTGATGCCGACCTGGCTTACCAGTGTCTCGCTCGCCAGCTCAAGGGCGTTTTTTGCCTGAAGCCGGTCGGAGTTTGCCCCGGAAAGCTCGCTTTGGGCGCGCAGGAGGGCCGTTTTCGTGATTTCTCCGATCCGGAGCCGTTTTTTTGCCGCGTCGCGGTATTTTATCAACCTCTCCAGATTTGCGTCGGCGATCTCCAGATTTCTTTCGGCGAGCAAAACGTCGTAATAGGCCGCCGCAACACAGGCCAGAAGATAATCGTCGCGGGTTGTTTCGAGATCATAGCGGCTCTTGAGCAGGGTTTGGCTGGAAATAGTGAGAGCCGTAATCTCACGGCCGCTGAACGAAAGGGTTTCATCCATCCGGACGCCCCAGACGGCGGCGTTTTCCGGCTGCAGTATCCCGCCGGCATTCGTGTATTTGCGTTCGGAATACTGGGTTACGCCTCCGGTTGCACTCAGGCGCGGATAGAGCCAGGAACGGGCCTTATCCGTTTCAGTTTCGGCAAGCGAAACATTCTGCTCGGCGATCTTCAGCTTTTCCGAAGAGGCGAGAGCTATCCGGCAGAGATCCTCAAGGGTGTAGGAGTCGGCAAAAAGGGATGCCGCCGTCGTCATACGCCAGAAAAAGAGTGCCGCCAGTAAGATTCGCATGGGTATTTTCATCAACGCTCCCCTGTATCAATGGGAAAATTTTTATGCGCTTCGCTATGGGGGCGATGTTATGAAGAGAACGCCTCATTGTCAAGGAGAATTATGACCGGTAATTCGAGCCAATTGCAAAACTCCTTCTTCGTCATTCCGGCGAAAGCCGGAAAACGAAGTTTTCGCCGGGGCGACGGATGAGTTTAGTTTTTCAATTGGCTCAGAAAGTTTAAATTTCGGGGCCGTGCCGGATGTTTGGGGCGGCCCCTTTTGACACGAATAACAGCCTTGACAAACGGGTTCCCGCTGGCTTATTGTCGCGACCTCGACAGAGTGTTGCGGTATTGCCTTGCCCCCTGACCCACTTCTGTCGGGTTGGGGAATGTACCATGAATAATCTGAATAGTTGCGCAAATTTTTGAAAAGAAGGCATCCGGCATGGAAATAAGCTCGGGTTTTGTCGGTGCGGTTCTCAAGCCGCTGGAAACAGAGATCACATGGCGCCGCACGACCAATTACGCGGCGGCGACAGGCGATGCCAATCCCCGTTACCTCGATGACGGGCGGGATAAGGGTATCGTTGCCCCGCCGATGTTTTCCGTGGCGGTCACCTGGCCGGTATCGGAGCGCATCTGGGAATACCTGGATATTCCCGGTTTCCCGTATGAAATTCTCTTGACGCAGGTGCATTACACGGAGCATCTCCGGTTTTACCGGCTTATCGTGCCGGGGGACCGGCTTTCCATTCAGGGGAGAGTCGCGGCGATTGTGCCGCACAAGGCGGGGACCCTGATGACGCTTCGCTACGATGTGTATGACGCGGCAGGCGCACTGGTCTTTACCGAGCATATCGGGGGGCTGATGCGGGGGGTTATCTGTACGGACGGCGGTGCGGGGGCCGAAAACATTCCCGTGATTCGTCCGAAAGACGACCAGGAGGCGCCTCTCTGGCAGGCGGCCATTCCCGTTTCCAGAGAAGCGCCCTTCATTTACGACGGCTGCACGAACATCTGTTTTCCCATCCACACCTCCGTCCGGTTTGCCCGTCAGGTGGGGCTTCCCGGCATCATCTACCAGGGAACGGCGGCGCTGGCCCTGGCAGTGCGGGAGGTGACCGACAGGGAAACAGGCGGCGATCCGGGGCGGATAGAGTCGATTTCGTGCCGTTTTACCGGCATGGTGACGCCGGGCGGCGAAATAAGGGTTCACGCATACGGGCACTTTCCCCGGGGAGATCATGCCGACATTCACTTTACCGTGTTCAATTCCGAGGGAAAGAAGGCGATCAGCGACGGAGTTGTCGCCGTGGCTTTGTGCAGGGGCAATTCATGAAAGCGAAGCTTGATGAACTCGTCAAAAGTACATTTTCCCCTCCCCTTGCGGGAGGGGATTAAGGGGAGGGGAAAACTACATCCCGAAATACAGTCACTTATCACCACCACCCTGACCCTCCCCCGTGAAGGGGGAGGGAATTTCAGACTTTTGACGAG
>DYTH01000045.1:9545-15084 GCA_020726025.1 Syntrophus aciditrophicus | reverse complement strand
AGGAAAGGAGCGCCGCCTGCGTCACACCCGGCTCGACCAGCGCGTAGCGGTTGATCTCGCTTACCTCGATAATCCTGTCCATCCGTTTCATGTCCATCACGATCCCGCCCCGGTTGGGAACAACCAGCGCCGAAAGGGTGAATCCTCCCCCCAGGGGGGTAATCGGAATCTTCTCCCGGTTGGCCAGAAGAACGACCTTCTGCACATCCTCGGGAGTCTCCGGCATGACGACATAATCGGCCGAACGGGGGAGCTGCGCCCCGGAATCGCGGGAATAGATGTAAAGATCTTCCTTCGCGTTCGACACCTTGTCTTTACCGACCAGCTCCACCAACTGCTCAAACACGCCCATTGCAAAACCCTCCGCCAATCAAAACACAATCATCCTTTTGTATGAAAATAGAATTTCCCCGTTCCATATCAACCCCTTGTGCAACAATGTTTTCACAGGGGCACGGCATGCCGTGCCCCTGCCCGGCGACCCCGTATCTGAAATTTTGTAAACATGAAGCTTCGTTTTGTGAACATTAAACTTCGTTTTCATCCTTCGTTGCACCCTCGCCGGGCATGGGGATTTATGAAAAATGCAGTCAGAAAACGAAACTATTCGTTCACCCACTGCGGTTTTCTCTTTTCGAGAAAGGCGACAAGCCCCTCCTGGGCGTCTTTCGTGGGCAGCAGCTCCTTCAGATAGACATCCTCAATGGCCTGCAACGACGGCTCCAGCGGATCAAGAAGACCCGATTTGACGGCCTTCTTTGTCAGGCGCAGTACTTCGGCGCTCAGTTTCAGATAGGGCTTCAAAAATTCCGTCGTCGCTTCGGCAAGCGCGTCATTCCCCACGACCTGATTGACAAGCCCGATCATTTTCGCATCCGCGGCCGAGATGATCTTTCCTGACATGATCAGCTCCATCGCCGCCTTCTGACCGATGATGCGGGGCATGATCTGCGCCGCGATCGGCGGAAAGACGCCCACCTGAATCTCGGGCTGGCCGAATTTGGCGTCTTCCGAGGCGATCACCAGATCGCAGAAGATGGCAAGCTCACAGCCCCCTCCCAGACAGGAACCGAAAACCGAGGCGACCGTCAGAACGCCGAGGGACTCCATCCGGCGGAACATCCCGTGAAAGGCGTCAATCATCTTCGGCGCCAGATCCCCCATGTGCTCGCCGACATCCACACCGGCGGAAAAACACTTGTTTTTTGCCTGAAACAGAACTACCTTCAGGCCCTTCTGACCTCTCCAGGAGTCCAGCGCTTCGTTGATTTCCTTCATCATCGCGATATTCAGGACGTTCACCGGGGGCCGGTTCATCGTGATGGTTCCAAGACCATTTTCAATGCCCGCCTCAATATGTTCGTAGCTCATTTTTTCATGCTCCTTTTCCGAAAAAAAGAGGCAGGCAGACCTCCTCTGGAGTGGAGAGGGCTTGCCTGCCTCTTGCTGTCATGCAACTCTTTATCCAAACATCCGCTATTGCTGGGGCTTGCCCAGAACCTCGGAGAATACCCCCATATCCCATGTCTTGCAGGCGGCGATATCCTGACGGAACTTGATGAAGTCGATCGTGTCCTTGCCGGTGATCTTCTTCGAGTTGAAGGCGCCGAAGCCGAGGAACGCCTCGCCGCCCATGTTCGCGGCCAGCCAGTGACGGTGGGCGTTCTTCATCGTATCCCAGAAGAACTTCTTCTTCTGACGGACGCTGTCGATCGACTCCATCAGGCAGCCGGGGAACAGATTGGCGAACGTCCAGACCATCTTGTCCACTTCCTTGTCGAGAAGTTCGAAATCGGCATTCGGCTGATGCTGCTTGACGAAATCACGGGCGGCCTTCGCCTCTTCGCCGCTCTTGTTTTCGCCATAGACGATCTCGCCATCCTGAACATAGGTCTCGGTGATGATCTGGGGGTTGCGCACCCACTTGCCATCCACCTTCAGTACCGGAACCACCTTGCTGATCAGGTTCTTTGCCTTCATCTTGTAGGCCGACCACATCTCGCAGGACACGCAGTTCCACATGGCGTCTTCAATGCCGAGGTACCAGGGGAGAAAATCGGAGGCGCCGCCCACCGGGGCGGAACCATGACGCGGCCCGGCCTGACCGTAGATCGCCAGATCCGAGGATACGGCAAGGTCGCACGCCATACCGATCTCCTGACCACCGGCTACCCTCATGCCGTTTACCCGGCAGATCACCGGCTTTTTGCAGAAGAGGATGGAATCAACCATGTGGTTGAAGAGTTCCATGTACTGGCCGTACTCATCGGGGCGCATGCTGTAATATTCGCTGTACTCCTTGGTATTGCCGCCTGTGCAGAACGCGTAGGGACCCGTGCCGGTAAAGACCGTCGCCACAACGCTCCTGTCGAGGGAGGCATTTTCGAAGCCGGCGATAACGCCTTTTACCATCTCCGTTGTGTAGGAATTGAACTGCTTGGGGTTATTGAGGCGGATCCACGCGGTAAAGAGGCCATCCACAACCTTCCCGGTGTTGGGATCAACCAGCGGTTTTTTCTCATAGACCGTGCAGGGCGCTTCCGTACCGAAGTGCATGTCTGAATGTAACGCATGATCCTTGATGCCGTCTTCGCGCGGCAGCCATTCCAAACCTTTTAAAGCCATAATCTCTCTTTCCTCCTTATTTAATTTGTGGGTATCATGTTTTTTTTGTTAATCAAAATCCGGGGTAAGGACGATCCTCTTCATCGGCGGCGTCTTGTGGTTTTCCTCAAAGGTCCGCTCGATCGTGCTCATCGGGCGCGTTTCCACAAACTCCTCGATATTGACCTTTCCGGTCAGCACCATATCCAGAACAATCGGATAATACTCGGGCAGACAGCCCCATGTCCCGATAATCTCGGCATCAAAGGCCATCAGACGGCTGATGTTGTATTCGACCGATTTGACGCCGTATCCGACCACCAGAAGCTTGCCGGTGAAGCTCAAAAGCGCCAGCGCCAGTTCCTGCCCCGCCTTGGACCCGGTTACCTCAAAGATCTTCCAGCCGGTATTGACAAGCCCCTTCTCCTTGCAAAGCGCCCTGAACTCCTTGGAGATGGCGCCTGCATCCTTGTCCGTTGTGTTGATCACATAATCCGCCCCGAATTTCAGCGCCCGGTCCAGCTTCTCCTGGTTGCGGGCCATGCCGATCACCGTCTTCGCCCCCAAGGCCTTGGCAACCTGCCCCATGTACTGACCGACTCCGCCGGTAATCCCGAGGACGATCACGTTGTCGCCCGGCTGCAGGTCGGCGCGTTTGGCCGCCTGGAAAGGCGTCGTTGCGGCATCGGCAATAACGGCAAAGTGCGAAAGCGGAATGCCCTTTCTGTCCTTGATCTCGCACAGATCAACGCTGGGGACCGGGATGTGGCTGGAAAATCCACCGTAGAGTCCGATGCTGTTTCCGGGCATCTTCTGGTTAAGACACCTGTTCCCACGCCCGGTTTTGCAAAGAAAGCACTCGCGGCACGGCATGACCGCCGGGATGATCACCTCTTTCCCGATCCATTTGGGGTCTCCGGCAACTACCGTCCCGGAGATTTCGTGTCCCAGCGTCAACGGCGGTTTCGAAACCGTGGGAACGCCGTCGTAGAAATACCCCAGATCCGTGTGACACACGCCGCAACCGGCAACCTCGACCAGCGCCTCTCCGGCTTTGAGCTCGGGCACGGGGATCTCGGTCTTCTGGAGTCTGCCGGGTGTTGTCTCCCTGGTTTCCCTGTTGTAAACGGTCGGCTGAACCATCTGCCAAGTCTTTATCTTCTCTGGTACTCCTGCCATATTCTCTACCTCCTTGTATTTTTTTATCAAGCCGTTGGTGGCCGTTGTGGTCCGTCTGCGCTTGATTTGTTGAAAAACCCTGAATTTTAGATCATCCCGTAACCGCCGTCCACGCAGAGAAGCTGTCCGGTGATGTAATTGGCGTCGTCCGATGCCAGAAAGACAAAAGCGGGCGATATGTCTTCGGCCTCGGCAAAGCGCTTCAGCAATATCCTGTTCATGTATATTTCGGCCAGTTTTTCATCGGTCCTGATCTTTTCGGTCATGTCCGTGGCCACGATGCCGAGGGAGATAACATTGGCGCAGATGTTGTAGCGGGCAAGTTCCCGGGCGATCGATTTGGTCATGCTGAGGATGCCGCCCTTCGCGGCGCTGTAGTTGATCTGACCAACGGTTCCGACAAGCCCCGCAACCGACATGACATTGATGATCTTCCCGCTGTTTTGATCCTTCATCAGATTGGCCGCCGCCTGCGAGCAGAGAAAGGCCGCCTTTAAATGGATGTCAACCACCTGATCCCACTGATCTTCGGTCATTTTGAGCAGCATGGCGGGGCGGGTAAACCCCGCATTGTTGACCAGGATATCCAGCCTGCCGAACTTCTCCATCCCGGCGGCAAAAAGACTCTCCACTTCGGCCTTGACGGCGACATCCGCCTTGACGGCAATGGCCTCGCTCCCCATGGCGGCAATCGCGTCCACCACCTCCTGGGCCGCCTTTTCGTTGGATGTGTAATTGACAACCACCCTGGCCCCCTCTTTTCCATAGGCCAGGGCTATGGATCTCCCCACGCCGCGGCTGCCTCCGGTAACCAGTGCGACTTTTCCCTTCAGTTTCATAATTTTCTCCTCTTTTCAAAAGGTTGGTTTGTGTAAGCGTAATCGATTTGAGACGTTGATTTCATCATCAAGGCAAATTTTCCGGGAAAAGGATGTACACAATTCTTCATAGCGAAACAACCAGGCACAAAATCATGGCTTTTTAATTACAGTCACTAAATTGAAGCGCACTGTGGGCTATACTGGAACTGCTTTTTAGAGTCAAGAACATATTGAAGCGGTTTCAGGGACTAACCCAAACCAACGCGCAATCTTGTCCAAGTCATTTATTGACGGTCCCCTGCCTTGATATCTCCCCGTAAACGTTCCATATCCTCTTGTGAGTCGATATCCTGAAAACAGCCGTTGTCCTGAATGGATAGCTGATGCACATCCGACCAGTTTGCCTTGATGATTTCGCGGGCGCCCTGATCCCCATCCACCTGAAGCAGTGCATCGAAATAACGGCTGGACAGGCAGACCGGATGTCCCCATCGCCCCTTTCGTACCGGCAGGCAGATCCCCCTGTCCGAAATCCGGAAGATATGCAGAACCTGATCGATTATCCGTGAATCAAGGTGAGGAAAATCGCCAAGCATAACCATCACCGAATCAAACGAGCGGTCTATTTGGGCCATCCCCGCACGAAGCGAGGTTGCCATGCCCTGCTGCCACGCGCTGTTGGTTACAACCGATAACGCCGGATGAACAAGCGCATCCCCGAGCTGACCCGAGATTTTCTCTGCCTCAAAACCCAGAACGACAACGACCGCGTCAAGCTCCGAGGAAAGAGCCGCTCGAATCACGCGCGCCAGCAGAGGCTCTCCATCAAAGGATGCCAACTGCTTCAACCCGCCGAAACGGGAAGAGTTGCCGGCTGCGAGAATCAGTCCGGCGGTCCGTTTTTCACTCAATTTATGAACATGAAACTTCGTTTT
>DYTH01000045.1:0-9445 GCA_020726025.1 Syntrophus aciditrophicus | reverse complement strand
GAATCAGTCCGGCGGTCCGTTTTTCACTCAATTTATGAACATGAAACTTCGTTTTGTGAACATGAAACTTCGTTTTCATCACCCTGTCGGCAGATATTTTTTGTGGCACGATTTCATCAGGGCCGGCGTGCCCAGGCCGTGGCAGACCGTCTTGAAGACATCACGCCCCCGGATGGGCGCGATGCCGGCCAGCATGTGCACGGGAAAATCGGCAAACGCCCCGGCGATCATCGGCGTGCTGGGTCCCAGAATCACCGTTTTGACATCCGGCCCCAGACGTTCGAGAATCCCCTCCGCCGTGTCGTTGAGGAGCGCGGTTGACGTCAAAATCAGCGCCTCGGTCCATGATGACAGACGATCAAAAAAGACGTCCTTTTCACCCAAACCCCTGTTTTCGTCGATGATTTCAACCGTCGCCCCCTTTTTTTCGAGAAGCTGGATCGTCGGCCCAAAATAGCCGACCATCGAAACATGCCTTCCCTTTTCGATTCCGAGAAGCTCGATAAGCCTGTCGTTGCGCGGATCCTCCGGAAACCGGAGCGCGTCTTCATAATTCAGGGCATTGACCAGCGCCATCGCCATGCTTCTGGCCAGCATGTCCTTCCCGGTGATTCTTTCGAGAAGCAGCGTCGCCGACTCTCCCTCGAACTCGACATCGTCCGCGCGGGCGGTGCAGGAGGTCTTCTTTTCGAACCAGGTGTAGGAGAGGCCGATTCCCCCATCGGAGGTGCTGACCGCCGTGTAGCCCAATCCCATCGCCACCCTTTCAACCGTCACCGTCTGCGCCTTCGGCAGACTCAACGCGTACAATTTTTCACAAATGGTCATTTCCCGCTCCTTTGCTTTCAAGGGGCTGCAGCCACCTCAACTTCAGGATGATATGCACACGGCTTCCCTCTGACAGGTTCATCATATCGGCGATCTCCGGGGCAAGTTCCGCTTCGAGAAGCTGCCCGCATACCTCGATCGATGCCCGCACGCAGGCCTCCCCTCTGCGCATTTCCCGGATTGTCCCGTCGAACCGGTTAACGTGGGGGCCGAGCGGCTCTTCCGTGGAGACATACACATGTTCCGGGGCGATCGCAATCCTTTCCACCGGCTTTCCGTCGTGCGGCACAATGATCTTCATTCGTCCGCATTCCGCCGCCGCCAGGCCGTTTTCAATGACCTGATACGACCCGCAGGTGAAAATGTTGGGTCGGCCGATAAAACCGCCGGCGTGATCGTCGTGACGGTCAAAAAGCAGTTCCGCGGGAGATCCGATCTGCATCAGGCGCCCCTGTTCGATCACGGCGATCCGATCCGCCATTTCGGTTGCCTCGGCAAAGTTGTGGGTCACGTAAATCGCGGTGATCCCCAGGCTGCGCTGAATATGGCGAATCTCGAGGCGCAGCCGCTTTGCCGCCCGCAGATCAAGGCTGCTCAAGGGCTCGTCCATCAAGAGCACATCAGGGGACGCGGCCAGCACCCGCGCCAGCGCCACGCGCTGCTTCTCCCCCCCGCTCAGATTCTTCGGGTAACGGGCCGCCAGATGTCCTATCTGCATCATCGTCATCAGCTCATCGATTCTTCCTTCGATCTGCGCCGGATTTTTCTCCCCCCTTACCCGCAGCCCGTAGCCGATGTTGCCCTTCACGTCCATGTGGGGGAAAAGCGCCAGGTGCTGAAAAAGATAGCCGATGCGGCGTTTCGACGCGGGAAGGGCGTCAACCGGTTTGTCGTCGAAAAGAATGGCGCCGCGATATCCGGTCAGACCGGCAATCGCGTTCAAAAGGGTGCTCTTTCCGGCGCCGTTGGGGCCGAGCAGGACGAGAAACTCTCCGTCATGAACTTCCAGCGACAGGTCTTTGAGAATGTAGTTGCTGATACCTTTCAGCGTTACCTTCGGCATGTCACGCCCACTTCCCGATCGTTTTTTTCTCGAGATAGAGAAAGAAACGTTCAAAGGCAAAGCCCATGATCGACAGCACAATCAGGCAGACTATCACGATATCCATCCGGATGAGGTTTTCCGCCTTCATCAAAAGCGCGCCGATGCCCGTCGGGATGGCGATCATCTCCGCCGCCATCGTCGTGCGCCAGGCCATCCCGGATTCGAGGCGAAGCCCGGTGAAGATATTGGGAAGCGCCAGCGGCAAAAGCACGGTGGTCAGAATCTGAAAATCACCGGCGCCGAGGGTTCGGGCCGCATGGACAAATTCCCGGTTGACGGAGCGGATCCCCGTTTCGGTGTTGTAGTAGATCGGGAAAAAGGCGCAGACAAACAATAGCGCAATCGGCAACATCTCGCCGATTCCGAACCAGAGCATGAAGACGGGGATCCAGCCCAGCACCGGCACGGGATAGAGCAGGCTGAATATCGGATGGAAACTCCTGTAGAGAAATTTTTTCGTACCGAACAGAATCCCGACCGTAAGCCCCGCCAGCGAACCGGCAAGAAAACCGACCAAAACGCGCAACAGGCTGCGCCCGAGGTTTTCCAGCAAGACCCCGTTTTTCACCAGGATAAAAAATTCACCCATGACCGAGGAAAAAGGCGGAAAAAGCGCCTGATTAGAAACCAGCGTCCGGGCGGAAATCTCCCAGATCACAAGAAAAAACGCAACAGGAAGCAACGACCACAGGCTGTGCAGGCGTCTGAAAAACTTCATATCCCCGGCCATTCCAGTTTCAGAATCCCCCGCGCGTCGAAGCGACCGCGGATAAGCCCCAGCTCTGCCATGGTGTCGAT
This sequence comes from Syntrophus aciditrophicus, assembly GCA_020726025.1. Classification (GTDB taxonomy): domain Bacteria; phylum Desulfobacterota; class Syntrophia; order Syntrophales; family UBA5619; genus DYTH01. The sequence continues at coordinate 6,714 of DYTH01000045.1, read as the reverse complement.
GGTTTTCTGCACCTGGACGGGATCAACATCCGCGGTAATCTGAACCCCCTGCGTGATCGAAGACAGCACAACCTCCGGAGAAAGTGAAATTTTCCCGGCAAGCCGCGCCTGTGGCGCCGGATAAACCGCAGAAGCTCCATCGATCTGTCCTGCCACATTCAGCGCATCAAAGACGATGGCGGCGGACTCCCGGGGGTGGTCATTAATCCAGCGTGTCGCCAGCCGATTTACCCTGACCAGCGACTTTACCATTTCAGGATGGCTTTCGAGCAGCCTGTCGCTTACCGCAAGGACGCTTCCCTGCATGTCGGGCCAGACATCCCTCGCACTGAAAACAACCTTGTATCCCTGGGCCACGGCAATGCTCGGGTAGTGTTCCGGCATGACCGCAGCGTCGAGTCTGCCCGTTTTCAGGGCCAGAATCTGCTCGGGCGGGTTCATCCGCCTGACATTCTTCATCACGGCGGACCGGTTCAGTCCGTAGCGGCTGATTCCCTTTTCAAAGAAGACATCCGCCGCGTTTCCTTCCCGGACGCAGCCGATGCGCATCCCAGGTTTTTCAAGATCGTGGGGCGTCTTGATTTTTTTTGGATCGGCAACGACTGCGTAACCGTAATGGTGGGTTCCCGACACCACCTTCAACGCCACCCCGCCATTGGCATGGGCGCTGATCGCCGGCGCCAGGCAGATGTAGGCGGCGTCAACATCACCCCGCGTCAGGGCGGCGGCCAGGGCCATTCCGGTCACATAGCTGTCAAATGTTTTTATACGCAAACCTTCCGCTTCATACAGACCTCTTGCCCGGGCGACATAGGCGGCAGATGCGTGCGTATTGAACTCGACGGCGACAACAAGGGGCTTTCCGGCGCCTCCGTTTGCGGCGCCTTTACCGCCCCCGGCCGCCGGCACGGATTCGGCGGCCAGGATAAACCAGCACAGAACGATGCCGCCCAGCCATAAAATTCCTCTCCCCTTCATTGCAAGATTCTCCTGTAACATCGGCCATCTTCATTTCGGGCCTGTTTTTTAGCCCGGGAAAATCGAGTTTTCATGGTCATAGACCCCCATATCCGGCGCGGGGTCGCCGGGCAGGGGCAATTGTGGACATTAAGCTTCGCTTTCATGAAAGCGAAGCTTGATGAGCTCGTTAAAAGTCGATTTTTGTCCCCTTTTGTCATTCCGTGCTTGACACGGAATCCAGTGACTTTAGTCACTTATAGATTATGAACATGAAACTTCGTTTTCCGGCTTTCGCCGGAATGACGGTTTTTGGACTTTTTACGAGAGCATCAAGCTTGATGAACTCGTCAAAAGTACATTTTCCCCTCCCCTTGCGGGAGGGGAAAACTACATCCCGAAATACAGTCACTTATCGCCCCCACCCTGACCCTCCCCCGTGAAGGGGGAGGGAATTTCAGACTTTTGACGAGAACATCAAGCTTAATGTCCACAATTGCCCCTGCAAAAACATGGTTGCGCATTCCCGTTATCTGCCGAAAGGGCATTCCGGGAAATGGCACACCGTGCAGTTCATACAGAACCCCCCGTGCCCCATCGCGGCGATGTCGGCGGCGGTTGGCTGCCGGTCGGCCAGCATCCTCGGCAACATGAGGTCATAGACTGTTCGCGGGTAGTAGAAAACGGCGGCGGGAAGGCTCATGATCGGTATATCCCCGAGACGGGCGTTCAGAAACATCGCACCGGGCAGAATCGGACTGCCGTAGGAGATAATCTCGGCGCCGGAATCGCGCACCCCTTTTCTGGTCACGTCGTCCGGATCGACCGAAAGACCGCCGGTTGTCACGATCAGTTCGCATCCCTTGTCGGCGAGCGTCTTTATCGCCCCGGCAATCTGTCCGGCATCATCCGACGTCACGATTTTTTCGACGAGATCGCAGCCGTACTCCCGAAGACGCGGGACAACCCACGTATCCGACCCGTCGGCAACAAGCCCCTCATAGACCTCGGATCCGGTGACTACCAGTCCCGCGCGGGATTTCACCCAGGGCCATATCCGCAGGATAGGGCTGTGCTCCTTCGCTATCGTCTCAAGCCTTTCAATCCGCTCTATTTCGGTAAAAAGCGGGGTAATCCTCGTTGCGGCGATGGTCTGTCCGGTTTTGCAGGGCATGCCGCTTTTGATCGTGGAGACGATCAACTCGCCGATACTGTTTAGTTTAAAAAGCCCCTCGACATCTATCTCCAGCAGTCCGTTGATTGTGCTGACGATGTTCGAGCGCCCCTCTTTGGGATCCGTCCAGCGCAGGTTCGGCCCGCTAATCGCCGCCGCGATCCTGAGCGCGGCGTCCTCTTCGTGAATCTGGTTTTCATTGAGTTCAAGCACATAAACGTGTTTTTTACCAATCTTGAGAAGCTCCGGGATATCTTCCTCCCGGATGCGATGGTTCCTCTTGAAACCCACCCCCTTGAATTTGCCGGGCACAATCCTCGTCATATCGTGCGCCAGAACCTGGCCCACGGCATCCTCCACACGGATCTTTTTCAACTCCATAACAGCCTTTCTCTTAACGCGACCCCTGGTCCTTTATTTTCCTTCACGGGGCAAACCGATGGCATCTACCGAAAATCAGAACTCCCCGCAGCGGGAACAATCCTGCTTTCCGGAAATCCCTTCCCCTCAAGAACCTCTCTGAATTTTCCCTTGTCTTTTCCAGAACTGGCTGCTTTTCCGCCATATTTGCAATGTTTTGCGACAAAAATCATCCAAAGGACCCGCGCCGCCATTACAGAGGGGAACAAGGCATTCCGTACAGCCGGGAAAAGGGCATCGAAGTGTTTAACATCAAAAGAGAAGAAAAGATCAGCTCTTGACCCGTTTGATGGTTCCGTTACTGAGCATCGCATGAAATTGCGACAAAAGCACCTGTTCCTCTTTGTCGATATGGCCGTCTTCGTTAGCAGAATCCATGATTTGGCTGTACTCTTCCGGGGTTATCTCAAGGTCCTGGATCGCGTTATTGATAATGTCCTTGAGGTTTGTCGCTGATTTACTTGGCTTCATCAAATCCTCCCTGGCTGTAATATTTTATCGTCGGCATTATAAGGCGAGATTCAGGATAAGGCAAGTTATTTGCGGGAGATTGGCGCACTCCCCGCTCACTGTTCATTTACGCACCCTTGATGCTTTTTATGGCCCCGGTCAAGGCCGGCACCGCCTGACGGTAGTCGCCGACAATCCCGAAATCCGCCTCCTGAAAGATGTGCGCGTCCGGATCACGGTTAATCGCAACGATCACCTTCGAGTCGGCGCATCCCACCATGTGCTGCACCGCCCCGGAGATTCCCACGGCGATGTACAGATCGGGCGTAATGATGGTTCCGGTCTGGCCGACCTCAATCCCATGCGAAACCCAGCCTTCATCGCAGGGAACCCTCGTTGCGGCAACCGCGCCGCTGGCGCCGCCCGCGACGCGGGCCAGCTCCTCGAGCAGTTTAAACCCATCCGGCCCCCCGATACCGCCGCCTCCGGAGACAACGATACGGGCATCCTCGATCTTCACCCCCTGGATATCCTCTTTTCTCGTCTCGAGCAGTTCCATCCGGGGCGATTCGTCCGAATCGGGAGGATCAAGCGCGACTATCTCCCCCTGCCGTGTTGCATCCGGTTCAGCCGCTGCATAAGACCGGGGCCGCAGCGCGACAACCCGAAGAACCTCTTCCCCGGAAGACCAGACGGCCATCGCGTTTCCACCATACACCGGACGAGTCTGCAGAAGCGCCCGGGTCTGGGTATCTATGGCGACTCTCACGCAATCCATGCAGGCAACCCCTCCTGATCTTGCGGCCAGAAGCGGGGCTACGTCCCTCCCCAAGTCGGTCTGCCCGAAAATAACAACCGCGGGCTCTGTCTTGCGGCACGTCATGACCAGCAAACTCGCGTAATAATCGGGCGTCGATTCTACAAACGAAGGGGCGTCAACCGTATAGACAGTATCGGCGCCCAGCGTAATCGCCTCGGCTGCCGCTTCCTGCGGGTTTTTTCCTGTAACAAGCGCCGCGAGAGCGCTTCCCGCCGCGTCGGCCAGATCGCGGCCCGCATGGAGCAACTCACGTGTAGTGGCCGTTATTTTTCCATCTGCCGTCTCAGCGCAGACCAATATTCCTTTTGTCATGGATTCCACACCTCCTATAGAAAAGCGCCCGTTTCGCCGAGCCTCCGGGCCAGCGTCCCGGCTGCCTCGGCAACGGTCTCTTTGCTTATCATCTCACAATTTCTCTTTCTTTCGGGAGCTGTCAGCGCCGTCAGCTTTCTTACGGCGGCGGCGCTGCCAATCCTGGTCGGATCCACGTCGATATCGCCGCCGTTCCAGACGGGAATCTGCTTACGGTTTGCCGAGATGATCCCCCAGCCGGTCGGCAGACGGGTTTGGGGCGCCTCGTTTGTGATCGTCGCAAGGGCAGGGAGAAAAACGGCAAATACCTGTTCTCCGCCGCTGATGACCCGGGTAAAGCGCCAGTCTCCGCCGACGTTTTCGATATCCCTGACCAAATTGACGACCGGGATGCCGAGCTCTTCCGCCAGCAAGGGACCGGTCAGCCCCTCGTCCCAGTCGGCTGCCTGCCTGCCGCACAAAACCAGGTCATACGCACCGATCTTCCGTATCGCCCGGCCCAGAATGTGGGCAACGGCAAGGCTGTCCGAGCCGAAAAATGCCTCATCCGAAAGGGCAACGCCTTCATCGGCCCCGAGGGAAAGCGCGTACTTGACGGCGCTTACGGCCTCCGGCCCGCCAAGGCTTACCGCCGTGATTTTCCCGCCGTTTTTTTCCTTGAGCCGCAGGGCCATCTCCACCGCCTGCGCGTCGTAGGGGTTCATAACGAGCGGAATCCCCTCCGGCGGAATGATCTGCCGCGCTTTGGAGTCAACCTTGAACTTCGCCGGCGGCAGGTTGGGATCGAGTATCTGTTTCACACACACCACAATATTCATTGTCTTTAACTCCTTCACTAACCAAATTGGTAGCTTATGCCGAACCCGGCCCGCGGCAGCGTCCAGTCAACGGCGCCGTTCGGGCAGACAATGCGGCAGCTCCCGCACTCCAGACAACCCTCAAAGGAAAAGGTGACGCCTTCCTTTGAGGATTTGAAACACTGCGCGGGACAGGCGGCCACGCAATAACGGGGAGTGCATGTCCCGCATATCTCCGTATCGACCGTGATGTGGACATCGCGATCGATGCTGTACTTGTTAACGGCCAGTCGCTCTTCCACATTTGTTTGCGTCGTCATAGAGCCCTCCCGGCCTCAAACAGATCTTTCGCCATCTGCGCGAACGAGACAGCCCCCTCCCCCTTCATCTCATCCTTCAGCAGTTCCCATGTTTTTCTTCTGGGCTCACCGTCGCTGGTGAAAACCTTCTCGGCCAGATTGCATGCAAATTTCGGCCAGGCCGTGTAAATCCTCTCATTCTCCAGAAAATGGGGCGCGAGTCTGTGGGTTTTCAGGTCCTTCATCACAAAACCCTCCTCCAGGAGCTTCTGGTAGGAAGAAAGGGTGACTGCCGAAAAATCGGACGCTTGTTTCGCCTTGATTACCGTTTTTGCCGCCGCCATTCCGGAGGCTACCGCGAAGTTCGCCCCCTCAAGCGCAAGACCCGTGCCGAGCACCAGCGCCGCCGCGTCCCCCGCCACGAGAAAGCCGTCGGCATAGAGCCGACTCGGCATCATCGCGATCCCGGAGACGGGGATGAGGTGCGCCGAATACTCGGCAAGCTCGCCGCCTTCCAAAAGCCCGGCCACCGCCGGATGTCTCTTGAAATCCTGCAGCAGGTCGTCCGCCCGAACCCCCTGGTCAATCAGACTCTTGAGACTCACAACAACGCCCACGGAGAGGCTCTCTTTGTTGGTGTAGATGAAGGCGCCGCCCGGCAGCCCCCGGGTGCAGTCGCCGATAAATTCCCAGTCGATGCCGCCGCCGTCCTGCAGATTGAACCGCTCTTCGACGACGCCGGGCGAAAAGCGAAGCACCTCCTTGACCCCCTGCTTGATATCCTGCGGCTGAAGTTCTCCCCGGAGCCCTGCCTTTTTTGCCATCATCGAGTTCACACCGTCGCAGGCAATGACAACCTTCGCCGGCAGATCGTCGCCCCCGGCCCTGACGCCCGCCACCTTGTTTTTGTCCCACAGCAGATCGTCGGCCTGAAGCCCGGTCGCAACAATGGCGCCTGCCTGCTGCACCTTTTCGGCGAACCAGTTGTCGAATTTGGCGCGGAACATCGTAAAGCCGTTGTACGGCGGCCGGTTGAACTTCGGATGGGCGTAATCCACGGAGAGGCATCCCTCCCCGGAAAGGAGCGAGTATCTGTGCCGGGTAACCGGCCGTTCCACCGGCGCCTCCTTCCAGAATTCGGGGAAAAGCTCATTGAGAACCGGCCCGTAGAAGGCGCCGCCCCACATGTTCTTCGCCCCGGCAAAGCCTCCGCGCTCCGTAACCAGCACGTCGAGCCCCGTCTTCGCAAGCGAGTACGCGCAGGCGCATCCCGCCGGCCCCGCACCGACAATGATCGCATCAAATTCCTGAAGCATAACCTGACTTAAGCTCCATCGTCAAACTCTCCATCAAGGGAATGATTCCCCCGTTTCTATGAAAATAGAATCTTTCCGCTCGCCATCATTAATGGTGCGCAACCATGTTTTCGCAGGGGCACGGCATGCCGTGCCCCTACCCGGTGACCCCGTATCTACGAATTTAATG
>DYTH01000044.1 GCA_020726025.1 Syntrophus aciditrophicus | reverse complement strand
CGTATCCATCCTGATTGTAATAGAGACTGCCGCAACCTCCCCATGACCCGCTCCACGCAAGGGGCTCTCCTGCCCACGTACCGACACTTTCACCGATCCAGCTTCCGGCCCCTGTTCCCGATTCCGTGTAGAGTCCATAGAACTGACCGGAAAGCGTGCCGAGGTGGGTAGCCGTCAGGTAGGTTCCGTTAGCGACATCCCCCGAGATTTCACCGTCAGCGCCCCATTGGCCATCGATGTCCGCAAGCCAGTATCCATCGCCCATTGGGGTATATTCCTGAGGGATGCCAAGCCCCTCAGGAATGATCTCCTGATTCGGAGTCAATGTCCCGCCCGCCTTTGCGCGCCAGAAAGCTTCGCCGGACGGTTTACCGAAAAACGTTCCGCCTGCCCCCGCTGTCAGCTTCAAATCATAAACACCGAAAGGAAGGGGCGACGAGCCATCCATAAAGAACGTCAACTCGCCATTGCCGTCCTCATGTAAAACCGCTCCGGCGCCTTCAAAATTTCCATAAACTGCCCCGCCTATTTGCCCCGTGGCGATTGTTGCCTGTTCCGGATTCAATCCGGATACAAGCGGGTCAGAGGCGCTAAGCGTCGATGCCGTCGAGGATGATTCCCAAATTCCCCGACGATAGGCATCCATATCCCCATCTTCCGTTTCGTCTGCCAGATTGTAAACCAGGCCGGAAAGGCTGTTGCCGCTCAAAAACCCTGCGGAACTTTTTCCGTTATCATCGGGCGGCGTCAGATAGATCGCGCTGATGGAAGCATCATATCCGTCATAACGCCAGAAGGCGGAAGAATATCCTGTGTAAATTCCTCCGGCTGATTCAGGTTCAGTCAGCTCGTGGGGTGTTTTTCCATGAATTCTCGAACTCCAGAGGCTGGATAGCGAAGCTCCCGTACTTTGAACGTCCAGATTAAAAACGCCCATCGCACTGAACTCGGAGGAACCGCTCCACGGAGAGGTTACACCTCCCAACAGGCCTGAGATATAGCCAACCTCTTCCCCAATCCCGTTGTTGTCGGCATAAAGAACCCCTCCCTCGTAATAATCAAACATCCCCCCTTCTCCCCAGGCAGCGCTGTGGATCAGTTTCTGGGTAACGTTATAGGTTCCCACACTTTGCCCTATCCATCCGCCATTCCCGTCGGCTTCATTGTAAAGGCCGTAAAACGGTCCGGAAAGAACGCCCATGTAAAGCGGCGTCATATACTTTCCGGAAAGCTGACCGCTGATAGTCCCTGCATCTGACCATACGCCTGCAATATCTGCATTGTAAAAGAAAGGAGCATCCATCTGGGGGGGACCGACGCCTCCGATTTTTGCACTCCACGAAGACTCAACGCTCGGCTTTCCCGAGAAATAGTTCCCCTCTACAGCCCGCAGATCGTAAACACCCCAGAGTAACGGGATAACGATATCTTCCGTGCGTTGTTCATCGTAAAATTCTCTGCCGTAAAAAGTGGTCTGCAGCACGCTGAAGCCGCTCTGCTGTATTACCCCCTGCCCTTCAGCAAAAGCCCCCCCCAGGAGTCCCCATGCAACATTGTGAACGACATCGAGATTCGTCGTCGGTAAACCGGATATCCTCTGTGTCGGCGTCAGATCTCCTTCAATTTTCCACATGCCAATCGTGCTGTTGTTGAATCCATCGACATTTCCATTCAACCAGCCGGCTTTTCCATCCGCTGTTTTATAGATCGCATAGAGCGAGCCGTTTATCCGCCCATCCTTCCATATCCCGGCGGTCATGCCTGTAAACTCGGCGTCGGGAGTAAAAAGGGATGTTGCATCATCGGTGTTTCCTGAAAGTGATTGCGCAAAAACACCGGAATTCATGAGAAAAGCTCCTTCGACGAGCTCTCCGGAAAGCGTTGCGGAATAGTCTTCATTCATGAGGTTCCCCATGGCTGTCATGTGGCTTGAACCGGTCCAGAAAGGTTCGAGGCCGCCGGTCAACCCCACATCATGAGCAACGAACTCCATTGTGCTTTCTTGATTCACCGTATCGTATAAATTCCTGTACAGGGAAGACGGGTTCAAAGAGCCGTCGTGAATCCCCGTCCAATCGCCACTCCACAAAAGAGGAGTCTCGCGATAGGTTCCCAGCCCCAAATCCGTCGCCTGCCAGGCGCCATTTTCGTATGTTCCGGTTAAAAAGCCCGTTCCGGTTCCGAGCATGGTTCTCGATAAACAGGTAAAGCTGGAACTGCCGGATATGCCGCCCGCCAATGCAGCGGCGTTGTCCGTCTTCGAAAGCCAAAAGCCGCCATCATCTTCGCTTCCGGCGAGGGTTCCCAGGCCGCCTGCCATGACATTGAATGATGACGGGGGCGCCGTTTCGTACGAGCCGCTGTACTGCATCAGCCACCCTCCGGCAGACCCGTCCGTTGTGGTTCGGAGACCTTCAGAAGTCTCTTGCACAGCTCCGGCAAGAGCGCCATCGATTGTCACGCCACCGGAAAAACCGCCTTCCGCATCCCGCAGAATCAAATGATTTACCCCGATAAACCACTCATAGGAACTGACGGGAGATTCATTGCCTGCCAGATCGACGGCCTTGAATTCGATATGCTTCATTCCCTCTCCAAGGGATAACTGTCCACCGTCGAAAGCCATCCACTCTCCTGCATCTATTCGGCAATAACTGCCTTGAAGGTGTAAATCGGACGCGGTAAACTCAAAATGGTTGTCAACTCCGGCAACCTTTTTCGGCAGAGACTGCTGTAAAAGAACGCCCTCGGGCGGCGTATAATCGGTTGTCCATGTAAACGACTTCGTCGCGCTTTTTTCAGCCTCATTCGTCGCCGTCACTGTAAAGATGTGGGTTCCTTCCAAAAGCTGCTGCTGTATATCAGCAGACTCAACAACGGCGCCGTCCAGCTCATAGGAAAGCGCTATTTTGTCGGGAGTGGAGATATCGTCCGTAGCCGAAACGGCGAATTTGGCCGTATGCTGGTTGGTAAAATTTATCGCAGAGCTGAAATTAACGGGAGATATGCTGATGATTGGCGCAAGCGCCTCGACCTGCTGCGTTTCCTGAACCAAATCTTTTTCTACGATCTCTTTGAGATTGCTTCCAATCTCTGCAACAGGGGGCAGAGACTCCTGCTGGGGAATGATGTCAACCATTCCGGATCCCTCGTTCAGATCAGCCTGAAATGAGGCCTCGATGATCTTCTCATCCGACCTTGCCGGACCCGCGCCAAGCGTCGCCGTTCCTTCTGTCTTGCCGCCCTGGGCCCCAGGTGCGGAGTCCGGTTCTGAAGCCTGTCCTTCCCCGCCGTCCTGCGATTCGCCTTTCTTATCTGCGGTCCCAGATTTCTTTTCCTTTGGCTGCCCTTCGGCCTTCCCCTCGTCAGCCGTTCCTTCATCGTTTGCTTCCGGCTTTTTGTCCGGTTCTTTTTCACCCTTTCCCTTCGGTTTTTCCGAAGGGATGGTATCTTTTTCGTGCTGGTTGAGCTCCTTTTCTGTTGCCAGCCTGATCGTAGGCGGCATATCCGGGTTGGTTACCAGCATTGCATGACCGGGCCGGATGGTCTTTATGTCTTTAGGTCTGTTGGCGCTGTAACCGTAACCGGTTCCTTCCTTGAAAACGGTTCCACTGACTCCCCCCTGATAGAACGAGAAGAAGTTTGTGCCGCGAACTCCGGCAACAGCCGTCGGGGTATGCACCTCGTAACGAGATCTGGCAGAAGCGCCGCCCGTTGCGGCTTTCACAACATTCTGCACCTTGCCGCGGAACAGATCGAGCGTCACCTTCCGGCTCCCCTCTGTCTGGGCAAATTCCGTTACTCTCAGACGGCTGTTTTCGGCGAGACGCAGTACGCTGCCATCAATAAAAACAACCTCGCACTTGGATTTTCTCTTCGTGCGTATGATATCGCCCGCATTCAGGGAATCGCCCGGATTGGCCCTGGCGGCCGGCTTTCCGGAAACTGTCACATCGACGTTGCCTTCAACGCTGGTAAACTTGCCTACGGGGGCAGCCTGCGCCAGAATTGGCAATAGCATAAACAAAACTGCCGCTAAAATAAGTGCAGCGACCGATCTCTTCTTCATAACTTCACCTCCTGAATGCTTTTAGCGTTTCCCCGCCGATGGTTTGTCAGATTCATTCTTGAAGATACTCTTTCGAAACAAGAAGCCCGCAGGTTTCAGGCTACCGGGTGCAACGATTCAGCCGCATGATTTTACGGGATCATCTTTACTTTCCGGCTGCTGTTGTACTCCTTGCACAACGGATAGGCAACTCTTCTTACGCAAAACATGTGACGCATTTAACACTTTTCAGAAATATTTCTTCACGGAGGCCGTCAATACCTGAACTCCAATCCGAGGAGATACTGATTCCGGTTGTACGCGTATATCGGAAGGTTGGAATCGCTTTCCGTTCTCGCGTACTGGGTAATCACGCTTGCGCATTTATGAAATCCCCAGGCAAGAGTGGCGGAAGCTGTGTAAATCTTGTCCCGCCTTGTGTCTGTTCCGGACAGCGGCCAGACGCCTTCGTAGTCGTAGGCCTGAAAAAAGGCGCTCCCCGTCAATTGTAGCGTGACGGGACCTATGCGCTCAGCCGTCGCTGCGGGGATCACCGGAAGGCTTACGTTAGCGGTGATTTTGTTGCCGATGTTGTTCCATCGCCAGCCGTCTGCCCTTTCGCGCGTGTAGTCATAACGCAGATTGAGGAAAGAATTCTCCCTGAAGAGCCAAATCCAGCTTAGATAGGCATGGGGTCCAACGGAATCACGAATGGCGTCCGGCGAAGCAACCACCTGCTGCTGCTGGTTATAGTACTCCTTCTTGTCGTAACCAACCGACAACTCGAGAATATTGTTCTGATTAATCATCATCCGCACAGAAGGCGCTATAGAGGTAAAATCGAGGGATCTTTTGTACCCCGGGTTGGAGTCCGGCAGCACAGATGAGGCCGGATCCGGGTCGGTACGCAGTAAAACATTGGTGTAATTCGCGTTGAGATTGACGGCAAAACGCCCGAAATTATACCCCGGTGAAATGGAGAAGCTGTTGGCGAAGGAATCGTGGGTATGGGTATGTTTGGAATTGACGCTGGACATGGCCGAGTACTGAGCATTGAAGAGCCACGGCCCCTCGATCTTCGGAACAAAATCGAGACGGACCGACGAGGTGAGGGTATAGGCGCTCTCGTCCGTTATACTCCCCGCGGCCGCATCGTCGATCGGCTTGGAAACAAGGTTGCTGTCGTACCCGCCCATCATGCCGACCGTCAGACGCAACGGCCGTTCCAGGTAGAGCCTCTCATCGACCATTTCCTGGTACTGGCGGGCGAAAGAGGCCAGGTCCGAAAGCGGATCGCGCGTGATGACCGCCTGGAGACGGGCCCTGGCCAGATCCAGTTTTCTGTCCTTGATCAGGCAGATGGCAATCTGAAACTCTGCCGCCTGCGCAAAGGTCTGATCACGTTGTTTCGATTTTTCAAAGGCGGCAACGGCGTCGCTGTTTTTGTCTTCCTTCAGCAGGACCAACCCCCTGAGAAACGCCGTCCGGGCAGGAAAAATGTCTTCATTTTCAGCTACCTTCAGCCATTGGGCAGCCTCTTCAAGCTTGTTTTGCTGATAAAGGACATCGGCCAGTTCGATCAGTGCCTCTTTGATTTTAGGGACAAGAGTGACGGCATCGCGCAGGTTCATCTCCGCTTTGGGATAGTCCATCACCTGTTTGTACGCCATCCCCAGAAAAAATGCCGCCTCCGAGAACGCTGGTTCGAGTCTGCGAACCTCGGCGAGGATTTCGATCGCCTCTTCATAGTTCTCTTCCTTGTACTGGGCTATACCGTCTTCAAGATTCTTCCCGCTGCCGGCATAGGCAGGCAATGAAAACGATGCCGTCGCGCAAAAAACCATAAATAAAACAAAACAACCGATCAGAAAATGTTTTTTCATCATTTTTCCTTTCCTAAAATCCATTGGACGGTTTTTTACAAATTTTTCAATCAGGGTTCCTGTTTTCTATGCGGTTGTCCTAACGCAAATTATCAACAAAAACAAGAGAGCTTTTTTTGAAGCTCTGGGGTCTTTTTCCATGGACAACATGGGAGACATGCATGCAAATGGGGAACATGAAAGCAGCGTCGCATCTTAATTAAAAATCGCGTTTACCGGAATGTCTCCATCAAGCGAATCAATACGCAGTTTATAGCTGGTTTAACCTATGTGCCGACAATCGTAAATTCGGCCTGATTTTTACTTTTGCAATTGGCTCACGGGAATAACGATTCTGCTGGTCGAACAGGCGGTACGTTCCGTCTTCAAGCTGGACAGCCACAACTATTTGTTTTCACCGGGAAAAATCATCACGCAGGGAACCGCGGAGGAGCTGCTCCAGAATGAAGTCCTGCGCAGGAGCTATCTGGAGCTGTAACGAAACTGTTTTTTACAGCAGCTCCCGCAGAAAACGTCCGGTGTGGGAGATATCCGATTTCGCGACCTCTTCGGGGGTTCCTGTGGCGATGATGCGCCCGCCGCCAGGTCCGCCCTCGGGGCCCAGGTCGATGATGTAGTCGGCGGATTTGATCATGTCGAGGTTGTGTTCGATCAGGACGATGGTGTTTCCCATATCAACCAGGCGCATCAGGACGTCGAGAAGTTTCTGGATGTCCGAGAAATGGAGCCCGATCGTCGGCTCGTCGAGGATGTAGAGCGTGTTGCTGTTGGCCCTCTTTCCCAGCTCGCGGGAGAGTTTGATCCGCTGCGCTTCGCCGCCGGAAAGCGTCGTCGCCGACTGGCCGAGGTGGATGTACCCCAGCCCCACATCGGACAGAAGCTGCAGCTTCTCGCGGATGGCCGGGATGTGCTCGAAAAATGCCAGCGCCTGCTCCACGGTCATGTCGAGCGCCTCGGCGATGTTCTTCCCCTTGTATTTTATCTCGAGCGTATCCCTGTTGAAGCGGCTCCCGCGGCAGGCGTCGCAGGTGACATAGACGTCCGGCAGAAAGTGCATCTCTATCTTGATGAGCCCGTTTCCCTCGCACGCCTCGCAGCGTCCCCCCTTGACGTTGAAGCTGAATCGGCCCGCCTTGTAGCCCCGGAGACGGGACTCGGGGAGGCCGGTGAAAAGATCGCGGATCGGGGAAAAGATGCCGGTGTAGGTCACCGGGTTGGAACGGGGCGTCCTCCCGATCGGCTGCTGGTTGATCATGATGACCCGTTCGATGCCGCCGAAATCGGCAACCCTTCGCACCCTGCCACCGCCGGTGCGTTCCTGGTTGATCCTCCGGGCAAGGGCCTTGTAGAGGGTTTCAATCACCATCGTGCTTTTGCCTGAACCGGAAACACCGGTCACCGCGGTAAAGACGCCGACCGGAATTCTGATGTCGATATCTTTGAGGTTATGCTCGCTTGCCCCTTCCAGAACGATGAATTGTTCAGAAAGCGGCCGACGCTTTTGGGGAACCGGAATCGATTTTCGTCCGGAGAGGTACTGGCCGGTCAGCGACTCCTCTGAAGAGCATATCTCCGTCGGCGTCCCCTGAAAGATCACCTCGCCGCCTGAAATCCCCGCCCCCGGACCGATATCGATGATCTGATCCGACTCGAGCATCATGTCCCGGTCGTGCTCGACGACGAGGACGGTATTTCCCATATCGCGCAGACGCTTTAACGTTCCAATAAGACGGACATTGTCCCGCTGGTGAAGCCCGACGGTCGGCTCGTCGAGGACGTAGAGCACCCCGACCAGCCCCGAGCCGATCTGCGTGGCAAGACGTATCCGTTGTCCCTCTCCGCCGGACAGCGTGCCGGCGGTGCGCTCCAGCGTCAGATAATCCATACCGACATCAAGAAGAAAGCCGAGCCTCGTTTTAATTTCTTTCATCACCCGCTCGGTGATCTGGAACTCCTGCGCGGAAAACGGAATGGAAAGCAGAAAATCCCTGCACTCTCTGAGAGGCATGGAGCATATCTCGTAGATGCTTTTTCCTCCCACTCTCACCGAGAGGCTCTCCGGCTTCAGACGGGCCCCGTGGCAGGTGGGACACTCCCGGAGGTTGATGAAACGGGACAGATCCATCCGCGCGTGCAGCGATGTGGTCTCCTTGTAGCGCCGGTCCAGCTCGTTGAGAATGCCCTCGAACGGCCGGGTGTGAAAAAAACGCTTGCCGCCCCGGTCCAGGTAAAAGCGGATTTTTTCGTCTCCAGAGCCGTAAAGGAGCATCTGCCTTATTTTCTCGGGCAGTTCCTGAAAGGGGGTGTTGATGTCAAAGCCGTAGTGGTTGGAAAGGACATCGATCATGTTGAAATAGTGGAGATAGTGGCGCCCGGACCAGGGGACGATCGCCCCCTCGCGGATCGAAAGGCTCCGGTCCGGCACAACCAGTTCCTCGTCGAAATACATCCGCGTGCCAAGACCGCTGCAGTCCGTACAGGCCCCGTAGGGGCTGTTGAACGAAAACATCCGCGGAGAAAGCTCCGTCATGCTGATCCCGCAGTCGGGGCAGGCGTACCGTTCGCTGAACAGGACATCCTTCCCGCCCGCGATGCCGACGTTTACCAGCCCATCGGCAAGGATCGAGGCTGCTTCCAGCGATTCGCGGAGACGCCCCCTCACCCCTTCCTTGATGACCAGCCGGTCGATGACGACATCGATTTCATGCTTGTGGTTCCGGTCGAGCGCGATCTCGTCGGCAAGCTCCTTGATCTCGCCGTCAACCCGGACGCGCGTGTAGCCGTCCTTGAGAAACTTTTTGAACTCCTTCTGGAACTCGCCCTTCCGGCCTCGGACAACGGGTGCGTAAATCGTAATACGCGCGTTCACCGGCCATCCGAGAACCGTCTCGAGCATGGCGTCGATTGTCTGCGCCTTGATCTCACGTCCGCATTTCGGGCAGTGCGGAACGCCAACCCGGGCAAACAAGAGCCGCAGATAGTCGTAAATCTCCGTTACCGTCCCCACGGTGGAGCGGGGATTGTGGGCGGTGTTTCTCTGTTCGATCGCAATCGCCGGGGAGAGCCCCTCGATCGACTCGACATCCGGCTTGTCCATCTGGCCGATAAACTGCCGGGCATAGGTGGAAAGCGACTCAACGTAGCGCCTCTGCCCCTCCGCATAGATCGTGTCGAAGGCAAGCGACGACTTTCCCGAGCCGCTTACCCCCGTTATTACAACAAGGCAGTTCCTCGGAATGTCGATATTAACATGTTTCAGATTGTGCTGGGAGGCGCCCCTGACCCGGATGACGTTCATTAATACCTTATCTCTACGCTGGACTTTTCCCTCAATTTTTTCAGCCATTCTCCATACTTTTTCTCTGTTTTTTCCCTGTCGATCTTCGCCTTGATTTCCTCGCGGACGGCCTCGATGCTTTTGGCGCCCGCCCCGCGGCGATCCGTCGCCTGGATTATGTGAACGCCTGCAGGAGATTCTATGACATCGCTTATCCTGTGGAGAGGCAGGGCAAACGCAACCGACTCAATTTCAGGCAGAATTGTACCCTTCTCTATATATCCAATATCGCCGCCCTCTTCGGCCCCCGGACCTTTCGAAAATTTCATGCACAACGCCTCGAAAGGTTCGCCAGCAAGCAGCCGCGCATGGATGGACTGTGCCTCGGCACGCGTTCTTGCTTTCTCTTCTGCCGTCGCGTCCTCCGCAGTCGGCAGAAATATCTGCCGTATCCGGACGGATTCCCTGCCGTCGTAGTCTTCCCGGTGATTGAGATAGTACGCGCCGATTTCCTCGTCTGTCGCCACAACCTTCGCTTTGATGTCCCGTCCGATCAGCTTCATCCTTATCAACTGCTCACGGATATCCTTTTTGTACGCATCCATCGTCAGGTTTTCGCGGGCAAGCACTTTAAGCAACTCCTCCTGGGACAATTTGCGGCTCTTCAGCATATCGGCGATGGCCTCTTCCACCTCGGCAGGCAAGACGGATATCCCCGTCCTTTTCGCCTCCTGCTCCATAAGCATATTATCCACGATATGATTGAGGATTTCGTTTTTGGCCTCATGCAGGGCCTTTTTTGGGTCATTGCCCTGGTACGTTGCCTCAAACTTCCCCTTGTACGGCTCGAAGGCCCGCTCCAGATCGGAGAGCGTGACGATTTCATCATTGACAACGGCGACAATCCGATCGACCACGGCGGCCTGAACCGCAGCAGTGAAAGAAAAAATCACAGCCGCAGCCAGCAAACTCTGACGAAAGCAACGCCCCACAACAGCCGTCCAATGTACATTCCTCTTCAATCGCATCTTTTTCCTCTTCCCTTCATCACTCCTGCCTTATCCCCTCAACTCATCTATCAGTTCTCGGGCGCGGGCAATGATCTCCGCCCCGGAGAGTCCCGGCATGGGCACCGTCAATTTATTGTCCGGGGCAAGCCGCACCCCCCTGAGTTTTCCGCGGTACAGGGCCAGTATGCGGGCAGGATCGACAGGGCTGTTTTCCTGCAGCAACAGCGACATCTCCTTGCCGTCGTATCCCATTTTCAGCCCCCTGATCGGCCTGAGCAGGTTGCGGACGCCGATGACCCCGAGGAGATTGTCCACCTCAAGCGGGACATTGCCGAAACAGTCCTGCAATTCATCGCGTATCGCATACAATTCTTCTTCCGACAATGCGAGAGAAATTTTCTTGTAATAGACAAGACGCTGGTGCTCGTCGGACATGTATGTCTCGGGAATAAAAGCGGGAATTCCAAGGTGTATCTCCGGACGCACATCTTCTTCCGGCGCCGGCGCCCCCTTGAGCTCCCGGACGGCGCTTTCCATCATCTCGGTGTAGAGTTCATAGCCAACAGCCGATACATGCCCTGACTGGGATGCGCCGAGCATGGCGCCGGCCCCTCTCAACTCAAGATCATTTGAGGCGATACGGTAGCCGGAGCCTGCCTCGGTAAAGTCCATGATCACCTGCAGCCGCTTCTGCGCGTCGCGGGAGAGCATCGCCCCCTGGGGAACGAGCAGCCAGGCAAAGGACTCCTCCTTTGCGCGGCCAACCCTGCCCCGTATCTGGTAGAGCTGGGAGAGACCGAAACGGTCGGCACGGTTGATGATGATCGTGTTTGCGGACGGAATATCCAGCCCGGCGCCGATGATCGTTGTGCAGACCAGGACGTTGTCCTCCCCCCGGATAAATTTTTTCATCGCGCTTTCGATGTCCGCGGGCTTCATCTGCCCGTGCACCACCCCAATGCTCGCCTCGGGAACGAGTTTCTGGACAAGGCGCGCCATCGTGTAGATGGAACGGACGCGGTCGTGAAGAAAAAAGACCCGGCCGCCGCGGCCCAGTTCCTGTCTTATGGCATCCGTTATAACTTCTTCATTGAATTCAATGACATACGTCTTGACAGGCAGGCGGCTTTCCGGGGGGGTGTTCATGATGGAAAGATCCCGGATGCCCACCAGAGACAGATGCAGCGTCCGCGGTATCGGGGTCGCCGAAAGGGTAATGACGTCAACCAGGGTTCGAAGTTTTTTGAGTTTTTCCTTGTCTGCCACGCCAAAACGCTGCTCCTCGTCAACGATCGCCAGTCCGAGATTGCGAAAATTGACGTCCTTCTGCAGCAGGCGATGGGTTCCTATCACGACGTCCACCGTCCCCCGGGCCAGCCCATCAACGATCTCCTTCTGCTCGGCCTTGCTGCGGAAGCGGTTGAGAACCTCCACGCGAAGCGGATAATTTTTCATCCTGCCGGAGAATGTCTGGTAGTGCTGCTCGGCAAGGATCGTCGTCGGAACGAGTACCGCCACCTGCCTTCCGTTCAGCGCCGCCCGGAACGAGGCCCGCATGGCCACCTCGGTTTTTCCAAAACCGGCATCACCGCAGATCAGGCGGTCCATCGGCTTGTCGCCGTTCATGTCGGCATGAACATCCTCAATCGCCCTGGCCTGATCGGGGGTCTCTTCAAATTCGAACGATTCGCAAAACTCCTCGTAGAGACGGTCCGGTGCGGAAAAAGGCTCTCTCTCCATCGCCTCGCGGGCGGCATAGATGGCGACCAGTTCCTCCGCCATCTCGCGCACCGACTCCCGGACCTTTTCTTTCATGGTTTCCCACGACGTCCCGCCAAGTTTGTCAACCCTCGGGATGGCGCCCTCCGAGCCGATATAGCGCTGGATCTGATCGATCCGGTCAACAGGGATGTAGAGCCGGTCGTTTCCCTGGTATTCAAGAAGAAGAAAATCGTTCTCCGCGCCTCCCGCACTGAGCTTCTGGAGGCCCCGGTATCGCCCGATGCCGTGGTCGGTATGGACGATAAAGTCACCCTCGGACAGCTCTCCGAACGACTTGAGAAAATACCCTTCCCGGATGCGTCTGGCATGCCGCCGCAAGACCTTCTTGCCGAAAATTTCCTCCTCGGAAAGAATGACCAGCTTCATTCCGGGGAGATGGAAACCATTGCCTATCCTGCCGTCCAGAATCGTTACAACCCCGGCGGCATCATTTGCTTCAATCGCGGCGAGAAATGGCGCCTCAGACTTGCGTGTCGAAATCCCGTACCGCGACAGCAACTGCCCCATCCTTTCAACCCGTTCTTCCCCGCTGCAAACAAGATAAACGGCATTTTCCTCCCGGAACCAACCCTGCATCTTTTCTGCAAGAGGAGCAAGAACGCCCTCATTCTCGTCTTCCCTTGTCGAAGATAAACTATCGGCGGAGGTGTCCTTCTCAAAATAAAAACGGACGGGGAAATTTCCCTCATCTTCGATCCCTAAAGAAAGACCGGCAAGATAGAGCTGCCTCATTGCCTGCCTCCGGCCGGAAACATCCGCCGCACTCAAACAAAAGGCCTCCTTGTCCAGATAAAACTTTTTCTGTTCGTGGGCCTTCAGCAAAAATCCGTCGAGGTCGTTTTCAATCTTCTCCTGAAGCAGGGCGCAGGTAAAGGGGTCGTCAAGAATGATGATACCGGAAGGAGGCAGGTAGTCAAACAGTGTTCCCATCCCGTTTCCGCCGGAATCTCTGCATTCCGCATGATTGTAGAAAAGAGAGTAAAAAAGAGGGTTGATCGACACATGGAGTCCGGCAGCAATCATGTCGGTGAGTTTTCCCCTGGCAGTCCGGGGCAGCCCCAGTTTATTCGAGCGGTTGCGTATAGTTTGAACGGCACACTCCCGCCTTTCCGGCGTTATGATGAGCTCACCGGCGGGGGAGAGGATGAAGTCTGAAATCTCTTCTATGGAGCGCTGCGACGTTTTGTCAAACAGACGAATCGACTCGATTTCGTCCCCAAAAAACTCCAGGCGGTAAGGATGCGGCGCATAAGGAGGAAAGATATCGACGATATCTCCGCGGACACTGAATTCGCCTTTTTCCTGCACCAGCGCCTCGCGCGCATACCCCCCCTCGAGGAGTTTCCTCGCCAGGGCATCGCGCGCGCGCTGGTCGCCGATCGAGATCGTCTCGTCATAAGCATCCAGCACATCGCGGTGCATCGTTTTCTGCATCAGCGAAGAAACGGACATAACCAGAACAGCGGGACTGCCGTAAGCCAGGCGGTACAACCCCTCCATCCGGGCCAGCTCCGTCTCCCGCTGGAAGGCAAACATGTCCGTTGTCACCGTTTCCCAGGGAGGCATCATGAGAACCTTATCTTCGCCAAGGAAAAAGCTCAAGTCTTTCAGACAGGTTTCCGCATCCCGGGCATTCGGTCTGATGACCGTAACGGGGCACTCAAGATACCGGAAGATGGAGGCGGTCACAAAGGCGCGGGCTGTTCCATCGAGGCCATGAACAATAAGCCTGTCCTCCTGGCGCGACAATCTTTCAAGCAGCTCCTTCAGGGAGGCGTCGGTAATCCTTTTTTTCAGCTCGACTATTCTTCGCAAAATATTTTCCCTGTCTGTATAAAACAGCTTCCTTGATGAAAGCTCGCCTTTCCGCCTGCAACTTTTGTGATCATGATTTCATGTGATGATTTTACCCACTATATTATTCCGAACAATTATTCAAGCATCAAAAACGCGCTCCCAGTGTAAATTTGTTTTACATCAAATAGACTGAAACAATTGGACTTTCTGTTTTACCCGCGCAGGTGAAATCAGTTGCTGGCATAGAGAACAAAATTACCGTGACCGCGCTTCACTTTGGGTTGACAAAAAAAGAGAATCTGCGATAACGTCCGTCAAAATGAACCAAGGAGCAAACAGATGATAAGCGTGGAAGATGCCCTGCGTAATATTCTCGATGCGGTGGATGTGCTGGGACTCGAAAAGGTGAATATTCTCTCCGCCCTGGGAAGGGTGATCGGGGAAGACGTCTTTTCCGGACGGGCTATTCCTCCCAAAGACAACTCGGCGATGGACGGCTACGCGGTCCGCTCGATGGACGTCTTCGGCGCGTCAGAGAAAAACCCCATCCTTCTTGATGTCATAGAAGACCTGCCCGCCGGCTCTGTCTCCCGGGAAACGATCGGCAAGGGACAGGCAGCGAGGATCATGACCGGCGCCTACGTCCCCGAGGGAGCTGACGCGGTCATCCCCGTGGAAGAGACCAAAAAAGAGGACAAACGGGTCGTCATTTTTTCCGGCGTGCAGACCGGCGAGAATATAAGGTTTGCCGGCGAAGACGTTCAAACGGGAGAACTCGTGATACAAAAAGGGGAAATCCTGAGACCCGCCCATATCGGGATGCTCGCCTCTCTGGGACGTTCCTTCGTCTTTGTACACCAGAAGCCTCTGATAGCCGTCGTTTCGTCAGGCGACGAGCTTGCCGATATTGACGAGCCGTCGCCGCTTAAAATCGTCAGCTCCAACAGCTACTCGCTTGCCGCCCTCATCCTTGCGTGCGGCGCCGTCCCGATGCAGATGGGGATCGCCAAAGACCGGCGCGAAGATTTAATCGAAAAATTCCGGGCCGCCATGCGCGCCGATTTGATTCTCTCCTCCGGAGGGGTCTCCGTTGGCGATTTTGACCTTGTCAAGGACGTCATGAAACAAAAGGGAAACCAGATGAATTTCTGGCAGGTGGCCATGAAGCCGGGGCAGCCGCTCGCCTTCGGTTCCCTGGAAAATGTCCCCGTCATCGGCCTGCCGGGAAATCCGGTCTCTTCCATGATCTCCTTCGAGCAATTCGCCCGTCCGGCCATCCTCAAAATGATGGGACACAAAAACATTTTCCGTAAAACCGTAACCGCGCGCCTGACGGAAGACATCCATAAAAAACCGGGGAAACGTCATTTTATCCGGGGCATTATAAAGCAGGACGCAACAGGATACACCGCGCGCACCACCGGTGAACAAGGCTCGGGAATACTCAAATCGATGGTCATGGCAAACGGTCTCATCATCCTTCCCCCGGAACTGACCAAGGCCGGAACAGGTGAAGAGGTGACGGTGCAACTGCTCGATGATTCCCTGCACATGACGTTCCAGCCGGGATTTCCCCAGCTTCAAGTCGGCCAATAATTTCCGCCGCCCTTTTCATTCGGGAAAAGGTGTGCTATAGCCCCTCCCGGAAGTGCTCAGGTCACTGGTGGGCCTCCCGGACTTCAAATCCGGTGTGAGGGGCTGATACCCCCTCAGGTGGGTTCGATTCCCATGCACTTCCGCCA
>DYTH01000043.1 GCA_020726025.1 Syntrophus aciditrophicus | reverse complement strand
GCGCTCCAATACCCCAAAAAAGCGGGAGTTTCAATGGCAATCTTGCGGGGCATGCACAGGATGATAAATGTCTTGACATATTTCTCCTGCGTTTGTAGAAACTCCTCCCGAGCAGGGGAAACACCGATTTGTCCGTTAAAGGCGCACAAATGAACAAGATCACAGATCACCCCATCCTGGATGTCCCCAGCGCAGAAACAGCAACCATCATTTTCAACGGGAAAGAAATCACGACCGAAAAGGGAATAACCATCGCGGCTGCCCTCCACAGAGCCGGATACGCCGTGCACAGCCACAGCATCGCCGGCAGAAACAGGGGGCTTGAGTGCGGCATCGGAAAATGCGGCGCCTGTGAAATGCTGGTTGACGGAGAGATCCGTAGAATATGCGTCACAAAGGTCGATGATGTCCGTGAAATTCAAGAAATACCCCATGATTTCATCCCCCGCGAGAAACAACTGAAGCCTGACGAGCCCACACGGATTTTTGAAACGGAGGTTGCCATCATCGGCGCGGGGCCCGCGGGCCTTGCCGTCCGGGAACTGCTGAACCGGCATGCAGTGTCAAACATCGTCATCGACAACAATGAACAGATAGGCGGCCAATTTCTCATGCAGACCCACAAATTTTTCTTTTTCGAGAAGGAAAAGAAATACGGGGGCATGCGCGGCTTCGAGGTTGCCGCAGCGCTTGCCGGCGATGACCTCGCCGGAATTTTCCTGAACTCGACCGTCTGGGACATCCTGGAGGGCAGGAGACTTGCCGTCAAAAATATCAAAACCAGCGAAATTTATTATGTTGACGCCTCCTGTGTCGTCATCGCCGCCGGCGCTGTTCCCTATGTACCGCCGTTCGAGAACGACGATGTCCCCGGCGTTTATACGGCAGCGGTCGTCCAGAAAATGATGAACATCGAATTTACGCTCCTCGGCAAAAGGGTGCTGACGGTTGGGGCCGGGAACATCGGATACCTGACCTCTTACCAGCTCATGCAGGCGGGAGCGGACGTCAAGGCGATCATTGAGGTTCAGGACCATGAAGGCGGCTTTCCCGTACAGGCAAACAGGATTAAACGTCTCGGCATTCCCGTTCTCACCTCCCGCATCCTTGTCAAGGCAATCCCGAACGCGGACTACACAGGGATCACCGGAGCGGTGATCGCCGAATGCCGGGATTTCAAGGCCATTCCAGGGACGGAAAAAACCATCGACAATATTGATGTCATTAATATATGCACCGGTCTTGTGCCCGATGATCAACTCCTGATCAAGGGGAATGAGATATTTGGCCGCAACTGTTTCGGCGCGGGCGACGCGATGCGGATCGGTGAAGGCACCAGCGCGGTTCTCCGGGGCAAACAGGTTGCCTGCGAGATATTAGAGAGGCTGGGGGTTCGCTACGATTACGACGCATACCTTGCCGTTTCCAAGGAGTACATCGATTCCCAGCAGCGCCCCGTCCAGGTCCTCGAAACACCGGTTTTGCCTTCCCCGGAAAGGGCGAAAAACCCCTTTGTGATCGCTGATTGCCTTTACGGCTTTGCCTGCAACCCCTGCGCCTTTTCCTGCCCTCACGGGGCGATCTCAAAATCTTCAACAAGCTCGATTCCACGCATCGATTACGATCGCTGCGTCGGATGCATGGAATGCGTTGCCCAATGCCCGGGTCTCGCCATTTTCGGCTATTATCCTGAAAAAGACTGGCTGTTTCTGCCCGTCGAAAATGCCGTAACCCAGGGGGAGGAGGTCTTTCTTCTTGACAACAACGGCCACGTACGCGGCGAAGGCATCCTTGAAAAAGTTTTAAAAAAACCCAATAAAACCAACATCGCGCGTATTAAAGCGACCAGCCTTTACGCCTGCGAAATCACCGAGGCAAGAGGCTTCACTCCAAAGCGAAGCTTCCCCGCCCCTCTGGACTTGCAACCCGCCGCTGAGACCGTCAGGGATAAAACCTACATCTGCCATTGCGAAGATGTGACACTGGAAGACATTATCGACGAAATCGGCGATCGCACGTTTATCTCCGCCGATGAGGTGAAACATATCACCAGGCTGGGCATGGGCGCCTGCCGCGGCAAACGGTGCATACCGCGGCTGAAGCAGGTCATGCGCGCAAAAAACATCGCCATTCTGGGCGACCCGACCCCGCGCGCCCCTCTTTCCAACCAGTTGCTCATGGGGGAACTTTATCCCAAAAACAAGCACGAGAAGATCATCACCAACATCGTGAATAATCCGGTCAGGAAAATCCGCGCTTCCGTCCTGATCGCGGGGGGAGGCATTGCCGGCAGCGCCCTGTTTCGCTATATGTCGGAGGCAGGTCTGAATCCGGTGATGATCAACGCGGGCAGGGGCGCATCGTGGAGAAACATTGCCGGAGGGAGGCCCACCTTCACCGTTCCGGAAATTTCGGACATTGCCCAGCACAATCTTGAGATATTCAAGGAGCTTCAGGCTCTGAAGAACATCAATTTCAAACCCACCCGCTATGTGACCTTTGCCCATGACGACGCCACCTACAGGGCGCTCGAAATGTCGCGCGCATGGAGTGATGCGTACATGATCGCCCCACAGGACTTTGCCAGACAGGTGAGCCCCTGGATAAACCCCCGCCTCAAAACCTACATGGCGGCGCTTGTCACCCGCAATTGCTGGCAGGCAACCCCGGGAATGGTGATTGATTTAATCAGGAAAACAGGCATAGCGGCCGGCGGGCAGGCGCTTGAGGACTGCAAGTTAATTGACGTCGAAAAGACAGGCGATACAGTCAAAGCCATCGTTCTTGACCACGAAAAGAAATATATCGAATACGAAGTGGACCATTTCGTCAATGCCCTTGGTCCGGAGGCGAACACCTTTTCATGCAAACTGGGCATTGAGACAGGGCTGTTTCCCGTACGGCATCAGGCCTTTGTCACCAGACCTCTTCCGTTTCTCGGTGTGGAAGGCGGATCCCTTGACATGCTCATCGACCGAAGACGTTACAAAGGCTTCTCCGCAGTCTATGGCCAGCAGTTGGTTGATACCGGACAGATCATCGGCTGCGCCTCTCCGGCGGTTGAGCCGCTCCATACAGACAAGAACCTCAAGGTAAACACGAAGGAGTTTATTGAAATCGTTTCGGAAATCTTCATTGACTGGATTCCCGGACTTTCTTCGGTGGGATTCCAGGCGGTATGGTCCGGCTATTATGTCGAACCGCGCGTCATCATCGACCCGGAACTCGGCCTTTTTGTCGGGTTGAGGGGCCAGGGCTTCATGCTCAGCCAGTATCTTGCAAAAATGTACACCGACAAATACCAGGGGAAACCGACTCCGTCCTATTTCGAAAGACTGAAACTTTCGGGAGACGGTCTGTCCGAAACCACGTTCAAATGAGCGGCGCCGTCCGTTATAGCCCATGCCATTTTTTCCTTGACATTATGAAGGCTCTTGGCATATCGGTTCTCACACAATCCGGCATATATTTTATTGTCTAACGGGGGCCGTTGCTCGCAACGGGAACAGGATGCGTATAAACATTACAGGAGGGGTTATGAAAAAGGCGTTGTTGTCACTGGCGGTATTGTTGGCATTCGCGGGAGGGGCATTTGCGGCCGATACCGTGAAAATCGGGTTGATGGCCCCCTTGACGGGGAAATGGGCGAACGAAGGCCAGGAGATGAAACAGGTCGTCGATTTGCTGGCCGAACGGTTGAACAAGGCCGGCGGCGTGCTGGGCAAGAAAGTGGAAGTCATCACCGAGGATGACGCGGGCGATCCCCGCCAGGGCGCGCTGGCCGCACAGCGTTTGAGCACCCAGGGCGTTGTGGGCGTGGTCGGCACATACGGCTCCTCAACTTCCGAAGCCACCCAGAATATCTACGAGGAAAACGGCATTATCCAGATTGTCAACGCCTCGACGGCGGTGCGCCTGTCGGAAAAGGGGCTGAAGTTTTTCTTCCGTTCCTGCCCCCGCGACGACGAGCAGGGGATTGTCGCCGCCAAGACACTGCTCGGCAAGAAATACAAAAAGATCGCGCTTCTGCATGACAACACCAGCTACGCCAAGGGACTCGGCGAGGAAGTGAAACACGAGCTGGAAAAAGCCGGCGTCAAACCGGTTTTCTTCGACGCCCTGACCCCCGGCGAGCAGGACTACTCGACTATCCTCACCAAGATCAAGAAGGCCAATCCTGATGTGGTGTTCTTTTCCGGTTATTACCCTGAAGCCGGGCTGATGCTCCGCCAGAAAAAAGAGATGGGATGGAATGTTCCCTTCGTGGGCGGCGATGCCACCAACAACCCGGATCTGATCAAAAGCGCGGGAAAAGATGCGGCTGACGGCTATCTGCTGACCAGCCCCCCCATGCCGGGTGATCTCCCCTCCGCCGAGGCAAAGGCGTTCATGAAAGCTTTCAAGGCCAAACACGGCAGGATTCCCGGTTCCATCTGGTCGGTTCTGGCCGGCGACGGCTTCATGGTGCTCTGCGAGGCGGTGAAGGGCGCGGGCGCGGCTGACTCCAAAAAAATGGCCGACTACATGAAAACAAAGATGAAGAATTTCCCCGGGCTTACCGGCAAGCTTTCCTTTGACGCCAAGGGCGACCGCAAGGGCGATGTTTACCGTGTTTACAAGGTGGACGCGAAGGGGGACTTTGTTCTCGTAAAATAACCGCAGCATCCGGTTGAAATCCGCCGGGGCAGGCTGAGAGCCTGTCCCGGCATCCGCTGTTTCTTAACCTGCGGGCCTTTCTGATTATGGAATTTTTTTTTCAGCAGCTTACAAACGGCCTGGCCGTGGGCGGCATCTACGCGCTGATTGCCCTCGGCTACACGATGGTTTACGGCGTCCTCAAACTGATCAACTTCGCCCATGGCGATCTTTTCACGATGGGGGCCTACCTGGGGCTGACCGTCCTGGCATCCCTCGGGCTGCACCAGCACTTGGGCGCCTTCGGAGGGGTGGTTGTTCTGGCCTTGATGATCATGGGTCTGGTCGGGGTGGTCGGCATTCTCCTGGACCGGGCCGCCTACAAGCCCCTCCGGGAATCACCGCGGCTTTCAGCGGTTGTATCAGCCCTCGGCGCGTCCATTTTCTTCCAGAACGCCCTGATGCTTGTGTACGGCGCCCGGTATCAGTACTACCCCAAAGACATCCTTCCAAAAACCGTGATTAACATCCTGGGCATGCCGGTCCCTCTGATGCGCATTCTGATCCTCGCGGTCTCCATTTTGATGATGGCGGGGTTGCAGTTTTTTATCCAGAAGACAAAAACGGGAACCGCGATCCGTGCGGCGGCCATTGACCAGGCCGCAGCGCGGCTGATGGGCATCAATGTGGATCGGGTCATCATGCTGGTCTTCTTCATCGGGCCAGCCCTGGGCGGCGCGGCTGGCTTGATGGTCGGGCTCTACTACGGACAGATCAATTTCACGATGGGATGGGTCTATGGCCTGAAGGCATTTACCGCCGCCATCATGGGGGGCATCGGCAACATCCCCGGCGCCATGCTGGGCGGCATTCTTCTGGGATTGATCGAGGCATTCGGCGCCGCCTACATATCCCTTGCGTGGAAAGACGCGATCGCCTTTCTGGTTCTGATCGTCATTTTAATTGTACGCCCGACAGGGCTTCTCGGAGAACGGGTGGCGAGCAAGGTATGATCGGCAGAATTCCCAAGCGCTTTTTTGTTTACGGGGTACTCACGGCCCTGCTGGTATCGGCGCCGCTTCATCTCAACAACTACTGGCTCGATGTGCTCAACAATGTGGGACTCTACGTCATTCTTGGCTTAAGTCTCAACCTGATCGTCGGTCACAGCGGTCTTTTCAACCTGGGACATGCGGCCTTCTACGCGATGGGCGCCTATACCGCCGCGATCCTCAACACCCTGTTCCATATCCCCATTCTGATGCTTATACCGGCCAGCGCACTTACCGCCGGAATTTTTGCGCTGATCATCGTCCGCCCGATCATCCATCTCCGGGGAGATTATCTCTGCATTGTGACCATCGGCGTGGGTGAAATCGTCCGCATCGCGCTCATTAATGACATCTTCGGAATCACCGGCGGGGCCAACGGCATCTTCGGCATTTCCCGGCCGATCCTCTTCGGCATGAAAATCAGCAAACCGGACGAGTTTTTCTGGCTTATCTGGATATTTGTCGCGATCACCGTCTTTCTTTTTTATCGTCTGGAGCAGTCCCGGTTCGGGCGCGCTTTGAACTATTTACGGGAAGACGAGGTCGCCGCGGAGGGAAGCGGCATCAACACCGCATATTATAAATTAGCCGCCTTTGTCCTCGGCGCGGCCTGGGCCGGGATGGCAGGCACGATCTACGCGGCCAAAATGATGACCATCGCGCCGGAGTCATTTAACTTCTGGGAATCGGTGCTGATGTTCACGCTGATCATCATGGGAGGCTCGGGAAGCATCCCCGGAGTTATTCTCGGCGCCTTTCTCATCATCGGTCTGCCGGAGCTTTTCCGCGAATTCAAGGATGCCCGGATGCTTGTTTTCGGGATAGCGATGGTGGCGATGATGATCTTCCGGACCGGAGGGATTCTCCCGCCGCGCCCCAGGAAATACCCGATCGACCACGCGCAGGAAGGCAGTGTGAATCCGTGAGCCTTCTTCGCCTGCAAAACCTGACAAAAAAATTCGGCGGATTGACGGCCGTTGATGATGTCTCGTTTGATACATATCAAGGGGAGATCGTAGGTCTCATCGGGCCCAACGGGGCTGGCAAGACAACCGTATTCAACCTGATTACCGGCAACTACAAGCCAAACTCCGGAGATATCGTCTTTGACGGCAGGTCCATCGCCGGGATGCCCACCCATACAATCGTTTCCCTCGGTATTGCCCGCACCTTCCAGACGATTCGTCTTTTCCAGCAACTCTCCGTCCTGGAAAACGCCCTGGCCGGATGCCACTGCCGGATGCACTCCGGCATCTTCGGCGGCATGTTCCACACCCCCGCCCAGAAACGGGAAGAACGCGAGGCGCTGGAACTGGCGATGGCAGAGCTTACCTTTCTGGGACTGGACAAGCAGGCGGATCTGGCAGCGAACAGTCTTTCGTATGGAAACCAGCGGCTCCTGGAAATTGCGCGGGCGCTGACCACGAAGCCCCGCCTGCTGATTCTGGATGAACCGGCCGGCGGCATGAACGAACAGGAAACAGCCGCTCTGGTGCAACTCATCAGAAAAATCAGGGAACGCGGGATAACCGTTCTTTTAATCGAACATGACATGGGGCTGGTCATGGAGGTCTGCGAAAAGCTGGTGGTGATCGAATACGGCATTAAAATCGCCGAGGGAGCGCCCGCCGAAATCAAGGAAAATCCCCGCGTCATCGAGGCATATCTGGGAACACAGGACGATGAATAATTCGGAAGCGCTTCTCGAAATAAAAAATCTGCATGTAAAGTACGGCCATGTGGAAGCCCTTCACGGCATCAACCTCCGCGTCGGCGAAGGGGAAATCGTCACGATTCTCGGGGCGAACGGCGCGGGCAAATCCACCACGCTCAACGCCATCAGCGGTCTGCTGAAGATCACGGATGGCGGGATCCTCTACCGGGGCGATGCGCTGCACAAAATGACTGCGGATAAAATCGTTCAGGGGGGAATCACCCAGGCGCCCGAGGGAAGACGGGTGTTCGGCACGCTGACCGTGCGGGAAAATCTCAGACTGGGGGCGTTTACCATTGCGGATGCAGCCAGGGTATCGGACTCGCTGGATTGGATTTACCGCCTCTTCCCGAGACTCAAGGAACGAAGCGAGCAGCTTGCCGGCACACTGAGCGGCGGCGAACAGCAGATGCTGGCCATCGGCCGCGCGCTTATGGCCAGCCCGAAGATTCTGCTTCTCGACGAACCGAGCCTGGGGCTTGCGCCGCTTCTGGTGAAAGCCATCTTCGAAACGATCAAAGAGATCAACAAAAGCGGTGTAACCGTAGTACTGGTCGAGCAGAACGCACGCGTTGCCCTGAAACTTGCCCATCGGGGATATGTGATGGAGGTGGGCAATATTGCGCTGGAAGATTCCGCCTCGGCGCTGCTTGCCAATCCGGACGTGCAGCAGGCCTATCTTGGCGGGAAAAAATAACTTTCCAAAGTACACTGCCTTTCACCGGTGGCGCCCCATGCAAAACCCAAAAAACATGTGAGACGTCCGCATGACAGACCAGCGAAAGGCAATCCTTTACGGCCTGACCACGGTCCTTTTGTGGTCAACGGTGGCGACCGCCTTTAAACTCACGTTGCGCTACTTAAGCCCTGTCGAGCTGTTACTCTGCTCGAGCGCCTTTTCAACACTGCTTTTGGGCGCCATCCTCTTTTTCCAGGGGAAACTGCGGCAGGCGTTTCACTTAAGCCGACGCGACTATCTGCTGTCGATTCTGCTCGGGTTTCTCAGCCCCTTTCTCTACTACCTGGTTCTCTTCAAGGCCTACGACCTGCTTCCCGCCCAGCAGGCGCAGCCCATCAATTACACATGGGCGATTACCACCTCGCTTTTGGCCGTCCCGCTGCTGAAGCAGAAAATCGGCCGACGCGACTGGTTTGCCCTGGTGATAAGCTACTGCGGCGTTGTCGTGATAGCGACCGAAGGAAGACCACTGGACCTGCATTTCACCAACCCGCCTGGGGTTGCCCTGGCACTTGCCAGTACCGTCATTTGGGCGCTTTACTGGATTTTCAACACCCGCAACAGCCGTGATCCGATCGTTGCTTTGTTTGTCAATTTTCTGTGCAGCCTCCCCTTTATCCTTCTTTACTATCTCCTGACTGCACCGGTGCGAATGCTTCCGGCAAACGGCCTTCTCGGTGCAATGTACGTCGGCGCCTTCGAGATGGGCATCGGTTTTGTTCTGTGGCTGATGGCGATGAAACTTACCGACAATACGGCAAAAATAAGCAATCTCATCTTTCTTTCGCCGTTTCTTTCCCTTGTTTTTATCCATTTTCTTCTTGGCGAACAAATCATCCCGGCAACTTTTTTTGGCCTGCTGCTCATTGTCGCCGGTTTGCTGGTTCAGAAAATCAACGTGTAAATAATCCTTGACATGCACCCCCCTCCGGGACGAAAAGGAGGGACTGACAGCAATCTTTTCACGAAGGAGGGAAACCAATGACTATGTTCAAGGAAACATCGATGGGCGCGGTATTCCAGAACCGGGTCGAACAGTACGGCGACACAACCCTGGCGCTCTGGAAGAACAAGGGCAAATGGGAAGATATCTCCTGGAAGCAACTGAACGAAATGGTGCGCAACCTCGGACTTTTCCTGATCAACAGGGGAATCCAGCCCGGAGACAAGGTGGCGCTTTTTTCTCCCAACCGTTACGAATGGTGGGTGGCGGACCTTGCCATCATCTCGGTTGGCGCCGTGAATGTCCCGATCTACGCGACCAACTCCGCGGAGGAATCCCGTTACATCATCGAGAATTCAGACGCCCGGCTCTGTTTTGTCGGGACAAAAGAGCATATGGCAAAAATCCTCGAGATCAAGCCGAAACTCCCGACGCTTCAGGAAATTGTTCTTTTTGATGACGCGGCCCAGCTTCCCGACGGCGTCGTATCTTTGAGCGACGCCTACCGTGAAGGCCAAAAATACGCAAATAAAGACGATTTTGACAAGAGGCTCCCGCCGATTGGATTCGACGATTTGGCAACCATCATCTACACCTCCGGCACGACCGGCCCCCCCAAGGGCGTCATGCTGACCCACCAGAATTTTGTCTCCAATGTCAACCAGCTTCAGGCGGTGGACCCGGATTTTCTCAAGCCCGGACACACCTTCCTTTCGTTTTTGCCCCTCGCCCATTCGCTGGAGAGGACCGTCGGCTATTACGCCCCGATTTTTCTCGGCGGGGACAAGGTTGCGTTTGCCGAAAGCGCGGAAAAACTGCTCGAAAATTTTCAGGAAATACGGCCAACATTTCTGGTGAGCGTCCCGCGAATTTACGAAAAGGTGCATTCCGGCATTGTTTCCAAGGTCGCTTCGGCTTCCCCCGTCAAAAAGGCGCTTTTCAACTGGGCGATGGGCGTAGCCAAAGAGAATCTTCCTTATGTATGTGAAAACAGAGAAAGAACCGGACTGTTTGCCCTCAAGTACAATCTTGCCGACAAGATCATCTTCAGCAAGCTCCGGGTGGCGCTGGGCATGGACCGGCTCAGAGCCGCCGTTTCCGGCGGGGGGCCCCTGTCCGTGTCTGACGCGGAATTCTTTCTCGGAATGGGAATCAAGGTGCTGGAGGGCTTCGGTCTCACCGAGACGGCGCCCGTCACCAACGGCAACAAACCCCTCCGCATCAAACCCGGGACAGTCGGTCCGGCGCTGAAGGACACGATTATCAAGATATCCGCTGAAGGCGAGATACTGATCAAAGGCCCCCAGGTCATGAAGGGCTACTACAAAAACGAGGCAGCCACAAAGGCCGCCTTTACCGATGACGGATTTTTCCGCACAGGCGATATCGGCGAGATTGACGCGGACGGCTACCTCAAGATCACCGGCAGAATAAAAGACCTGATCGTCACCTCCGGCGGCAAGAACATCGCCCCGCAGAACATCGAAGGCACGCTTGCCGCTTCGTCTTTGATCGAGCAGGTGGCGATCATTGGCGACAACCGCAAGTACCTGTCGGCGCTCATCGTTCCAACGTTTGCGTCTCTGGAGGCATGGGCCAAAGAAAACGGCGTCGCCTTTACGGATCGGGCGGACCTGATCAAAAAACCCGAAGTCGTCAATCTCTTTGCGAAAGAGCTCGAAGAGAAGATGAAGGATTACGCCCGTGTCGAGCAGATCAGAAAATTCACGCTGCTCGAAAAAGAATGGTCGCAGGATACCGGCGAACTGACGCCCACACTGAAGATGAAAAGAAAGGTCATCAACCAGAAATACGAACCGCAGATCGAGGCGATGTACCCACCTGAATAATCAAAAAAACGGATCAGGGCCGGCTTCAGTCACGCCAGCGCAGCGGATTGAAGTCGGTCAATCTGTCGTAGAAATCCTCCTGTTCGACACGCTTCAGAAAACGGACCGCCCAGTAGGTGAAGGGAGTCATAAACGCCTCGTAGGCCGACTTTACCAGCCATTGACTTGCCGCGATTGTAAGCAGAACGGGGAAGGGCACTGTTCCGTAAAAGGCGAGCAGGATGAAAATCCCCGAATCGGCAAACTGGCCAACCACCGTGGAGCCGATTGTCCGCATCCACAAATGGCGGCCCTCCATGGCGACTTTCATCTTTGCCAGCACAAAGGAGTTCAGCAGTTCCCCGGCCAGATACGCAAGAAAAGAGGCGAGCAGAATCCGGGGGGTTGCGTAAAAGACCGCCCGAAAAGCCTGCTGGGAGGCCTCCGGTGATTCCAGCGCGCCGATTTTCCAGAACGGCGCCGGGGGCATCGCCACCGAAAGCGTAAGAACAAGCACCGCCAGCAGATTGCAGGCAAACCCGATCCAGATGACCCGCCTTGCCTGCGCGTATCCGTACACCTCTGTCAGAATGTCCCCGAAAATGTAGGAGACCGGAAAGATCAGCACGGCGGCCGGCAGGTAAAACGGCCCCAGTACGATCAGTTTGGCGGCCGTTATGTTGGAAATAATGAGGCTGGTTACAAAAACGGCTGCGACAGCCGGAAGCCATCTGTGTTCAGACATGTCTTTCACCGTGCTCGGCCTCCACTGTAATCGATATGCCCCCCCGCACCGCAAAGTCCGCCGTTATCTTGCACCAGCGGGGAGACAAAACGGCGATCAGATCGTCGAGAATCGCGTTGGCCACATGCTCGTGAAAAACCCCCTGGTCGCGGAAAGACCACAGGTAGAGCTTCAGCGATTTTGACTCCACGATTTTCCCGCCGGGAATGTATTGAATCGTCAGCTTCGCGAAATCCGGCTGGCCGGTGGCCGGGCACAGACAGGTAAATTCATCGGAGCGCAGCGTGATCACATAATCGCGCGTATGGTGATTGGGAAAGGTCTCCAGTTTTCGGACCGGCTTTTTATCCCCTCCCAGCAGGGTGAGACCATCAAGGTCCGTTTTTTCGGTTATCGTCGTCATCGTTTTTCTTCCTCAACCAATATTTTACCGCGCCGCCTTTCTATATGAAACGTCCCGTTCCTGTCCATATTTTTTTGGGAACAAAAAAATCCTGTTGAAAATCCATCATGCCTGTGCTAAAAGCCCGCACCTGTCCGATGGGGGATCGTTCAATGGTAGGACAACGGACTCTGACTCCGTGAATCGTGGTTCGAATCCACGTCTCCCAGCCATATAAAATCAAGGGGTTAGGCAATAAAAGCTTAACCCTTTTTTCTGTCCCGGTCATTTAGCCCCGCCATAGCCCCGCTTTTTTGTTTTGTCCCACAAAAAAACCTCTCATCTCTCCTGCCGGGGGGAAACCTGTCAGACTTCGATTCAGGCTGAAAAAGCTCTCTCCAAGCGTGAGTTTTCAAAAGCCCCCTCGCGTATTACTTCGTTAACTTCCCTCGCGCTGCTGTCCATCTCTTTTAACTATAGAATGATACATAATATCTTGCGCCCTCGCGCGTATTTGCGGGTTAACTCCAACGGTCGGTAATTAGCGTTTTGAAATCCTCCGTTATTCACGTCCGGCAGCTTGCCGATAGTCCAAAAAAGGAAAGGTTTTTGAAGGATTTGCATCCCGAAAAAGTTTAGGATGATTCAGGATTCGCATCCATGCAAAATCGTTCTTTCTTTAGTAGATTCAAAGGATTAAGTATGTTTTGGCTTCTGCATTGTTTTTCTCGAAAACTGCCGGGTGATTTGCCAGAAAAATAAAGGGGGAAAAACAGTTCAGCAAGATAACAGAGATTGATTTAATTATTGCTGAATAGTCATCTTTGCCATGTCCTACCCCTCCATGTGAAGTTTGTTAAAATTTCTATCCCTGCGTAAATTTCGGGGCTCTGCGCCCCGTAGTGCGAAATTACTCAGCACAGTACCTAAATGCTTTGGCAATCTCAAACGCCCTCTCCCGGCTCGCAGCATCCCCACCCCCTGCAAAAACACAGTCGACGATTTCGCGCTTCTGCTCTCTGTCCGGGTGCATAAAATCCCACGGGAGGCGTACCGTCCTGACATAAAACGCACTCCCAAGATGCCGCACTGCGTCTTTATAATCCACCGCTTCAAGTAAGCCGAAACGCTCCGGGTCACGCCGGTGCTTATAGGCATAGAACGTCTTGCGCAATTCGGGGTATTCGTCCATTTCTTCTCTGTTCATCTTTATTCCTCTTTAATTAAGTCATCCCAATCCGGCTCCACTCCAAGATCAAAGCCCGTGTCCAGTAACTCACCCCAATCCGGCTCAGGGCCCAGGTCAACAATCCGGCGTGATTCTTCCCTTGCTTCCCGGCTCCCAAGCGGGAAGGGATTTGTCCAGACCGTTTTAAGTTCCGGCTCCTGCCCCCTTTTGAGCGTTTTGAGACTTTTGAGCGGTAGGGCTGAAAAATTCAAATGGTTAAAATCAGATATATTATTATTGTTCAAAATGGCTTTTATTGGCAAAACTCTCAAAGTCTCAAAAGTTTTCATTTTTGACCCCCCCGTCTCAAAAGGCTCAAAAGCCCCTGTCTGTTTTTCAGGTGAAAAATCACGCCAACCCATGTTAAACACCCCCTTCAAAGCAAGCCGGATTAACTTTGTAAACAAAGGAATCCCGCCCGCCGGTTTTGCGGATTATCACTTCAGACGTGTAGTGCCGCCGGGTCAGTTCTTTTAGCGCCGCCGTGACTCTTTCATCAACAGGCGTCAAACTTTTGAACCGCTGTTTCACGTGACGCTGTGAAAACTCCCTGCGATTTCCCCGTAAAATCCACTTCAAAATCGCGTTCGCGTCATCATCGTCTTGCCCATTCTCAATCATGCCAAAAACAAGACCGTCTGTTCAGCAGGGCTCTCTGGTATTTCAACCGGGGAATTGGCAATAAACTCTTCCATCATCACGTATCGGCCCAGTGCCGCTACCCGGTCGAACGCCACTTTGCCATCTTTTACAACCGGCTCCGGCTTCGGCGTGCAGGCCCGGCTGTAGCTCCCCCCGGTTTTGTGGTCGGTCAGGGCCTTATTGATCGCAGAAATAATCTCCCTGTCAACTGTTCGCGGGTCGATTGCCGCCTTGATCTCGTTGAAAGCCTGTCCCGGTTCGCGCCCCGCGATTATCGCCAAGTTCGCGCAACTCATCAGCCATGAGTGAGAACCCGCTCCCCAACCACCGGGATTGGCAAGGGATTCCGCGTATTTCGACGCCGCGCTCATTGGTTGCGCCCCACCGGACGGGCGGCTAATGGCGTTGCGTTGCCTTCAAGCCATGCGGCAAGCTCAACGGCTGAATAAACGATCTTGCGTCCGATCCGAAACCGACCTTTCGGCCCCGCCCCCCGGCAATCAAGATTTGCCAGAGTCCGCTCATTGACAATACCACCGGAAAACTCTCTAACGGCCGTCCTCGCGACTACCGGCGACGGCCACCTGTCAACCATTTCCTGAAAAATCTTTTCCATAAAAAACCTCCAAAAAAGTTGTTTAACTTCATTGGAGGCAATCATAAATTATATGTGTAATTTCGCGCTAATAGACAAGTTTCGGCGGAATTTGTCTATTAGGGGGGTACTTTTTGCCAGTTCGACGGCAAGGGCAACGACCTCGGCCGCTTTTTCTCTCTGCTGAGCATTTGGATAACGGATTTTTCGCTTGTCTGATTAAATATCTTGACGATGTTTTTTACAGCATCGGCGGGGTCGGTTCCGGTACCGATTTGAAGCAGGTATGTTGCTACAATTGAATCAACAGGCTCCGTCCGTCCCCGCTTGCCGTCCGTCCACCCCATCGCCTGCGCCGCCTGTGCCCGGTTCCCTTTTTTATATAATGTGCCAGCCCGGTCAAGCCCCCCGATAAGCCTCGGCCACTGCGTCTGAACTATGCTGTAGCGTCCTTCCGTGTCCCGTGCCGCGTGTAGAGCGGCAAGAACCGGGGTTAGGCTTTCGTCGTCGCGGATTTTAATTGTTTTGATTGCTTCGTCAATTTCGACCAATCGGTCATGGGAGAGCGCCGGTTCGACAATGATGTCTGTATTTCTTGATGTGCAAAGCGGATATTTTTATTCATTTGTCGCGCCACCTGTTTTGCGCCCTGAAAGTTGCCGGGGAAGCCCGCTCAGGATTGCGGGTTTGTCGGTCGCGTTCATGAGGCGCGCCCTATCCCCGGCATAATTCTCTATAAAAACACCTTGTAGCTGATGTTCAAAGCCCTCCCCAGACGCTTTGCCATTTCCTTGCCGATAGGACGCTTGCCGTTCTCCATTTCGCTGATGTGGCGTTGAGGAAGGCCGATCAGCTCGGCAAGCTGTTGCTGTGTCAGCCCTTCCTTGTATCTGGAACCCCGCAAGCATACGCCCGGCAAATCCGCATCGGTATATTCCGGGTAAGCATCCCGCCAAGGAACCGAATCAGACGTATCGACAAACCCAAGGGGCTTAAGGTTTTCAATCGCCCTTGCCATGTTCACAATCGGCCCGATGAAACGAAGCTCAACGGTCTCAGTAGGGGGCTTTTTCGTGTGTTCCTGCATAAATCACCTCGATCAATTTTATTTCTTTATTGGCCACTTCCCATATCGCAACATACGTTGGATGCCCTTTTTTCAAATGGCAATGATGACGGCCACCTGTCAGGACGCTGTAGTTCGGCCAGTTTCCCCTTACCGGCCCGCCCTGTTCCATATCCCTGATAAGGTCGGCCAGCCCTTCCCTTACCCTAACAGGCAACCGGTCAACCTGTTTCAAAGCTT
>DYTH01000042.1 GCA_020726025.1 Syntrophus aciditrophicus | reverse complement strand
CAACTCCATCACCCCAAACCAGCTCGTCCAGGTGCTCGACTCGCTCGTTGCGAGAGCAAATCTCCACTGAACAAAGCGCAAACAAAAACCTCCCCTTCGCAATACAGCAATGCCGATATAAGGGGAGGTTTTTTAATATTTGCTATAGACCGAGGTAGGCCTTCTTTATGTTCTCATCCTTCAGCAGGACGTCCGCGGCGCCCTCCATCGTGATCGTTCCGGTCTCCATGACGTAGCCGCGATGGGCGATCTTCAGCGCCATGAAGGCGTTTTGTTCCACGAGCAGGATGGTCGTCCCGTTTTCGGAATTCACCTTTTTGATCATTTCGAAGATCTGCGCCACGGCAAGCGGGGCGAGACCCAAAGAAGGTTCATCCAGAAGAAGCAGGCGCGGTCTGGCCATCAGCGCCCGGGAGATGGCGAGCATCTGCTGCTCTCCACCGCTGAGCGTCCCCCCCTGCTGGTGAAGCCTTTTTTTGAGAATCGGGAAAAGGGTGAAGATGTAGTCCAGATCGCTTTCTATCCCGGCCTTGTCGTTCCTTAAAAAAGCGCCCATATCGATGTTTTCCGCGACGGTCATCATAGGAAAAATCCGGCGCCCCTCTGGAACCTGCGATATTCCGAGGGAAACAATGACATTCGGCTCCAGCGAGCGGATGGATTTCCCCTGAAACAGGATGTCGCCGCTGCGCGCCGAAACGATCCCGCAAATGGTCATAAGCGTCGTGGATTTTCCGGCGCCGTTGGCCCCGATCAGGGTTATGATTTCCCCTTCGGAGACGGAAAGAGAAACGCCCTTCAGCGCCCTTATATTGCCGTAATATGTTTCGACATTGTTAATCTCAAGCATTTACGCTGAAATCCTCTCCCAGATAGGCCTTGATGACAACCGGATTTTCCCTGATCTCTCCGGGGGTTCCTTCGGCGATCTTTTCCCCGTAGTCAAGAACAAAAATCCTGTCGGAAACCCCCATGACCATCTTCATGTCATGCTCGATCATCAGTATCGATATTCCCTCTTCTTTGCGGATGCGGTCGATCAGCTCTTTGAGTTCCTGGGTCTCACGGGGGTTCATCCCGGCAGCGGGTTCGTCAAGCAAAAGAAGAAACGGCTCCGTCGCCATCGCCCGGGCGATTTCGAGGCGGCGCTGGGCGCCGTAGGGAAGATTCTTCGCCATTTCGTTGACCTGATCGGCCAGATCCACCTTGAGCAGCATCTGATAGCTGAAATCGATGATTTCCTGCTCCTCATGCCTTGTCGATGCGTCGCGGACAACAGCGCCGAATACCCCCGACCGCGAGCGGCAGTGGCGGCCGATCATGACATTCTCCAGAACGGACATCCCAGGGAAAAGTCTGATATTCTGGAATGTTCGGGCAATCCCAAGCTCGGTTGCCTTGTTGATCATGATCCCGTTAATCCTCTTTTTTTCTTTCTCCGGAGGAAAAATGAAGATATCCCCCTCTGTCGGGGAGTAAATCCCGGTGATGCAGTTGAAAAGGGTCGTCTTCCCTGCGCCGTTCGGCCCTATCAGCGCCACGATCTCGCCCTGACGGACATCCAGATCAACTTGGCTTATGGCCCGCAGACCTCCGAAAACCATGGACAAATTTTTTGTTTCCAGAAGATTTTTCATGGGATCATCTGACTTCTTTCTCTGGAATCCTGAACTTGTACGTGCGCCGTACGTTGGGGACGATCCCCTGCGGCCTGAAGACCATCATCAGAACCATCACGGCGCCGAACAGAAGCATCCGGTAATTGCTGAAGGCGCGCAGGTATTCCGGGGTCAAAATCAGAATCATGGCGGCGATAAAAACCCCCACGATGGAACCCATCCCTCCGAGTACAACTATCGACAGAATCATCGCCGACTCAAGAAAGGTGAAACTCGCGGGATTGACAAAGGTGGTCTTAGCGGCAAAAATCACCCCGACCATCCCCGCCCAGGTAGCGCCCAGCGCAAACGCCGTCAATTTGGTTTTTGTCTTGTCGATTCCCATCGCCTGGCAGGCGATTTCGTCTTCCCGAAGGGCTATCCAGGCGCGTCCTATCCTTGAATCCTGCAGTCGGTTGATGATGAAAATCGTCAACAGGCAAAAGAGGATGATCAGATAGTACATGTAAACAATCGACTCATTCAGCGTCAGATTCAACCCCAGCAGGCCCGGTCGAGGGATGTGGGCGATGCCGCTGGGACCGAAAGAAAACGCGTTCCAGTTCTCCAGAATCAAGCGGATGATCTCCCCGAAGCCGAGCGTGACGATAGCCAGGTAGTCGCCTCTCAGTCTCAAAACCGGAAAACCGAGGAGAATGCCGAAAAACGCGGCGAGAAGCGCTCCAACGGGGAGAACAGCCCAGAAACCCAGTCCGAAATGGTAGTTTATCAGGGCGTAACTGTAGGCCCCGACGGCATAGAAGGCCACATAGCCGAGATCAAGAAGCCCCGCCAGACCAACCACGATATTCAGACCCAGTCCCAGAATGACATACATCAGCGCGGTCGTCATGATGTTGGTCTGATAGGTGGAAAAGATGAACGGAAAAACAAGAACGAAGAGGGCAAAAACGGCAAGAAGCGGCCGGTATATTTTGGGCTCTTCGAGGATAAGAGTCCCCCATGACCGGGTCCCCTTTTGGACCTCCTGCTGCTTCTGTTTGCGTTCTAAAAGATATCGCCAGAGAAAAGAAAAGAGAAAGCTGCCGACGCCGATGAAAATCATGTTGCGCCAGCGCCACTCGATAATCTTTTCGATCGTGTTTACCCGGATTACCATGATCGGAAAGGTCAAAAACATGAACCAGACGGCGACAACGATCGATTTTTTAAGCTCGGTGAGGGCTTTCATAGTCTCTAACGGTCCCCTTTTACACCTTCTGGATGGGCGAACGGCCCAGCAAACCGGCAGGCCTGAATATCAGAATAAGGACAAGCAGCAAAAAGGCAAAGACGTCCTCGTAGTCGCTTGAGACATAACCGGTGGCAAAGCTCTCGGTCCAGCCAAGAATCAGCCCCCCCAGCACGGCCCCGGGAATGCTTCCGATTCCCCCCAGTACGGCCGCCGTAAAGGCCTTTATCCCGGCAATAAAACCTATGTAGAAATTGATCCTGCCGATATGGGAGGCGATCAGCACCCCGCCGATGGCGGCCAGCGCCGAGCCGATGATGAAGGTGCTGGAAATGACCTTGTTGACATTGACTCCCAGAAGCATGGCCATATTTCTGTCCTGGGCGGTTGCCCGCATGGCCTTGCCGATTTTTGTGAATTTTATGAAAACGGTAAGGATGAGGGTGACCGCAGCGGTAGTGAGTACGATAATGAGTTCAGCGGGACCGATAATGTGGGAATACGGCTCCATAAAAGGCAAATCCGGGATGAGACTGGGAAATGGCAGAAAATCCGAAGTCTGGGCGATAAGCACATAATTCTGAAGGAAAATCGACATGCCGATGGCGCTGATAAGCGGGGATAGTCGCGGGGCTTGCCGGAGCGGCTTGTAGGCAATCTTCTCGACGGTAAATCCGTAGGCGGCGGAGTAGATCACGGCAACCACCGAGGCGAGGATAAGTACCGAAAGACCTCCCATTCCACTCATCGTAAGCACCGAGGCCACGATCAGCGCCGTGAAGGCCCCGATCATGTAAATCTCTCCGTGGGCAAAGTTGATAAGCTCGATAATGCCGTAAACCATGGTGTAGCCGAGGGCGATCAGGGCGTAGATGCTGCCTCTGGTCAGGCCTCCCAACAGCAGTTCAAGAAAATAGTCCATCTGTTACACTGCTCTCGTTAGAAAGGGGGTGCGTTTAACAAAAGAAACTCAGGGGAGGGTCTGCACCCTCCCCTTAAGCAAAAACAATCATGCGAGGTTAGTTGATCTCGACATAGTTTCCTTTTTGAACCTGATAGATGGAGAATCCTACGCCAATGGCATCGCCGCGTTTGTCAAACTTGATTTTTCCAAGTGGGGTCTCGACAAGCTGCGTGGTAAGCGCCTTGCTGACCGCGTCGTAATCGGTCGAACCGGCTTTCTGAATGGCGTTCAGGACGGCCAGCGTTGCCGCGTAACCATTGAGGTAAAAGGCGCCCGCATCCGCGCCGTAGGTCTTTTTGAACAGGTCATTGGCCGCCACGGTCATCGGGTTTTTAGATGTGTCTCTCGGGCCGGTGGCATAGACGCCCTCGGCGTACTTGCCGGCAACCTTGATGAAGGTGGCATCCTTGACGCCGTCATCGGAGATAAAGTAGGTTTTCATTTTTTTCTTGCGCATCTGGGCAATAATGGAAGAGGCCTCCGGATGGTATCCACCATAAATCACAGCCTCGGCGCCGGAATGTTTGATCTTCTGGACGACGGCGGAATAATCGACCGCGCCGGGGGTGATCCCCTCAAAAAGGACAACCGTTGCCTTTTTGGACTCATCGACAAATTTTTTGGCGAACTCGGCAAGGCCCTTTCCGTAATCGCCCTTGTCGTGCAGAACAGCGATCTTCTTGACCTTCAATTTGCCGATCGCAAAATCGACTTCAAGCTTGGCCTGGGCATCGTCGGAGGCGATGGTCCGATAGAAATTGGGATAGGCGCCGCTCTGGGTCAGCTCCGGGTTGGTCGCCGAAGGCGAAATGACGATGACCTTCGCATCCTTGTAGATGCCAAGCGCCGCCTTGGTAGCGCCGCTGCAGATGTGTCCGATCACAAATTTGACGTTTTGTGATACCAGTTTGGTGGCGGTGTTGGTCGCGACTTCCGGCTTGCAGACGTCGTCTTCGACTACCAACTCAACCTGTTTTCCGAGAACTCCCCCCTTGGCGTTTATCTCTTTGACCACAAACTCGGCCGCCTTAACCGTCGGCAACCCATAAGAGGCAAGATCGCCGCTGTGGGCGCCGGCAACACCCAGCTTTATTGTATCAGCCGCAAAGACGTCA
The DNA here is from genome assembly GCA_020726025.1 of Syntrophus aciditrophicus. Taxonomy (GTDB): domain Bacteria; phylum Desulfobacterota; class Syntrophia; order Syntrophales; family UBA5619; genus DYTH01. The sequence continues at coordinate 11,204 of DYTH01000042.1, read as the reverse complement.
GCCGATGCAAAAAAAACCGTAACCACAACACCAAAGAATGCCGCCAAAACCTTTCTGAAACCAGATCTGTTCATACGTTACCCCCCTTTTCAAAAAATTGTTAAAATATGATTTGCAAGCCATTGCGCGTTTACTACTTGAATTCGTTTCGTGAGTCAAGATCAAAAAAACTCCCTTTGCGACCAGAATCCACCATAAAAAAGGGGCTCTCGCATAAGAGCCCCCCTGTAAACTTTAATCATCAAAACTCAATTACATCATCCCGCCGTATCCTCCACCGGGAGGCATGGCCGGCATTGCTGCGCCCTTCTCTTCGGGCTTCTCGGCAATCATGCACTGGGTGGTCAGCATCATTGAAGCGACGCTCGCCGCGTTCTGCAGGGCAAAGCGGGTAACCTTGGTCGGATCGATAACCCCGGCCTTGATCATGTCCTCGTACTTGTCGGTTCTTGCGTTGTAGCCATAGGCGCCCTTATTGTCCTTTACCTTCTCGACAACAATGGATCCCTCGAGACCGGCGTTGTTTGCTATCATTTTAAGGGGCTCTTCAAGAGACTTCTTGACAATCCGGACACCAACCGCAACATCGCCGTCAGCCTCGAGTTTTTCCAGTACGGAAAGGGTGCGCAGATAGGCAACACCGCCGCCGGGGACAATACCCTCTTCCACTGCGGCGCGGGTCGCGTTCAGCGCGTCCTCGACACGGGCCTTCTTCTCCTTCATCTCTGTTTCGGTCGCAGCCCCTACTTTGATCACCGCCACGCCGCCTACCAGCTTGGCCAGTCTCTCCTGGAGCTTCTCGCGGTCGTAATCGGACGTGGTCTCTTCCACCTGGGCACGGATCTGTTTCACGCGGCCCTCGAGGGAGGCGCGGTCGCCTGCGCCGTCGATGATGGTCGTGTTGTCCTTGTCGATGGAAATGCGCTTGGCACGACCGAGATCTTCAACGGTCGTGTTCTCGAGCTTGTAGCCCATCTCTTCGGAGATCATCTTGCCGCCGGTGAGAATCGCGATATCCTCGAGCATCGCCTTGCGGCGGTCGCCGAAACCGGGGGCCTTGACAGCCGCCACATGGAGCGTTCCACGGATCTTGTTGACAACCAGTGTGGCCAGCGCCTCGCCTTCGATATCCTCGGCGATGATCAGAAGCGGACGTCCCATCTTGGCAATCTGCTCGAGTATCGGCAGAAGGTCCTTCATGTTGCTGATCTTCTTCTCGTTGATCAGGATGAAGCAGTCTTCGAGTTCAACCTGCATCTTCTCGGCGTTGGTTACGAAGTAAGGGGAAAGATAACCGCGGTCGAACTGCATTCCTTCGACGATATCAAGTTCCGTATCGAGACCCTTGGCCTCTTCCACGGTGATGACGCCTTCCTTGCCGACCTTCTCCATCGCCTCGGCAATGATCGAGCCGATTGTCTCGTCGTTGTTGGCGGAAATGGTTCCGACCTGGGCGATTTCTTTTGCGTCTTTGGTAGGCTTGCTCAGTTTGCGGAGTTCGCCGACAACCGCTTCAACGGCCTTGTCAATACCGCGCTTCAGATCCATCGGGTTGCTGCCGGCAGCCACGCTCTTGGCGCCTTCGCGGAAGATCGCCTGGGCCAGAATCGTCGCCGTGGTGGTGCCGTCGCCGGCCACATCGCTTGTCTTGCTGGCCACTTCCTTCACCATCTGGGCGCCCATGTTTTCGAACTTATCCTCAAGCTCGATCTCCTTGGCAACGGTTACGCCGTCCTTGGTGATATTCGGGGCGCCGTAGCTCCTGTCAATGATCACATTGCGTCCCTTGGGGCCCAGGGTCACCTTGACCGCATCTGCAAGGGTGTTTACCCCATTGAGGATTAACTTGCGCGCTTCCTCGTCGTACTTGATAATTTTAGATCCCATCTATATATCCTCCTTAATATATTGTCATTTATTACTTATTCAAGGATGCCGAGGATGTCGTCCTCACGCATAATCAACAGCTCCTGACCGTCGATTTTAACTTCAGTGCCCGCATATTTTCCAAACAGCACCCGATCCCCCTCTTTAACATCCGGTTTGATCAGCTTCCCGTCATCGGATTTTTTCCCATGTCCGACTGCGATCACCAAACCTTCCAGAGGCTTTTCCCTTGCTGTGTCGGGAATGATGATTCCCCCCTTGCTTTTCTCATCTTCTTCTATGCGCTTTACGATCAATCTGTCCTGCAATGGTCTGATTTTCACAAATACATCCTCTCCTTTCGTCTTATGTAAATTGCAGCCTTAGTTTTTTTTGATTGTACCTGCAATCGGCGTTATGATAAGCATCGATTCAGTTCTGTCAAGACGTTGGCAAGAAAAATTTTTCATAGTCGGAGCCAATTGCAAAACTACCTCTGCGTCATTCCGGCGAAACCCGGAACCCTGTTTTTACAAGATATTCTGGTCCCCGGCTTTCGCCGGGGCGACGGATAAGCTTATTTTGCATTTGGCTCAGTCGTTCAAAAAATATTTTCCAGTAACTCGCCCAGTGAACGAATGGGTATCAACTCAATTTTGTTTTCAATGGCGCCCGACTTCACGGTTTTATTTTTCTCTCCGGATACCTTTCCCGGAAAAATACAGCGTTTGAATCCCATACGGGCAGCCTCTTTAATCCTCACTTCAGATTGCGAAACAGCCCGAATTTCTCCGGTCAGGCCGACCTCCCCGAAAACAACCGTCCCCGCCGCGATTGGCCTGTTCAGAAAACTTGAGGAAACAGCGGCTACAATCCCCAGGTCCGTCGCCGTCTCTTCGATTTTTACCCCTCCGGCCACATTGATGAAGATATCACTGTTGCCGACATGAATTCCGCAGACCTTGTCCATCACCGCACACAGCAAAGAAACACGGTTATGATCCACGCCTATCGCCGTTCTTCTCGGCATTCCAAAACTCGTGGCGCTTACCAGTGACTGCACCTCGATCAGTATGGGCCTTGTGCCTTCGATGCTGGGCGCCACAACGGAGCCGGCAGCGCCCTCAGGACGCTCTGCAAGAAAAAAAGCGGAGGGGTTGGCAACTTCGGCAAGGCCGTTATCCCTCATTTCGAACACCCCGATTTCATGGGTGGGACCAAAACGATTTTTGATGCAGCGAACGATACGGTAGGCATGACCGGAGTCACCCTCAAAGTAGAGCACCGTGTCAACCATGTGTTCAAGAATCTTGGGCCCGGCAATGGACCCGTCTTTGGTCACATGGCCGACGAGAAAAACCGGGATGCCTGTTTTTTTCGCAAAAAGGATGAGTTTGCCTGCCGCCTCGCGCACCTGTCCGACACTTCCCGGTGTCGAGGAAAAAGCCGTGGAATAAATGGTTTGTATTGAGTCGATGACAACGACAGCAGGTTTCAGCTCATCGAGTCGGGCCAGAATGCTCTCCAGTTCCACCTCTATTAAGACAAGCATCTCGCTGGCCGTTGCCCCGAGACGTTTTCCTCTCAACTTTATCTGCCGGGCGGATTCTTCGCCGGATACATAGAGAACCTTGAGCCCCTTTGCGGCCAGTTTCTCAAAAACCTGCAAAAGCAGCGTCGATTTTCCTATTCCGGGATCGCCGCCGATCAGAACAGCCGAACCGCTTACGATTCCGCCCCCCAACACCCTGTCCAGTTCGGCTATCCCTGTCAGCACCCTGTCTTCTTCAGTGGCTTCTATAGCCGCCATGGATTGAGGCGCCCCACCGTACCTGAAGGTTGAAGCATTGTTTGGCAGTTCCTCAATCTCCTCTTCCACAAACGTGTTCCACTCGCCGCACGAGGGGCAGCGTCCAAGCCATTTAGATGCCTGCTGCCCGCAGTTGCTGCAGAAAAACAGCGTCTTGCCTTTTTTACCTGTCCCCGACTTTCTTATAACCTCTGTTTTCATGAACATCCCTCCCGCCCCTGTAGTTTCCGTTGGGAAATACCTTTAAGCAGACCCGGCGTCAACTAATATCAGCTTGAATAATTGTTCCAATCCTGTTATCAGTCGAGCACTGTAAAGACGGTTCTCTTAATGAAAAGGAGCTGCCATCGACCGAGATGCCGTTCTGATGCTGTTTCGGTGTTTCTATAGAAAAATTGTCTAACTTCCACAAACTTTTGATTTCCTCCAAGAAAGGAGCATCTCATGACAAACCCCAACTTTGGCTCCGGTCCCTGCAGCAAGAGACCGGGATGGAATCTCGATGCCTTGAAGGATGCCGCGGTAGGACGTTCCCATCGTTCCGCTCTGGGCAAGGATAAACTCAAAAAAGCGGTCAGCGAAACCCGGACTATTCTCCGCATACCGGATGACTACCTTGTCGGCATCATGCCGGCATCCGATACCGGCGCCTTCGAAGCCGCCATCTGGAGCCTACTGGGCCCCCTTCCCGTGACCGTTCTCGTATGGGAGAGCTTCTCCGAGGGCTGGGCAACCGATACATCCAAACAGTTGAAACTGAACCCGACGATTTTGCGGGCCGATTACGGGAAAATCCCCGATCTCAACTCCGTAAACTGGGAAAACGATGTCCTTTTTGTCGCCAACGGAACCACAAGCGGGGTTAAATTACCCCACTGGGACTGGATACCGTCCAACCGCAAGGGGCTGTCTTTCTGCGACGCGACAAGCGCCGCTTTTGCCATGCCGATCGCGTGGGACAAGGTTGACGTCGTTACCTTTTCCTGGCAGAAATGCCTCGGCAGCGAAGCGGCCCACGGTATGCTGGCGCTCAGCCCCAGAGCGGTGGAGCGACTGAACTCCTATGATCCCCCCTGGCCGCTTCCCAAAATATTCCGCATGAAAAAAAGCGGAAAGGTCAACAGCGCAATCTTCGATGCGGACACGATCAACACCCCCTCCATGTTGTGCGTGGAAGATTACCTCGACGCCCTCAAATGGGCGGGTGAATTGGGCCTGGACGGACTGATCGGCAGAAGTATGGAAAATTTCCGGGTTCTGGAAAACTGGGTGGCCGACCGCGACTGGATTGACTTTCTCGCCGAAATACCGGAAACTCGATCCAATACGTCTGCTTGCCTTTCTGTTGTCAGCCCGAAGGTCCAGGCGCTCCCGCCGGCGGATCAGTCCAAACTGCTTAAAGATATCGCGTCGGAAATGGCTAAAAGAAAAGTGGCTTACGATATGAATTCTTACAAGGATGCCCCTCCAGGCTTCCGGTTATGGTGTGGTCCGACGATAGAAACGGATGATCTGCGCTTTGCCCTGACTGAACTGGAAAAGATCTACAACGAAAAAACTGCCGGTTTGTAGGAATTTTTCTCAACGGAGTCACTTGTTAAAGATGCTGCGCATTTTTACAAAGAGAGAAATCATGGGCCGCTGCTTCACTAACTGAAAGGAGAGGAAGATCAATGTACAGGGTTCTAATCAGCGACAATCTGTCGCCGGAGGGTCTGGAAATACTGCGTGCCAACGGTAACATCGAGGTTGATTTCCATACGAAGATGTCTGCGGATGAGTTGAAGGAAGTCATCGGCAATTACGACGCGCTGATCATTCGCAGCGCAACCAGGGTGACTGCAGAGGTCATAGAACTTGCCGACAGACTGAAGGTCATCGGGCGCGCAGGGATCGGCCTGGACAATGTCGATATTCCCGCGGCCAGTCAAAGGGGCATCGTTGTCATGAACACCCCCGGCGGAAACTCTGTCACGACCGGCGAGCACACAATATCCATGATGCTTGCCATTAACAGGAAAATCCCCCAGGCGACGGCCTCCATGAAGGCAGGGAAATGGGAGAAGAACAAATTCACCGGCAGAGAGCTTCTCAACAAGACGCTGGGCATTGTGGGAATTGGCCGTGTCGGCGCCGTGGTTGCTGACAGGGCGCTGGGGCTGAAAATGAAAGTCATAGCCTACGACCCGTTCATTACTCCTGAAGCGGCGGAGAAAATGGGAATCGCCCTGGCCCCGCTGGACGAAATATTCAGAACGGCCGATTTCATCACCGTCCATACCCCTTTGACGAAGGAAACCCGCGGCATCATCAATGCAGCGGCATTCGCCAGGATGAAGAAGGATGTCTGCATCATCAACTGCGCCCGGGGAGGCATCGTTGATGAAAAAGATCTCCACGACGCCCTTTCCACCGGACGCATTGCCGGCGCCGCCCTTGACGTTTTCACGGAAGAGCCTCCCAAAAACATGGACTTGATTTCACTCGAAAACGTTATCTGCACCCCCCATCTCGGGGCATCAACCGATGAAGCGCAAGTCAACGTAGCGGTCTCCATCGCCGAACAGATCAGCGCCTATCTGACAACAGGTGAAATCAACGGTGCGGTTAATTTTCCTGCGGTCAGCGCGGAGATTCTGTCCGTGATTCAGCCCTATTTAACGCTGGCGGAAAAACTGGGCAAGTTTCAGGCACAGATCGTTCCCGGGGCAATTGAAGCGGTTGAAATAGAGTTCAGTGGGGAGATCCTCAATTACAACGTGGCGCCAATTACCATCTCCCTGCTGAAAGGGCTTTTGACCCCCATCCTGAATGAGAGCGTCAATTACATAAACGCGCCTCTGATCGCCAAAGAACGGGGAATCCGGGTAGCCGAGGTCAAAAGCACCGAGGTCAAGGACTATACGAGCATGATCTCTGTTACGGTTAAAACGGCAAAGGAAGAAGCCTTTGTCGCCGGGGCCATTTTCGGCAGACACGAACCGCGCATTGTCAGAATCAACCGATTTACCGTCGAAGTCATCCCGACCGGCCGACTTTTTGTTGTTTACAATAACGACAAACCGGGAGTCATCGGCAACATAGGGGTTACTCTCAGCGAAAGCGGCGTCAACATTGCCCACCTTAACTTGAGCAGGGAACAGATTGACGGCCGGGCGATGGTCATTCTCGGGACAGACAGCGTTGTTTTCCCGGACGTTATCGACAAGCTCAGGGGTCTGCCGAACATCCTGTCCGTAAACGAACTGGAGATGTAAAATCCGCACCGGATGCGCAAACGGCACAATAGCGGGATACAAAATTCAAGAGGAATGGAGCAGTAAAAACATGGCAAACACAGTCGTCGTTGGCGCCCAGTGGGGCGATGAGGGAAAAGGAAAGGTTGTTGATATTTATTCTGAACGCGCCGACGTCGTTGCTCGATTTCAAGGCGGCAACAACGCCGGACACACCCTTGTTGTCGGGGGAAGACAAATCGTCATGCACCTCATCCCCTCCGGAATTCTTCACTCCGGGAAGATATGCATGATCGGAAACGGGGTCGTCGTGGATCCCGGCGTCCTGATCAAAGAAATGGACGGCCTCCGGGAACAGAAACTCCTTCCGGAAGACGTAAGGCTTTTCGTCAGTGAAAAGGCCCACGTCATCATGCCCTACCACCGCAGGTTAGACGTCGCCCGCGAATCCCACAATGCAGGCAAGAAGATCGGCACGACCGGACGCGGCATAGGCCCCTGCTATGAAGACAAAATCGCCCGCGTGGGAATTCGCATCTGCGACCTGCTCGATGCGGAGGTCTTCCGTGAAAAACTGAACCGGAACATCGAGGAAAAAAATTTCTATCTCACGAAACTTTTCGGAGAAGAACCGCTTGACGGAAAAGCCATATACGAAGAATATCTCGCCTATGGCGAGAAGATACGATCCCTTGTTGCGGATTGCTCACTGATCCTGCAGCGGGAAATAAACAGGGGAAGCAGAATTCTCTTTGAAGGCGCGCAAGGCTCTCATCTCGATATAGACCACGGCACCTTCCCCTATGTCACTTCTTCCAACACCATCTCCGGAAACGCCGCCTGCGGAACCGGAGTGGGCCCTTCGGCCATTAAAAATGTGATTGGCATCTGCAAGGCATACACCACAAGAGTCGGCGAGGGACCCTTCCCCACAGAACTCAACGATCCGATCGGGGAACATCTGCAGAAGGTCGGACAGGAATTCGGGGCCACAACCGGGCGCAAACGCCGCTGTGGCTGGCTGGACGCAGTACTTGTCAGCGACTCCATCCGTCTTTCGGGAATCAACGGCATCGCCCTGACCAAACTCGACGTGCTGACAGGAATCGATAAAATAAAGATATGCACTGGATATCGCACGGATAATGATGAATTTTACGCGTCAGTGCCTGCCAACCCGCGCGTTCTGGCATCCTGCCGACCGGTTTACGAAGAGATGGACGGATGGAAGGAAGACATCCGGAACGCAAAAACTCTGGAAAGCCTTCCCGGAAACACAAGGCGCTATATCGAACGTATAGAGGAAATAACCGGAGTAAAAATGGCGCTTGTCTCGGTCGGCCCGGATCGCGACGAAACGATCTCCCTTTACGACCCATTTTATGAACATTAAACTTGATGCTCTCGTCAAAAGTCCAAAAACCGTCATTCCGGCGAAAGCCGGAATCCATAAGTTACTAAATTCACTGGATTCCGTGTCAAGCACGGAATGACAAAAGGGGACAAAATCGACTTTTGACGAGTTCATCAAACTTCGTTTTCCGGATAACGGCGGCACAAAAGATTCATATAATGCTTGACAAGAAAATGCCGTTCCTGTTAAAGCCCACGGCCTGAACAAGATGGGTTGTTAGCTCAGTTGGTAGAGCAGCGGACTTTTAATCCGTTGGTCGCGGGTTCAAATCCCGCACGACCCACCAAAAAATCGAGGGGCTGCAGAAGAAATCTGTAGCCCCTTTTTCTTTCTTTTCTATGATTTTTTTACCTCCTTTCTCCAGTGGATTGTCCTCCATGCCGGATATCCATGATCCACATGCCCTTAACTTAGGATTTTTCGTCAACGACGATTCTGAAAGAAGAGAACAGCAAGGTAATCGATATAGGAAGACCGTATTTAGCCCGACGGCGCTATGGTAGAATTATCCCCTGCGTTTCCTGTCCTGATAAATTGCCTTAAGTTTTTGGACGGATTGTGGTATTGACGGCGCTCCATAGCATAAGGAACAAGATTACAATGAAGCCAACGGTCTTGCGTGTCCTTTGGGCCGGAGCCATTCTCCCCGGAAAAGGCGTTCGATGATTCATTCAAACCGCAAACTCCAGATCAGCAACGGCTACCTGTTCGACGGCGATCAGTTGTCGCGCATTTTGCACTTTCTGGCGGTGCGCCCCGTTGAGAAACGGGTTTACCGGAAATACATTCAGGAAAGCGTCGGCCTCTCCAATCGGCAGATAGAAAGTGTTGTAATTCCGTGTAGAGTAGAGAACTGACTCCGTCTGTTTTAGGCTGGCTTATCTGTTTCTGCCTCTTTCGTCTGGCAGTGCCTAAATAGCCGTACCATGACTGACTTTATCAGTCCTCCCTCATCAAACCGTGCTTGCGATTTTCTCGCACACGGCTTTCCGATGTTCTTCACACCAAGGCATGCGCCTACCGCCAAACCGCTGTCGTTGGAACCTTGAAGAGCCCGTATTTCTCATACAGAGAACGCTTTGGAAACCGGACATATCCCTTCTTTCTGTCTCTGACCTTGTGACGTTTGCGCAATTGTGCGACCAACCGTTCCTCCACATGGTAGCGGATACGGCCCATCGTTTTGCTGCAATTCCGATAGTGAAAGTATCCTACCCATCCGCGTACGGTGGTGTTGACTTCCTTCACTAAAGCTTCCATCGGTACAATCGTTCGGCTTCTTGCCGTAAGATTCGTAACCCGGTCTTTGATAGTCTGAATGGATTTCGTTGACGGCTGCACATGGGGATAGTAATTCCCCGTCCTCTTGCTCTTTCCCATATGAATTGCAAATCCAAGAAAATCAAAATCGCCCTTGTAGGCATCGACTACGCGTGTCTTTACCTCGTTGAGCCTGAGCACCAGTCCGTCAAGTGCTTCTCGCAGTTTCTCAAATGGCCTTTCGGTTCCATACCGGCACAAAACAACTACATCGTCCGCGTAGCGCACGATGCGTGCACCGAGGGTCTTCTCCATTCCCTGTCGCTCCCACTGCCTGTCAAGTACATGAAGGTACAGGTTCGACAACAACGGCGATATGACTCCCCCTTGCGGTGTGCCTTTGGTATTGCCCTTTCCACCACCTGCGTTCCTTTGCTTTCCGTCCTCATCCATTTCCTTGACAGGGGCCGTAAGCCACATCTTGATGATGTGCAATATCTCGCCATCACTGATGCGCTCCGCTGCCACCGCCAGTAATCCGGCATGGGGAATAGTGTCAAAGTACTTGCTCAAATCCGCGTCTATCACCTCTGTGTAACCCCTGTTCATACTCCGGGTCACATCGTCAACCGCCTGGTGCGCCGATTTCCTTGGCCTGAATCCGTATGAGTTATCACAAAAGTCAGCCTCAAATATCGGCTCGATGACCATTTTAACGGCCATCTGAGCCACCCTGTCCCGTATCGTCGGAATACCCAAAGGGCGTTTATCGCCGTTTGATTTCGGTATCATAACCCGCCGCACAGGATCGGGCCGGTACGTCTTGTTCTTCAATGATTCTCCCAACTCCCCAAGAAAGGCGGCTACCCCTTCCTTTGCCTCGATGTCGGCAAATGTAACACCGTCTATCCCGGCACTCCCTTTGTTCGACTTGACAAGATTGCAGGCATGACCGAGGATGTCCGCCCGATAGACCTTGTCGTACAAAGCATAGAATCGATAGCTCTTCTCCTGCTTGGCCTTGGTGTACAGCTTCCTCTGTAGTGTCCTGATGTTTTCCGGGGTTGTTAGCATCGCTGCAATCCCTCTTCCTTCCACTCTTTGGTTGCACGAACAAAGCAGGGCTCCTTCCCTCGGCAAGGTTTTATGCCCTGCCTGCAAACGGTACTATCAGCCCCTCCGACTCCCGATGAAGCCCGCCGTGATTTCGTTTCCTTATACACGACAGTTGGTGTTCCTCAACACCACTCCACCGGGTCTCCAGCACTGAACTACGTATCTTCCACAACATGACATCCCTGCTACCCCGGAAGATTCCATGGACGGCTTCCGTTCTCCACGTCCATGACTGCGGCCTTCCCCATCAGTCCACTGGGTCGGCATCTCCTTTTTAGTTTTACGAGGCTACGGATAGGTTCACTTTCGTTACGGCCTGCTGCTTTGCCAATTGAGAACTCACGACCCCTTGTTGCCAAGACGCCGCTCTCTTGAACTATCGGGGCGATACGGACAACTCCCCGAACGGGACTTTAACCCGTTAGATACGCAGTTGTTACTGCGAACGGACATAATACAGATTTTGGCAGGTCAATTATGAGAAAAAACAGACAGGTTGCCA
>DYTH01000041.1 GCA_020726025.1 Syntrophus aciditrophicus | reverse complement strand
TTTGCGCATCTGCGGGGGAAGCGTCATCCTGCGGATGATTGCCTTTTAAAAAACCAAAAAGCCCCATGATCAGCCCTTTCTGATGGTTATCGTAAAAAGCAGGCCCTCTTCCTTGATGTCGGCTATCGTCCATTTGCGGCTTCCGGCGGCACGGACGACATTTTCCTTCGAGGCGGCGTTATCCACCAGGACAATAATCTCATCCGCCGCGCCCTTTTTGATTTCGTCGAGCGTCATCAAAACCGGCTGGGGGCAGGAAAGCCCTCGTGCATCCACAGTATTCGTCATTTTATCCTCCTTGTAATCAAGCGATGTTTTTTCTCATGGTGAAGCCAATGAACAGACATACGGCAAGACCGACGATCAGTCCGGGGATTCCGTAAGGGCCGAGTCCGGCGGGGGTGCTGGCCATGCCGAAATTATGGGCGATGCCCGCGCCGAAAATCATCCCGAAGACGAAAAGGGCTGCGTCTCCGTCACCCTCGCCGGCGAGGAAAAGTTGACGGCCGGGGCATCCGCCGGCCAGAATGCCGATCGCGCCCCCGACCCCGATGATGCCCCACCGTCCCGCAAAGATGTTTTTGATTCCGCTCATTGATTACCTCCATAGTTTGATTTTGGCGAATTATGAACATTAAGCTTGATGAACTCGTCAAAAGTCGATTTTGTCCCCTTTTGTCATTCCGTGCTTGACACGGAATCCAGTGAATTTAGTCACTTATGGATTCCGGCTTTCGCCGGAATGACGGTTTTTGGACTTTTGACGAGTTCATCAAGCTTCGCTTTCGCCGGGGTGACGAAATAGGCTGGTTTTGCAACGGGCTCTGGATACTATGAATTTTCCATACGCGCAGTTAAAAATTGCAATATTTTTTCTCTTCGAGTAATCTCCGGACATGGAAGAAATCGAAGAGAAAAGGCTCTTGACCGCCCTTGAAATCAATCTTGAGCGGACGCGGTCGGATGTTGAAATTCCGGAACGTTACAGCGACCTGCTGGCCGTTGCCGCTTCCCACAGCGCAGCGGGTAAACGCACGGAAGAGATGCTGCGGGAGCTTCATCATCCTTATGTGAATCACGGGTATCTTCTGCAGCAGTTGAGGACGCTCTCCATCGGGGATTTCAACTATTTCAACAGCCATGCAGGCGGACTTCCGGCCCTTCAGTCATTTGCCGATGTTTATTTTGACGTTATCACATCCCCTGTTGCCGGCGAAGAAATAAGGGATGACGCCGTCCGTCACTGCATGGAGTTTCTCGACACCATTCTTGCCAGGAGTGGAAAACATCTCGAAAGAAATCTTCCCTTGATTTCAGGAATCATCACCCGGCTTACCCGCCTTGCCGCGGAGCAGAATCATTTGTTCAAGAGATCTTCAGGTTATGCCAGAGATATTGTCCGCATGGTAACGGAACGTCGGATGACGGAGGACTTCAAGAGGGACGCGGCCGCCATTCTCTATTTTTCGCTGAAGGCGACATATTCCTTCTGGCTTGAACAGCCGGACCCGGCCCGCTGGCTGCCACGGGATGCCGAGGATGGAAAGTCAGCCGCCTCCTGGGGCGCTCTGGTCGCGCCTCTTTCGCATGAACATACTGCCGTTCTGCTGGCCGCGCTGGAAGAAGTGCAGAGCAAAAAGGACCCCATCGACGAAAAAACAGGGGCATTTCTTGCACTCCCGGATCATGCTCTGATTGCCAATAGTTATATGGCAGTTGCCGATGAAATTGAACGATCGGCAGCTTTTTCCGGTCGCCGTTATCTGGTGAAACTCGAGTTTCTTTTCAAGATGATGGGCGTTGACGGCCTTGCCGAGCAGCGAAATGCGATTTTTACCGAAATTAACCGGTGTCTTTCGATGGCGCTGCAGGAAGAAAATGAAGATGAACTAAATGATTTCATTCGCAATATATTCAGCCTTCTCAGAAAGCCGGCCGTGCATGATCCCTACCGGAATGCTGTTCTTGACTGCATTTCGACACTGGCCAGAGAGGTCTTCAGGCTTAACAACCATGCCCTTGTGGATGCATTCATTGAAGAACTTGTAGCCTTCGGGTTTCAGCATCCGGATGTCAAAGGGGCGACTGCCGATTGGCAAATACAGGTAAACCCTGCCCACATAAAAAACATTCGCTCCTGGCTTGAAATCATTGCGATGAAGCCGAGATGGACCAAAAAGCTTCTCTCCGCCCTCATTTTAAACCTGAAGCTGGGGGGGGTGTTTGTCAGCGACGCCGATCTGCTGCAGAAGGATATTTCCAATCTGCTGAACGCCGATATCCTGCCGGCATATAACAAAATAAAACAGCTTCTCAGGATATTTCCCGTTTATTTTCAAGAGATCGGCGCCGAGGGAGAACTGCGCACTTTATCAACCGAAGTCGATGAACTGTCCTCCCGTAATGACAAGCTTATCCACTTTGTGAGGAAGCAGTTCCACGTTGAAAGCAACAGCCTGCTGGTTCCCTTCATCGAGGATATCTTCCGTTACTGGCAGTCCGGGGACAAGACAGCTCTGAAAGCGCGTCTTCCTGAAGAGGTTTACCGGGAAATCAACCCTTCCGGCGAGTATTTTTCGGATCTTCAGATCATTTTCACGAGACTCTTTTCGAAAATACACGGGGATCCATCAGCCCTGCTGGTCTGGGACGACCTGAAGATGGAAAAGGAGCTAAGCGCCATAGCCGCTGTCCGCGACCGGGAAAAGAAACGCGCTGCGCTGATGATACGGCTGTATCAGGCGCTCCACCGGAAGTATTTTCTTCAGAATATCGATGTTATCGACGGGCTGGAAAAGAGCGGTTTCTTCGGCCGGGGAAAAGTCAATTCATTCAGACGTTCCATGGAAAGGAGGGACTGCTACAGGAGTCTCAGCCTCGTTCTGGAGATGTTGACGATTTTGAAAAACCACATCCTCTCTCCGCAGAAAACCCGGTATGTTGAAGAAATATACTATAAACGGCATCTGGCGGTCGGCATCCCCTCCATGTACGGAACCTACCGCGAAGAAAAATTCGAAGCCATGGGATTGACTTTTCGACTGGAGAGTGTTGCCACGGTCCTGTTGGAGCGGCTGCTTGAATCGATCAACCTGAGGTTCATAACAAAAAGCTCCCTGGTCAAGATTCATAAGTATCTCTGGCTGTACATTAAGGCGCTCGATCTGGAAGGGGTGGCCACGGAAGGCCTGGTGGGAAAGCTCAAACTTTTTACCAGCGCCCTCCAGATAAAACAGTTCACAATCGATCAATATTTCGACATCCTGCATTTTATCTCCTGGGGTATTCAGGATATCATTCGCGATTATTATATCGATGTTCACAGCGCCAATCTTCCCGTTATTTTTTCTCAACTTGCCGAGGGAGGAAGCGACGGGGAATCCGGCGACACGGAGAGACTGTATCAGAGTTCGGAGAATTTCAGTCGTTCGATCATCTCTTCCGCTTTTGGAATTCAACCGCTCGATCGTTTCGTCAATAAAATAATCGATGCCCTGAGCGCCGATATGGAGAAATTCAAGAACGACCGGAACATTCTCAATCACGTCATGGCTTATTCGCCGGAACTGGCCGTCTCCTCCCTGTATCTGAAAAACAAGAGGGTGGATAATCAGATCATGATCGGCAACAAGGCTTATATGCTAAAAGAGATGATTTCTCTTAATCTTCCTGTCCCGCCGGGTTTTGTGATTACCACCGAGGTGTTTCGCGGTTACGAAGGCGTCCTGGGACACAAGAGCATCTACAACGACCTGAAACTCAGAGTTTATAAAGAAATTAAGGAATTGGAGAGAGTCACGGGAAAGGTGTTCGGAAATCCCGACAATCCCCTTCTTTTATCGGTGAGAAGCGGGGCGACTATTTCCCTTCCGGGAATGATGCGGTCATTTCTTAATGTCGGCATCAACGAAACGATTGCCGAGGGATTGTCGCGTAAAAACAAGCATCAATGGGCGGCCTGGGATTCTTACCGGCGGTTTTTGCAGACCTGGGGCATGTTTCAGGGGCTGGAAAGAAATATTTTCGATGAGATCATCGCCCGTTTCAAAGAACGTTACCTGGTGACGAAAAAGTTCCTTTTTGACAAAGAGCAGATGAAAATGGTCGCGCTTGCCTACCGGGCCGCCATTATGGAACGCGGCATCAAGATTCCGGAAAACCCCTATGGGCAGCTTCACCATGCAGTCCTTGAGGTCTTTGCCTCCTGGAATTCGGAACAGGCCCGAATTTACCGCCATCAGGCGCGCCTTTCCGACGAATGGGGAACGGCCGTCATGGTGCAGGCGATGGTATTTGGAAACCTTAACGAAAACTCAGGATCAGGCGTAATTTTTACACGCGATCCCAGGGGTTCTTCGCAGGATGTGGCGATAAACGGCGACTTCATTTTCTGCGTGCAGGGCGACGATATTGTTTCCGGGCTCGTCGAGACCTATCCCGTATCCGAAAAACAGCGAATCTCCGAAAAAAGGGAGGCCGCCCTGTCGCTGCAGAACAAATTCCCGGAAATATACGCAGAGCTGGTGCGCATTGCTGAAATGCTGATTTACGACAAGGGGTTCAACCATCAGGAGATTGAGTTTACCTTTGAAAACGCGACGAGAGAAGGCCTCTTTATCCTTCAGACGCGCGACATGGTGCAGCGGGAAAACAGGCATACCCGAATCTTTATCGGAGGCGCCGACTTTGAGGAGTCGTTCCTCGGGGCGGGGATCGGTGTCAGCGGCGGCGCCCTGACCGGGCGGGCTGTCTATACCGAAGAGGAGATACTGTATTTTCGGGAAAGCGAGAAAGAGACGGCTCTTATTCTGCTTCGCCCCGACACGGTGCCGGACGATGTCGGCATTATTCTGAAGGCGGACGGCATCCTGACCGCCCGGGGCGGCGGCACGTCCCATGCGGCGGTTACCATTCCCCAGCTCAAGAAGGTCGGCGTGGTTGGTTTGGGCAAGCTTCGCGTTTTTGAAGCCGATGGCTACAGCGAGATCAATGGCAGGACGATCCGCGGTGGTGATTTTATCAGCATCGACGGCTGGACGGGCGCGGTCTATCTGGGAAAGCATGAAATCAGGGAATGCTGACAAATAACGGGTTGATCTCCCGGAAGCAATCAACCCGTTATCCTTGGACGTCGTTAAGTTTTTATCGGTGCAATCTTTTGCTGTACGTTCCTTGCTGCAGGCATCCGCTCAAAGATTAATGTTTTTGTGAATGCAGGTTGTCAAATCTCCAAGGCGGTTGGTGTAGCTTCCGTATTCATTGTCGTACCAGCCGAATATCTTCGCGTGCACAACGGGCATGCGAATTCGCATCTTCTCCATCGTTCCGAAATAGGCTTCCACAAAGCTGGGTATATCCGACAGGTCCAGTTCTATGAAGGCCGTCCGGGTATGGCTGAACTGACCCTCGATGACAATCGCCGCGTCCATTCCGATGAGGTCGGTGGGGACGTTCTGTTCTTCCGAATAGACCAGCAGATGTTCCGGGTCGCCCGCATCGGCCTTTTTGTAGATTTCGTTCAGTGTGTTGCGGTTGAGAAGCGTGGCGTCGCCGTTTTTCGGCGCCGGAAAGGTCACGTTCAGAACGATCAGGGATTCCGTGGTCGTCGGCACCCGGATGGAATCGGCCATGAAACCGATGTCCCCGATCTCCGGGATAACCTGGATGAGCGCCTCGGCGGCGTTTGTGGATGTCAGGATAATGTTGTTCAGCGTGCTTCTGTTTTTACGCAGGTCCTTTTCCCCTGCCTTCGGCGTTTTATCGAGAACGCTCTGGGTGTTTGTTGCCGCATGAATTGTTGACATCGAGGCGGTAAGGATCCTGCTTGTCATTTCTTCCTGGAGAAGCGGTTTCAGCATGTGCGCCAGGCCCGTTGTGGTGCAGGATGCGGCGGAGACAAGTTGATGTTTTTTGTAATCAAACGCCGTATGGTTTATGCCGTAAATCATTGTGATCGCCTCATCCGGCATGGGCAGGGCCTTGTTTTTGATCTTGAATGCCGAGGAGTTTATCACAACCTTAGCCCCGCCTGCGAGATGCCCCCGCAGGGAGCCGTTTTTTTCGTCCGCCGGCAGCGTCGGGTCCTGAAACTTGCCGGTGCAGTCAACAACAACGTCCGCGCCGTAGTCGCGCCAGGCAATTTCAGAGGGGTTCCTCGCCGTCCGTAAAATTTTTACCGGGATGCCGTCAATGAGGAGTTCCCCTTTATCCTCATTGACGATCTGGATGATTCGCTGTGACTTTATGCCGTAGAGAAATCTGTGGATGTTTCCGTAGGTCGCGTCTTTTTCAATAATCTGGGCGATGGACGACAGCCCGGAGCCAACATCGCGTCCAAGGTTGACGACGATTTCCTGGAAGTACTTTCTGCCGACATGGTGCCAGAGGGAGAGCTTTCCTATTCTCCCCAGGCTGTTGATTCCCAGCACCGCCTTTCTGTTTTCAAAAACCTCAACCTGACTCATGCGCCACCATCCTTTCTTTTAAAAAATGTTAGTTCAGGATTGCTGAGCTGCTTTTTAAACGATTTTGTCTTTACAAAAAGAGTTCCCGGCTTCCTTGTCGCCTGATTTTTTTCAACGGCTTTTCTTTACGCCTGTTCGTTCACAGAAGCCAAATACCGGGCAGAGACTGCATAAGGGGGAAACCGGGCGGCAGATATTTCTCCCAAACGAGACCATCAGCGTGTTGTATTTTATCCAGTATTGCGTCGGCAGTTTTTCCCGGAGGACGCGTTCGGTTTCCTCCGGCGTTTTTGTTTCGACAAAACCAAGCCGGTTGGATATCCTGTGGACGTGAACGTCCACGCAGATGCCTGGACCGTTAAACCCAAGCGCCACGACAAGGTTCGCCGTTTTCCTGCCCACCCCCCGCATCGTGAGGAGTTCATCGATGCTGTCCGGTACGCGGGAGTTGTAGCGTTCCATCAGTGTGTGGCATACTTCGAGAATCGTTCCGGACTTGTTGCGGTAAAAGCCGACCGGATAGATCGCCTGCTGGATAGTCTCTTTTGTCAGCTTTGCCATCTCTTCCGGCGTCTTTGCAAGGGCGAAAAGTCTTTCCGTTGCCAGAGCGGTTACCTCGTCTTTTGTCCTCAAGCTCAACAGGGTGGAAACAAGTATTTTGAAGGGGTCGCTTTTTTCTTCGGCCAGAAGCGTAACGATTGGAAGCTCCCTTCCGGCAAGCTCTGATTCAATCAACCCTATGATTTTCCCGATATCTTTATCTTTCATGACTCCGGTTGGCCGTCCTATTCATAACCTTCGTCATTTGCCAGCATGTCGAGATGGAGCGTCGCGATGTCCTCGACATCGAGGTCCACCTTCTTGCCTGTCTGCCGGAAGTCAACCATCTTGACATAACGCTTGCATTTATTGCAGACATCCACCCGGTAATGTTCATCTCCTTCAATCGTGAAATAGGCGAGGGTCTGCTGTTCCTCGTTTCCGCAGAAGGGGCATTTGATCAGCTCGAATTGCCAGTCGAATCCGCACTGGTTGCAGAAGAGGAAACGATTTTCCCCCTCGCCCCTTATTTCACCGATTTTCGGCTCTCTCCCGCAGATGGGACAATACCCCTCCTGCCAGCCGATTTTTCTTATCGTATCGCCATAGGCGGAGGAGACTATTTCCAGAGCGGGACGAAGGCTCTCCTCGATAAAAAGCTCCACGAGATCGAAGGCCACATCCTCTTCTTCGCTTTTTTCCAGCTCTTTTTCCTCCACGTCCTGATAAAACGATTCGTAGATCAGATCACTGAACAGAACCTCCCCATTTTTAATCTTTTCAGCCATCTCCCCGGTTTCCCCCGGAGCCCTTTTTTCAGCTATCTTCAGGAGGGCAAGGAAGTACTCCTGCGGTTGGGAAAGGTCGTAGTCTTCGTGTGAAAAATCGACGAGGGGGAATCCCCCTTCTACCTTTGCCCTGATCAGTCTTGCGTCAACCGGAAAGATGTCCGTCTTTATTTTACGCCGGTATTCCTCGCGGAGGATGAGAATTTCCTCCAGGATATCGAGAAGCTCTACATACTGAGGATTCAGTGAGCGATGACTTTGTATTGTCCTCAGAGAATCTTTCAGGATAGTTGCCATGTTGTTAATCTCCCTTGCTTTTCCTTATTTGCCGATTTTTATACAACCTTTTCGGGGAGGGTTCAAGGGATATTTGCTGACAGGGATAAATGCTGAAATAATATTATTGGCGATCGACGGTTTTTCCTTGACATTCTCTGTTATTTTTCTTTATTGACAACAGTTACCGCCGAGCATTCATAAATATTTTAAGGAGGATGTATGAAATTAAAACAAATAACTGTATCTATTGAAAATTCACCTGGGCGCCTGCTGGAGGTGACTGAGGCGCTGGCCAATGCGGGGATCAATTTAAGGGCGTTGTCGCTTGTCGATACGGGAGATTTTGGACAGCTTCGCCTCCTCGTTTCCGATGTTCAAAGCGCCCGGCGCATCATGATGGAAAAAAGTCTTCCCGCCCGCGTCGATGAAGTGGTGGCCGTGGAGATTGCCGACAAACCGGGGAGTTTTGCCAAATTGTTGAAGCCGCTGTTGAGTAAAAAAATAAATGTTCTTTATACCTATGCATTTACGGGATTTTCGGCAGACAACGCGGTGATGATTTTCCGTTTCAGCGACAACGACAAGGCAATCGAGATTCTGCAGAAAACCGGGGTCAAGCTTCTTGACGCGGAAGCGTTCGGGGTTCTTGATACAAGAGAGTAAATTCAATTTTCAGGGCTATGCATGGGAGCAATGGAAGTGTGCCTTCATGTTCATAATCAAAAATTAGTGATTTAATTGAAAATAGTGAGGAGGCTGTTATGAAGAAACAAGCAGGCTTTGTCCCCAGGTCTTTCGCGGTTGTCGGAGCAGGCTGCGTCGGCTCCATAGTCGCCGCTTTTCTGGCAAAGGCAGGCTATGAAGTGACTCTCTGTGATGTTATTCCTGATCTGCTCAAGAATGCGACAGACCGCGGAATCATCATTGAGGGAGCGGAAAATCTCCAGCAGAAGGTTACCAGAACCATCACCAATATTGATGATCTTGCCATTCACAAGCCGGATGTCGTTTTCATCATGGTCAAGGCCAACGCCCTGCCGCTCATCTCTTCGGCGATCAAGGAATTTCACAGGGAGGGGATGTACGTCGTAAGCTGGCAGAACGGCATCGACACCGAACTTGTCCTGGCCGATGCGCTGGGGAAAAAGGCGGTCATGCGGGCAGTCGTAAATTACGGGTGCGGTCTTGTGGAGCCCGGGCATGTGACCATGCCGTTTCATCATCCGCCCCATTTCATCCAGGAACTGGATCCGGCTTCAAAGGAGGCCACCATTGCCATCGCGGCGGCGCTTTCCAGGGGCGGATTGACAACCGAAAGGGTTGACGACATCGCCTCGAAGGTCTGGTACAAGGGAATCCTCAACTCCTGCATGAACCCTGTCTGTGCGATCACTGGATATACAATGTCCCAGGCGATGGGCGATCCGATTGTCTTCCAGGTGATTGACAACCTGGTCAAGGAGTGCGTCCGGGTTGCCCGGGCAAACGAAATCAATCTCGGCTGGAATTTTTACCGGGAGGCTATCGAATACATGAGCACGGCAGGCAATCACAAGCCGTCGATGCTGATCGACATTGAAAACAAGCGCAGGACAGAGGTGGATTTCATGAACGGGAAATTCATCGAGTATGGGCAGCGAGCCGGGATAGAGACGCCGTACAATTCGACGATCCGTTCGCTGGTCAAGGCGCTTGAGCCTAAATAGCGGGTACACCATCAATATAAAATCAGGAGGAATCATGGGAAAGGTTGCAATCATAGGCGTGGGGCAAAGCGCCTTCGTCCGGAGTTATCCCGGGTCGGTAAGGGAGCTTGCCTTCGAGGGTTTCAAAGAGGCGATGCAGGATGGGGGAATCAAGGCCTCCGATATCGACGCGTCGGTCATCTGTTCCGCGCCCGAATACGACAAGCAGCGCTCGCCGGCCGGCGTTCTGGCCGAATATCTCGGTTTGAACCCGCAGCCGACATTTTATGTGGAGAGCCTCTGCTCGTCGAGCAGCATGGGCCTCCGGACGGCCTACGCGCTGGTTGCCTCCGGGCTCCACGATGTGGTGGCGGTCGTCGGCTTCCAGAAGATGTCGGAAATTTCCTCCGCTGAATCGCAGGAGAGAATGGGGCGCGGCGCCGACATCCAGTGGGAAAGCCCCTTCGGCACGATGATGCCGGCCTACTACGCGATGCACGCCCAGGCGCACATGGCAAGGTACGGCACAACATCCGAGGATCTGGCGCTTATTCGTGTTAAATCAGGAACATACGGTCAAGGAAACGAGAAGGCCGTCTATCGCAAGGGGGTAACGCTCGAGATGTTTTCGCAGCCGGGAACCGCCATGTCCGGCCCCATCGCCTCGCCGCTTCGGGTGGGGGACTGCTGCGCCAACGCCGACGGCAGCTCCTGCATCATCGTGGCCAGTGAGGAAAAGGCCAGGGCCTTCAGCAAGAAACCCGTCTGGATCATGGGGCTCGGTTCGGCGACCGCCCCGGTGAACATGGCGGGGCGCGATTCCCTTTCCGGCCTTTTCGTTGCCCGCGCCTCTGCCGAACAGGCCTACAGGATGGCCGGCGTCGCGGCGAAGGACATCGACGTGGCCGAAGTGCATGACTGCTTCACGATTGCCGAGATGATGGCCTACGAGGACCTCGGTTTTGCCAGGCCGGGCGAGGGTAGAGACCTGATCCGCAGCAAGGAGACCTACAAGGAAGGAAGCATCCCTGTGAATGTCGATGGGGGACTGCTCTCCAAAGGGCATCCGATCGGCGCGACCGGTGGTTCGCAGATTCGAACGATCGTCCTGCAGCTCCGGGGCGAGGCGGGGGGGATGCAGGTGAAGGATCCGGAGATTGGTCTTATCCATAACATAGGCGGCGTCGGCCTGTACGGAAACGTCACGATACTGGGGAGGTAGAGATGAGCGAAAAGAAAGAGGCGGATGTGCGTTTCAGTAAATTCGGGACGGTAAGCTTCACCTCCCTGACAAAAACAAATGATTTCATTGACTATCTCGAACAGGGAAAGCTTATGGGCACCCGCTGCCGGGTGTGCGGAATGGTTTTCTTCCCCCCGCGCGCGGATTGCTACGGCTGCCTTTCCAGCGACATGGAGTGGTTTGAAGTTGCCGGAACCGGGAAGCTTGTTTCCTGGAGCACGCTCCGGTATGCCCCGGTGGGATTCGAGGGCGACCTTCCCTACTCGATCGCCCTTCTGGATTATGGTGATTACAAGGTATTCGGGCGTATTGCCGGTGATCTCACCGATGATGATCTGAAGGTCGGCATGGAGATGAAAGCCGAGGTCAACCACCTGCCGAACGGCCAGATCAACTACGTCTTCCGCAAGGCGTGAAAATAAGGACAGGCGCCGCATGTCCCTCTGACGGACAAATATGAGAATAAAAAATTATAAAGGCAAGGCGTTTTTTTTAAGGTGGCTCCCGTACGGGGTATGATCAGGGATTGCCAATAAATTGCAGAAAAGGAGATTGGGAATGGATTTTGGATTATCGGAAGAGCTGGTGATGTTGAGGGATACGGTGCGGTCTTTTGCCGCTGAGAAGATCGCCCCTTTTGCGGATGAATGGGATGTAAACCACTATTTTCCCTACAAGGAAGTCATCAAGCCGATGGGCGATATGGGGCTTTTCGGTACGGTGATCCCGGAGGAGTACGGCGGAAACAACATGGGATGGCTTGCGGCGATGATTATCACCGAAGAGATCGCCCGTGCGTCGAGTTCGCTGCGCGTTCAGGTGAATATGCAGGAGCTGGGGTGCGCGTTCACAATATACCGCTACGGTACGGAGGAGCTGAAGCAGAAATACATCCCCAAATTGGTCGCCGCCGATATGCTGGGCGCCTTTGCCATTACCGAGCCGCAGGCCGGCTCCGACGTCATGGCGATTCGCTCGACTGCGGAAGACAAGGGGGATCACTGGCTTCTGAACGGCACCAAGACCTGGATATCCAACGCCACGATCGGCGGGATCAATATTTTCTATGCCTACACGGACCGTGCCGCGAAGGGAAGGGGACTTTCCGCTTTTGTGCTCGAGTTGGAAAACTTCAACGATATTACAGTAACCGATCTGGACAAGCTCGGTTCCCGCTCCTCGCCGACCGGCGAGATCATTCTGGAAAATACACGGGTGCCCAAGGAGAATATCCTCGGAAAACCGGGCGACGGCGCGAAGATCGTTTTCGGCTCCCTTGCCCAGACGAGATTGTCCGCGGCGGCCGGTGGAATCGGCGTCGCCCAGGCGTGCCTCGACATCATCACCAAATACGCGATGGAGCGCGAACAGTTCGGGCAGGCTATTGGATATTTCCAGATGAATCAGGACATGATTGCCCAGCTTGTCGCCGAGACGGAAGCTGCCCGCTACATGGTTTACCGCGCTGCCTGGCAGAAGGATCAGGGGGATCTCAACAACAACCAGGAAGTGGCGCTGGCCAAGTATCTTTCCGGCGAACTTGCCTACAAGGCGACGCAGTACGCGATGCGGATACTCGGCGCCTACGGATATTCCACGGAGTATTCCGTTGCCCGTTTCTACCGCGACGCGCCCACCTACGCGATGGTGGAGGGATCGGCCAATGTCTGCAAGTTTATTCTGGCCCAGGATCAGTTGGGAATCCGCAAGGCAAACCGTTAAAAATTGACAGCCACCCGCCCGAAGCGGTGGCTGATTAAATTCAGAGACAGGAGAGGAAAAGTACTAATGAGACCATATTTTGAAAAGATGGACGATTTCGGCAAGCCGCTTCGTCCGGCCCAGATCGACAGAATGAAGGAGAGCGCGGCCAAAGCCGAGGAAGTGATGAAGACGATTGACGCGGAAGCCGAACGTATCAAGAACTACGGCCTTCCGGTTGAAAAAATCCATGAACGCGGCGAGATGACGGTATGGGAGCGGATCGAATACATCGTCGATCCCGGCACCTTCTGCCCGCTCCATACGATTTTTGATCCCGGCCAGGAGACGTCGGGAAGCACCAATATTGTGGATGGCCTGGCAAGAATTTCCGGCAAGTGGTGCGTCCTTGTCGGATTCAACAACAAATGGATGGCGGGCGCCTGGATTGCCGGTCAGGCGGAGAACAACCTGCTGGTCACGGACCTTGCCAAGAACCTCAACCTGCCCCTGGTCTGGCTGGTCAACTGCTCCGGCGTCAATTTGCCCGAGCAGGAGAAGGTCTATGCCAATCGTCGCGGCGGAGGAACGACATTCTACCGTCACGCGGAGCTCGAGCAGATGGGAATCCCGGTACTGGCCGGCATTTATGGAACAAACCCCGCTGGGGGCGGGTATCAGGGGATCAGCCCGACGATTCTTCTGGCCCACAAGAAGGCCAATATTGCCGTGGGCGGCGGTGGAATCGTCAGCGGCATGAGTCCGAAGGGTTCCTTCGACGAGGCGGGCGCGGAGGCGCTGATCGAGGCGACGAGACACTTCAAGGAAGTGCCGCCCGGCAGCGCGAAGATTCATTACGATGAGACCGGCTTTTTCACCGCCGTTTTCGAGAAGGAAATCGAGGTTCTCGATGCCCTCAAGGGTTACATGGCCGAGATGCCGGGCTACAGCCCCCGCTTTTTCCGGGTTGCGGAGCCGGCCGAGCCGAAGTTCAGTCCCGAAGAGGTTGGCTATATTGTTCCGATGAACCAGAAGGCCGCCTACGACTTCGATAATGTTATCGCACGCCTGGTCGATAATTCCGAGCACCTGGAGTTCCGCCCCGACTTTGGCCCGGAGATTTACACAGGGCTTGTCAAGGTCGATGGATTTCTGGTCGGGGTGATCGGCAACCGCCAGGGTCTTATTCCCGATTATCCGGAATACACCAATCAGTACATCGGCGTCGGCGGAAAGCTCTACCGCCAGGGACTCATCAAGATGAACGAGTTTGTCACCCAGTGCGGACGGGACCGTGTCCCGGTCATCTGGTTCCAGGATACCTCGGGAATCGACGTCGGCGATATCGCGGAAAAGGCCGAACTGCTGGGGTTGGGGCAGTCGCTGAACTACTCGATCGAGCAGACCGAAGTGCCGATGATGCTCGTCGTCCTGCGCAAGGGGACGGCGGCGGCCCATTACGTCATGGGAGGGCCTACGGCCAACAACAACAACGTCTTTACTCTGGGCGTTCCTTCCACGGAGATCGACGTCATGCACGGGGAAACAGCCGCAGCGGCAAGTTATGCGCGTCGGCTGGTGAAGGAAAAAGACGCCGGACGTCCGCTCGGGCCGATCATCGACAAGATGAATGAGATGGTCAAACACTACGAAGAGACCTCACGCCCCTATTACTGCGCCAAAACCGGTTTTGTCGATGAAGTGGTGCGATTCGCGGAACTCCGCCGCTACATGGTGGCGTTTATTAACGGCGCCTACCAGAATCCCCGTTCCATCTGCCCGCGTCATCACATGATGCTGCCCCGTCTGATCCGCTCGCAGATCGTCAAGGGCCTTCCACGTCCCGCCTGATTATTCCAGGTGATCATGTTTCGCAACCCCTCTTTTTGTCACGGGAAGAGGGGTTGCATGCATATTGATGAACGTGAAGCTCCGCTTTCAAACCCCGTTTTATTTCAGACAATATCAATCTGATCATCCGGGCGGGAGACGCGGACGAAAAAATATATGGCGACTTATTGTTCAAGCGATTGTCGGGGAGGTAGTTCATGGATAATGTAACATTTGGCATTACGATGCTGATCTGCGGAATGGGGGGTACGATCGTCGTCCTCTGGCTTATGAGTCTCGTCATGGGGCTTCTGGGGAAGCTCTTCCCGGAAAAACCGGCGAAGAAGGAGGCTTAGGCGATGATAGATGCAATTATGAGCGGTTTTGGCGGCCTCACCGTCGGATTTCAGATGCTTGCCGGGGAATGGCGCAATACCATCATGCTGTTTGTGGGCTTTGGGCTGCTTTACCTCGGAATAAAGAAGGATGCGGAGCCGCTTCTCCTGGTGCCGATAGGATTCGGCTGTATCCTGGCCAATATACCCCTTTCCGACGTGATGAGTCAGGAGGGTTTTATCCGGTCGCTGTACAACGCCGGGATTGCGACGGAACTCTTCCCGCTGTTGATCTTTGTCGGTATCGGGGCGATGACCGATTTCGGTCCTGTCCTTGCCCAGCCTTCGACCTTTCTTCTGGGAGCGGCGGGTCAGTTCGGTATTTTCCTGACTTTGATTCTTGCCCTGGCGCTTGGGTTCCCGCAATTAGACGCGGTTTCGATCGGGATAATCGGCGCCTGCGACGGGCCGACCGCCATCTATGTAACCTCCAAATATGCCCCGCACCTGCTGGGGGCCGTATCGGTCGCGGCTTACTCGTACATGTCGCTGGTGCCGATTATTCAGCCCCCGATCATGCGGTTTCTTACCACCAAAAAAGAGAGGGAAATCGTCATGAAGTCGGTAGCCAAGCCGGTTTCCAGGACGACCAAAATGCTCTTTCCTCTCGTGATTACGATCCTCGGCGGCATTATTGCCCCGAAGGGACTCCCCTTGCTCGGCACCATCATGCTGGGAAACCTGATGCGGGAATCCGGGGTGGTAAGTCGTCTCACCAAGGCGTCGGAAAATGAGATAGCCAACATTGTGACACTTTTTCTCGGACTCACGATCGGCGCGACGATGGTCGGAAGCGCCTTCATCAGAAGCGAAACGCTGATCATCCTGGCGCTTGGCTTTCTGGCGATCTGTTTAGATACAGTGTGCGGCGTGCTGTTTGGCAAGCTGATGAGCGTCATGACTGGAGGAAAGGTCAACCCGTTGATCGGGGCGGCGGGAATTTCCGCGTTTCCGATGGCCGCGCGTGTCGTCCAGCGCGAAGGCGCCCGGTGGAATAAAAAGAGTTATCTGCTGATGCACGCGATGGGCGCCAATGCCGGCGGCCAGATCGGCTCGGTTATCGCCGCGGCGGTGATGCTGTCGGTACTTGCGGGAATGGGAATCATCCGATGACGCAATTCAGGCAGATAACGTTCTGATTGCTGAAAATTATGGTGCGCGCCGTCATTCCCGGAAAAAACGGATGACGGCGCGTCCTTTTTAAATTTGTGGGTAACATATGATTCCGATTGTTTCCATTGTCGGCTGGTCGAATTCCGGCAAGACCACGCTGATCGAGAAGCTGATTGCCGAGCTGACCATCCGGGGATACCGAATTGCCACGATCAAGCACAACCGTCACGGCTTTGAAATCGACCACGAGGGGAAGGACAGTTGGCGGCACAAGCAGGCAGGCGCGGTGACGACGGTTGTTGCGTCGCCGCGTAAGGTAGCCGTCATCGAGGATGTGGAGAGCGATTACGGGATAGAAGAACTTGCCAGTCGATACATCCGCGATGCGGACATCGTCCTTGCGGAGGGTTTCAAGGAAAATCCGTTTCCGAAGATTGAAGTTTATCGAACCGAGCTGAAACGGGAACGGCTCACCGGTCAGGAAGACAACCTGATCGCCCTTGCCGTTGACAGCACGATTTCCTGTCCGGAAGGTGTTCTCTGTTTTGACCGAAACGACGTCTCCGGAATTGCCGATCGTGTCGGGGAGCTTTTTCTCTCGGGGCGAAATTGAAGTGTTTTGCTGCCCCAGAGACGTCCCTGCGCCTGCCTGTCAATTCCTCCGTGCAACTGAACCATGGGATGAGCAACCGCTGGAAGGATTTTCGAGAACATCGGGGGAAAGCGTGAAATCTTGTCCAGGTTATTTGATGACAGGCCCTTAAATTTGTCGCTTACCTAGGGGTGCGTGCATTATTTTCTTGACAATACCAGAAACATGTGATTTTCTCCCGCCGAAATAAGGTTTAA
>DYTH01000040.1 GCA_020726025.1 Syntrophus aciditrophicus | reverse complement strand
GAAGCCCCGACAATTTTATCCGCGCCCAGAATCTCACGGGCAACAAAAATGGACAGATCGTCGGCGCCGAGATGAACCCCGTCGGCATTGCAGGCATAGGCGATGTCAATCCGGTCGTTTATGACAAGCGGAATCCCGTACCTGTCCGTAACTTCTTTCACCGCGAGCGCCGTTTCCAGAAACGCGCGCGACGACATCTCCTTTTCCCGGAGCTGCACCATGGTAACGCCGCCCTCAATCGCCTCTTCCACGGCGTCGGCGAGGCTTCTTTTCCCCAGCCAGCGCCTGTCCGTCACCAGATACAGCGTATAATCGATGTTTTTTTTCTGCATCAAATCTTCTTCCTCCATGAAGTCTTTGGATCCGCGACAAAAAACAGTATGATGTCCCCATTGCAAAACTAAGCTAATCCGTCGCCCCGGCGAAAGAGAAGCTTCATGTTCATAAAGCCGGGGCCCAGAAGATATCGAAAATACTGGATACCGTCTTTCGACGGTATGACGCACAGGGACTTTTGCAATTGGCTCTGATGTCCCCAATTAAAAAAGGCCGCCCCCAAAATGGGAAACGGCCTTTTTAAGTAAACCTTAAATCCGGCTCATTTCCCTACGCAGGCATTACCCTGATCAGGTCAAGGGTCGCCGGCAATCCGGCATCTCAGTCCCGAAGGACACCCCTAACGAGCAAAAATGTTTCATCAGAACGGACTATGATGATCCGCGCTGACGTCATTTTGTCAAAAAACGCGCGTTATCTGCAACTTGAGCAGACCATCAGCTCTTCCATCGGCACCCCGGTCCGTCCGCTGATGTACGTAAGCTGATCCTCGGGGGCGAAGTAGAGGCCGCATTTCGAGCAGGCGGCCATCTTGAAATCGCGCCCCCAGATCGTCCGGACATCCCCGGAAGGCGAAACATGCATCTCGATATGACCCGTCGGGCAGACAGAGGCGCAGGCGCCGCAGCCGATGCAGATATTCGAGGATTCGTGGAACGGCGTGCAGACGTTCTTTTCCGGGCCGCGGAAGGAAAAACCGATCGCGCTCACCCCGACCACCGTCTCGCAGGTGCGGACGCACAGGCGGCAGAGAATGCACTTGCTGCCGTCCTCGCTTGGCTTGAAACGCGGCTCGGGATGAATCCCCAAATCCTCCGCCATCCGGGCAAGCTGCTCAGACTCCGGAGAGCGGGCCAGCAGGAGCTGCATGACCGTGCGGCGAACATTTTTTACCCGCTCGCTGCCCGAGTTCACAACCAGTCCCTCGGCAACCGGGTAGAGGCAGGAGGTAACGACCTTCGCCCTCGCCCCTTCCCCTATTTCCACGCTGCACATGCGGCATGAACCCGACGGCTCCAGTGCGTCATTGTGGCATAACGTCGGGATAGTTATGCCATTTTTCCGGGCGACATCGAGGATGGTCTGCCCTTCTTCCGCTTGAATCTTTCTGTTGTCTATCGTCAGATTAACCATTTTTTTTACCTTTACCTCACGATGATAGCATCAAATTGGCAGCTTTCCTTGCAGGCGCCGCATCTCGTGCATTTGTCAGGATCGATTGCATGGACCTTCTTCTTTTCGCCGGTCGCGGCCCCCACGGGACATACCTTCGCGCACAGCGTACAGCCGGTGCATTTTGCCGGGTCAACGCTGTAGGTGATGAGCGCCTTGCAGACACCC
The DNA here is from genome assembly GCA_020726025.1 of Syntrophus aciditrophicus. GTDB lineage: Bacteria > Desulfobacterota > Syntrophia > Syntrophales > UBA5619 > DYTH01. The sequence goes on along the minus strand of DYTH01000040.1, from coordinate 16,177 downwards.
GCCGGGCAGCGTTTCTCTTTGATGTGCGCCTCGTATTCGTCACGGAAGTAACGGATTGTGCTCAGCACCGGGTTCGGGGCGCTGCTGCCGAGGGCGCAAAGCGCGCCGTCCTTGATGCTTGCGCCGAGGGATTCGAGAAGCTCGATGTCGGCCTCCTGCCCCCTTCCTTCGGTGATGTCAACGAGAATCTCGCGCATCCGCTGGAGACCTTCCCGGCAGGGGACGCATTTGCCGCAGGATTCGCTGGCCAGGAAGTTGGTGAAATACCGGGCCAGATCGACCATGCAGGTGCCTTCATCCATGACGATCATGCCGCCGGAACCCATCATCGAGCCGACCTTTGTCAGTTCGTCATAATCAACCGGCATGTCAAGATACGCCTCGGGGATACAGCCGCCGGACGGACCGCCGGTCTGAATCGCCTTGAATTTCCGATTGTTGAGAATGCCTCCGCCGATATCAAAAACGATCTCGCGCATCGACGTTCCCATCGGAACCTCCACAAGACCGGTGTTGTTGATCTTGCCGACAAGCGAGAATATCTTGGTTCCCTTGCTGTGATCGGTGCCGATTCCGGCATACCAGTCGCCGCCGTTCTGGATGATGAAAGGGACATTCGCCCATGTTTCGACGTTGTTCAAGTTGGTCGGCTTGTCGTAAAGCCCTTTTTCCGTCGCGTGAACGTACTTGGCGCGCGGCTCGCCCGCCCTTCCCTCCAGCGAGGCAAACAGCGCCGAAGACTCGCCGCAGACAAAGGCGCCTCCTCCGCGGTTCACCTTCAGATCGAAGGAAAAGCCGCTGCCCAGAATGTTTTCTCCGAGCAGCCCCGCCTCGCGCGCCTGTTTAATTGCCACGTTGATGTTCTCGACGGCAAGCGGATATTCATTGCGGACGTAGATATATCCCTCGCTGGAGCCGATGGCGAAGGCGCCGATGATCATCCCCTCCAGGACGAGGTGCGGATTCCCCTCGAGAAGACTGCGGTCCATGTAGGCGCCGGGATCCCCTTCGTCGGCGTTGCAGATCACATACTTCGGCGATCCCTTGGCCTTGCTGGTCTCCTCCCACTTGCGCCCGGCGGGAAATCCTCCGCCGCCCCGGCCTCTCAAGTTGGCGGTTACCACCTCGCGGACAATATCCTCGGGATTCATGGCAAGGGCCTTCGCAAGGGCGCTGTATCCGTCCACCGCGAGATAGTCCTCCATGTTTTTCGGATCGACCTTGCTGTTCATGCCGAAAACGGTCCTGGTCTGCAATTTGTAGAAGGGGACCTCGTCTTCGTGAACGTATTTTTCCCCACTCTGGGGATTGGCGTAGAGCAGGCCGTCGATCACCTCTCCTTTCAGGATCGTCTTTTCAAGAATATCGCCGACATCTTCAACTTTCACATGCTGGTAGAAGATGTTCTCCGGAGAGATGATCACCATCGGCCCCCGCTCGCAGAAACCGTGGCACCCGGTCTTCCGGAAGTCGATCTTTACGGAAAGTCCCCGCTTGTCGATTTCCTCACGAAAGGCGTCGGCCACTTTCATCGCCCCATGGGCAAGACAGCCGGTCCCCACGCAAAGGGTAATGCCGGGCTTCCGGGGATCGCGACCAGCCTTGATTTTCTCCTGCAACTCCTTTAATTCACCGAAGGATTTAATTTTTATCGTCATTGTATTTATACCTTCTTCCCTAATTTCTTGAGGAGCTTCGTCGTTTTGGCGATATTCATTTCCCCGTGATATTCGCCGTCCGCCACGATAATCGGCCCCAGGGCGCAGGCCCCGAGACAGCCGACCGTCTCAAAAGAGTACTCCATGTCAGCGGAGGTCTCTCCATCCTTGATCTTCAGCATATCGGTAATATTGCCGGATATCAGCTCGGCGCCGCGGACATGACAGGCCGTGCCCATGCAGAGGCTGATATGATGCCTTCCTTTGGGCTTCAGGCTGAAGGCCTTGTAAAATGTCGCCACTTCATAAACACGGCTTATCGGCACGCCGAGATTGGCGCTGATCGCCGTCAGGGCATCCCTGGAAAGGTAACCGAACTCCTTCTGGACGTCCTGCATGATGGGAACCAGGTAGCTTTTGTCGCCTCCATAGCCCTGCACGATCTCACTTACCTTTTCTTCCATTCTCTTTCTACCTCGTCTTATGTTTTCGGGGAAACATCACGTTTCCTGCGGGCTTCCGCATTTGTTTCAGGGAAATAATCCACTACTTCTTCAACCGTTCCCGGATCTCCGTACGGGACTGGGAGTTCTCGACTTTGAGTCTGAGCGCCTCCCATTCAACATCCACACGTTCCTGGATGACCTTTATCTGATCGGGCGTCACATGGCGGAACCGTCCCTGGCCCTTCATGTAATCCTCAACCGGTCGGCGTTTTTCGGGGACGGGCAGCGTGTAACGATACTTGCCGTCCTCAACCTCGTAAATGGGAAAAACGCCCGTCTCCCAGGCCAGGCGGCCAAGCTGAATGGCCGTATCCGACGGCGAACGCCATCCAGTCGGACAGGTGACCAGGCAGTGGACATACGCCGGCCCGTTCACCTCGCGCGCCTTTTTGACCTTGTTCATGAAATCAATCGGATAGGCAGGAGAAGCTGTCGCGACATAAGGGAGATTATGGGCAACCATGATTTCCATGACGTTTTTCTTCCATACCTGATTGCCGGGGATCACCTTCCCGGCGGGGGCGGTCGTTGTCGCCGCCAGAAAAGGGGTGCCGCTGGAGCGCTGGATGCCGGTGTTCATGTAGGCCTCGTTGTCAAAACAGACGTAAAGCAAGTCATGACCGCGCTCCATCGCCCCGGACAGGGCCTGAAAACCGATGTCCATCGTCCCGCCATCGCCTCCGATGGCGACAGATTTCACCCTCTTATCGGGGATCCTTCCCTTGCGGCGCAGCGCCTTCAGGCCCGCCTCCACGCCGGAGCCGACCGACGCCGCATTGGGGAATGCCACATGGATCCAGGGCAAATTCCAGGCGGTCGTGGGGTAGAGGCTGGAGATAACCTCCATGCAGCCGGTGGCATTGGTGATGACCGTATCCCTGCCCAGCGCCTTGCACATAAGCCTGATGGCCAGCGCCTCCGCGCAACCCTGACAGGCGCGGTGGCCGGGGCTGAAAAACTCCTCCTTGCTTACCAGCTTGGGGGCGTACAGATCAAAGTTTTCTATAATCTTAGGGCTGATTGTTGATGTTGTCATTATCCCCTCACTCCGTAATATTCATAAGGCTCTGAAAGTTTCCCTGCGGCTGCCTTCTTCACCATGGTCATGAAATCAGCCACCTGCACATCTCTTCCCCCCAGCCCGATGATGTAATTGACTATCACGGGACGGGACGGCTCATCATAAAGGGCAGACCGGATCTCGGAGCAAACAGGCCCGCCCGGCCCGCCGAAGGAAACCGCCCGGTCTGTAACCGCCAGGACGCGAATCCCCTTGACGGCATTTTTCAGGTCTTCAAACGGGAAGGGGCGCCAGAGTTTGATCTTGATAAGACCTGCCTTGATGCCTTCCTTGCGAAGTTCATCGACGGCAACCTCGGCCGTTTCACCCATCGAACCCATCGTCACCAGAGCCACATCCGCGTCTTCGGTCAGATAGGTCTGCACCGGCTCATACTTGCGGCCGAACAGCTCCTCCCACTCTTTCCATACCTCTCTGATCACACTAATGGAGTTTATCAGCGCCACATCCTTGGATTTCTGGGATTCGGTAAATATATCGGGCATCCCCAGAGTCCCCATCGAAACAGGTTTGTCCGGATGCAGCGTCGCGTAAGGAACAAGAGGCGGCAGAAAACGGTCCACCTCCTCCTGATCGGGCATGATGAGGGGCTCGACCATGTGGGTCAACTGGAAGCCGTCCATCATGACGTTCACGGGAAGCATCACATCGCGGCGCTCGGCCACCTTGTAGGCCTGAATGACCATGTCAACCGCTTCCTGTCCGTTGTCCGAAAAAAAGGTAACCCAGCCTGTATCCCGCATCGGCATGATGTCGCTGTGGTCGTTCCAGATGTTGATCGGGGAGGAGACGGCCCGGTTCGCCACAAGCATGACGATCGGCAATCGCATTCCGGAGGCGATCGGCATGATTTCGTTCATGTACATCAAACCTTGAGAACTTGTTGCCGTGATGACCCGTGCGCCGGCAGCCGAGGCGCCGATGACGGCGCTCAAAGCGGAATGTTCCGATTCCACAGTCATGAAAGAGGCGTCCACCCGTCCGTCGTTCACGATATCGGAGAGGTGCTCGGCGATATGGGACTGGGGCGTAATGGGATAGACGGCCGCCATATCAAACCTGCACAGGGCGGCTGCCTCCGATGCCGCAACCGCGACTTCCATTCCTATTCTTTTTCCCATGGACTATCCCTCCTCATTCGCCATCTTTATGGCGCCTGTCCAGCACTCTTTTGCACAGATGCCGCAACCCTTGCAGTAATCCAGATTCGCCTCAAAAAAACCGTCGGCATCCTCGGTTATGCACCCTTCAGGGCAGTATATGTAGCAAAGACCGCATTTTATGCATTTTGCCTTATCCCAGATGGGGCGTTTCGCCCTCCAGCTTCCTGTATGATACTCCGAGGCGCTTCCCGGGCGAAAAACCATGCAGCCGGGATTGACCTCCTGCCATGTTTCAGGCCACTTTTTATCTGCCATCATGATACCTCAAGATTTATTTTTATCCCTCGTTGATGATCCGGACTTCGTCCCAGGCCCGTTTTGCAGCCGTCTGGTTCTTTATCGCCAGCCTGCCGAACCGCTCCTTGATCGGGATGTCCAGCGATTCAAGTTTTACCGCGGCGGACATTCTGACAACGGCGCCAAGCATCGTCGTATTGGTGATGGGAACACCCAGTTCTTTCCAGGCGATTCCCGTGGCGTCGCAAACGGCAATTCTGCCTTCAAACGTGATATTGGCCCGAAGCTCTTCGAGATTTCTGGTCGTGTTGACAATCAACGTCCCGGTCCGTTTCAGACCTTCCGCCACATCAACCATCGCGATGAGGCTTTCATCAAGAACGACAACAACATCCGGGTTGTATATGCCGGAACGAATCTTGATCTGTTTATCGTCAACCCTGTTGAAAGCGGCAACAGGGGCCCCGCGTCGCTCCGGCCCGAAACTGGGAAACCCCTGGGCAAACCTGCCCTCGCCAATGGCCGACAGGGCAAGCAACTCCACCGACGTAACCGCTCCCTGACCGCCTCTCCCATGCCATCTGATTTCTAACATTCGTCAAATCTCCTGTAATAATTGGCCATCCTTAAAAACATGGTGCGTCTATAATACTATGGATATGGGCTGTCAATAGTGATAATTGCACAACTCGCTTATTTAAGTCACCCCGGCGAAAGCCGGGGTCCAGAAGATATTGAAAATACTGGATACCGTCTTTCGACGGTATGACGCACAGGGACTTTTGCAATTGGCTCAATAGTATTATTGTGGAATTGTCACATTTATTCTCTATGCAGTTCTTCTGAATTCGAGACTCCTGGCGAGCGTCATCTTGTCCGTGTAGCGAAGATCGCCTCCCATCGGAACGCCGAACGCTATACGGCTCACCTTGACATTGCGCTCACGCAGAAGCCGGGATATCAGTAAGGCGGTTGACTCGCCGGAAGTATCCGGGTTGGTTGCAAGAATGACCTCTTGAACAGGCTGCCTGGCTACCCGCTCCAGAAGTTCTGCGATTTTCAACCTGTCCGGCCCTATGCCGTCAAGAGGAGATATCACCCCGTGGAGGACATGATAAACTCCGCGGTACTCGCCGCTTGCCTCAATCGCAATGAGCGAATCCGGGTCTTCCACCACACAGATCGTTGACTGATCCCTTCTGCTGTCGGCGCAAACATCGCAGCGTTCCCCTTCCGCCAGGTTAAAACAGACCGAACAGAAACGTATCTTTCTTTTGACATCGAGAAGACTTTCGGTAAAAACGCGGACCTCTTCCCCCGAGGAGCGAAGCACATGGTTGGCCAGACGGGCAGCCGTCTTTTCGCCTATGCCGGGAAATTTGGAGAATTCCGCGATCAGGTTCTTTATCGGAATGGCGTAACCTGACATGGAGCGCCCTATGAAAGTCCCGGGATCTGCATCCCGCCAGTGATCTTGCCCATCTCGGCGGCCGCCAGCTCCTGCGCCTTGCGAACCCCCTCGTTCACCGCCGCGACGATAAGATCCTGAAGCATGTCAACATCTTCTGGATTAACCACCTCTTTTTCAATCTTCAGAGCGACGATCATGAACCTGCCGTTGACGGTCACCGACACCATCCCTCCGCCCGCGGAGGCATCCACGGTTCTTTCTGCCAGCTCCTCCTGCAGCTTCATGACGTTTTCCTGCATCTTTTTTGCCTGCTTCATGATGTTTCCTAAATTCTGCACGAATCTTACCTCCTATGCTTCTGAAACATTATTTCAAGTTTCCGCCCTTACCGGACAACCCTGTAATTCCCTTTACACTATTTTTCACTGTGCCTACAGCTCATCGGGCTCCAATCCTTCTTCCTCTGGCGGGTCAATTTCCGAAATGAGCGCGACCGACGGCTCGGGCAAAGGATCGCGCACCTTCACATCCCGGACTTCCGCCCCCGGAAAGACATCGAGAATCTTTCGCACCACCGGATGGGAAAGCGCTTCACGACGGATTTCCCTGGTATGATTGTTCTTTTCGGCAAGCGTGTTTACCCTGACGCCATGCATGCTGTCAGAGGACGCAACACTCTCAATCTCCAGCGCCATCTCGCCGCCCCAGAACTGCACACAGTAGTCCGATACTTTCTTTTTTTGGGCAATCACATCGTTATAGAAAAGGTAGTCCTTGTCAAAACCGATCCGGAGAACCCCCTCCCCAAGCGACAGGCATCGTCCCGATTGAAGCTTGGCGGAAAGGGCCGGGTCGTGCCTTTTAAGAAAGTCCCTGAAGCCTTCCCACCCCCTGTCGGAACCAGCGGCTCCGTTTTCCCGGACGCTTTGCGGGCTGATCTCCCCCTTTTTTCCCCCGTAAGCGGAATTTTCCTTGCGCGCATCTGACGCCGCAATCGGCTCATAACTGCCCGGCAGGGGACTCTCACGGGAACTGCCCGGCGGAGAAACGGCCGCTGTGCCCGATGCCTCGACCAAAAGACGTCTTTCCAGGCCCTCCATCCGCGCGATCACCGATTCAATCGGCAGAATCGGCTCCAGCCAGGCCATCCGGCACAGAACCACCTCCAGATTCAGGCGGGGGTTCTGGCTGCGACGTCCATTTTCTTCTTCGGACATCAAGAGCTCCAGAAGACGCTCAAGGGTCTCGGGTTCCTGTTCTTTGACCTGCTGGCGGAGTTTGTCCTTCTCCTCGCGGGGAATATCCGTGAGAGCGTTACTTTCATTGACTATCTTGACAAGCAGAAGATTCCTGAAATGGTTGAGCAGGGTCTGGTAGAAATAACGCATGTCGAGGCCGGCATAGTAAGCCTCGTCAATAATCTTCAGGCATTGGCCGGCATCCCGTGCAAAAACAGCCTCCGACAGCAGAAAAAGGAAACGGCGGTCCGACCGGCCCAGCACCTCTTCCACCGCATCGTCGGCAATATCGCAGCCGGCGTAAGAGATCACCTGGTCAAAGACGCTCTGCGAATCACGCAGGCTGCCATCCCCCGCCTCGGCAATCCAGGACAGGGCGCTGTCGCTGATGACGATGTTTTCCGAAGCCGCTATCCCCCGGAGGTTATCCTTGATCTGTTTTTGTGAAATTCTCCGAAAATCGTAGCACTGACAGCGGGAACGGATGGTCGCGGGCACCTTGTTGGTTTCCGTTGTGGCGAAGATGAAGATGACATGGGCGGGGGGCTCTTCAAGCGTTTTGAGAAGCGCATTGAACGCCTCCCGCGTCAGCATGTGCACTTCGTCGATAATATAAATTTTGTAGCGACTCGAGGCCGTTGAGAACTTCACGTTTTCGCGCAATTCCCTGATCTCGTCGATGCCGCGATTGGAGGCGCCGTCTATTTCGCGGACATCGATCGCGTTTCCGTTGGTGATCTCCAGGCAGTGGACACAGGCGTTGCAGGGCGAAGGCGTAGGCCCTGTTTCGCAGTTGAGGGCCTTCGCCAGTATCCGGGCGACGGATGTCTTGCCGACGCCGCGCGGCCCGCTGAAGAGAAAGGCGTGGGCAACCCGCTTCTGGGATATTGCATTCTGCAATGTCCTGACAACGTGTTCCTGCCCGGAAACCTCTTCGAATGTCTGGGGACGGCACTTTCGTGCCAGAACGCGGTATTCCTGCACAAACGCTCCTGCAAAAGGGAGGAAAAGGGATAGCCGGGCTTCTCCGCAGCACACGCCGGTGACTGCTGCCGCTGCTTCCTTCCGGACCTGACGGGGTTGGCAGGCCGTCGTCGCGCGGGACCCGGCTATCTTTTTGAATAAAGGGCTGGAATGACCCTTATGCTAAAATGGCGGAGAGAGCGGGATTCGAACCCGCGGTACACCTTTGAGGGCGCACACACGATTTCCAGTCGTGCTCCTTCAGCCTCTCGGACATCTCTCCATACGTTCACCGCAAAACAATTTTGCCCTTATATGGGTTAAACAAGCTTTCTGTCAAGAAATTTGTAGCCGTTTCAACCAGCATATACTATATAGACTCCCATGCCCGGTGCGGGCACAACGAATAATGAAAGGGCAGGGGCACGGCATGCCGTGCCCCTGCGAAAACATGGTTGCGCAACATATTTGATGGTCTCGTCAAAAGTCGATTTTGTCCCCTTTTGTCATTCCGTGCTTGACACGGAATCCAGTGAATTTAGTCACTTATGGATTCCGGCTTTCGCCGGAATGACGGTTTTTGGACTTTTGACGAGTTCATCATATTTGATGTTGAATGGAAAAAAAGCGGGAGCGGGATGAAAACAAGGCCTGACGGACATCAAAGAATCGCCGTTGCAATGAGCGGGGGGATCGATTCAGCGGTTGCCGCGCTCATTGTCAAAGAAAGCGGCTGCTTCGTCGAAGGGGTGACGATGCGGCTCGGCATTGCCGCGCAAGGAGAGCAGAACATGAAGCGCATCGACGACCGGGATGTTGAAGATGCGAAAAACATCTGCCGGAAACTGGGGATCAACCACCGTGTTGTCGATTTCAAAACGGAGATGGAAAAAGAGGTCATCGAGCCCTTTATCGGGGAATACCTGCGCGGAAGAACGCCGAACCCGTGCATTGCCTGCAACCGCAAGCTGAAATTCGGACGGCTCCTGGATGAAGTCCGCTCCTGGGGATTCGACGCTCTGGCCACCGGCCATTACGCCGCCCTGGAAAATCGGGACGGGACCGTCCTGCTTAAAAAACCCCGGGACCGGCAGAAGGATCAGACGTACTTTCTCTACTCCATTTCCAGAGAAAGCCTTCCCTTCCTTGTCTTTCCGCTTGCCGGATATGCCAAGCAAGAGGTGCGCGATCTGGCGGTTCAGGCAGGTTTTTCGACGTCAGGCAAAAAGGAAAGTCAGGATGTCTGCTTTATCCCCCGGGGAAGCTGCGAGGAATTTTTTCGGGATCGCGGCGTCATCATGGAGGGGGGAGAAATCGTCAGCAAAGAAGGCCGTATTCTGGGACGGCACAGAGGAATCGCGTGTTACACCATCGGGCAGCGCGGGGGAATGGGGGTAAGTTCTCCTTCGCCGCTTTATGTATTGAAGATAGATGCCGTCCACAATCGCCTGATTGCAGGCGGCAAGGATGATTTGAAGGCAGACAGGCTGATCGCCGCGGAGGTAAACTGGCTGATCGACCGTGTCCCCACAGAGGCGACGGCCAGGATACGCTACGCCCATCGCGGGGCAAGCTGCCAAATCATCCCCCGCAATGACGGATGTATTGAGGTTCATTTTAAAGAGGAGCAGACGGCGATCTCTCCGGGACAATCGGTTGTATTTTATAACGACTCAACCGTTCTGGGCGGTGGGGTCATCAAGGAGATTATTCATGAAAATACTTGAGAGGATAGAAAAACTGAAAAAAGAGCGCCGGGCCGTTATTCTTGCCCACAATTACCAGCTTTCCGAGGTGCAGGACTGCGCCGATTTTGTCGGCGACTCGCTGGAGTTGAGCATCAAGGCGGCCGACACCGACGCGGATGTGATCGTTTTTTGCGGCGTACATTTCATGGCCGAGACGGCGAAAATTCTCTCCCCCGAAAAAACCGTCCTGCTGCCGGACAGAGACGCGGGCTGTCCGATGGCGGACATGATAACCGCAAAGGAGCTTCGTCTTCTCAAAGCAGAACATCCCCAGGCAAAGGCCATCTGCTATGTGAACACCTCGGCCGCTGTCAAGGCGGAGTGCGATCTGTGCTGCACCTCCGCCAATGCCGTCAAAATGGTCGATGAGGTTCTCAAGGATGCTGAAGAGATCATCTTTGTCCCTGACCGGAACCTGGCCGCTTTTGTCGCCGGAAAAACCGGCCGGGAGATGGTGGTATGGCAGGGATGCTGTCCGGTTCACGACGCGATAACGGCCGCACAGATAAAAAATGCCCGCCTTCTCCACCCCAAAGCCGTGGTTATGGTCCACCCGGAATGCCGCCCCGAGGTCACGGCGCTTGCCGATGCAACCCTTTCAACAGGGGGCATGAGCCGTTATGCGCAAGAAACGGACATGGGTGAAATCATCGTTGGAACCGATACGGGGATGATCCACAAACTGCAAAAGGAGAATCCGGACAAAACCTTTTTGCCCCTCTCGGAGGCGTTTATCTGTGCCGACATGAAACGCACCACCCTTGACAAGGTTCTGTCTTCTCTTGAAAACATGACGTACTCTATTGAAGTTCCTGAGGAAATTTCGGTGCGGGCAAGAACGGGGATTGAGAGAATGCTGACTGCCAGCCGGTAGCGGAAAGACGCCGCCGTTTGTCTGCCTCTCCCGCAACAGGGAGGGCAGACACGGACGGGGCAACTAAATTTTATCAACCTCTGCGAACTTTGCGACGATGTCCTCTGCGCTGATAAGGAGGTAGAGTACGTCTTCGTGTTTTACCTCAATGCCTGACGACTCCTTGTAGATGACCCGGTCGCCAACGGCGAGGGTCTTGGGTGCATCCGAGGCAATGGCTTCGATCGTTCCCTCTGCCCTTCTTTCTTCGACTGTATCGGGAATAATCAGTCCGCTGTCGGTTTTTCTCTCTTTTTTGCCGTCGATCCTGATCAGGACAAATCCATTTACCGGTTGAATCTTGTTCATAATAAAATCTACCTCCATTTAATAAACTCTCCCGTCAAACGGGAGGCCTTTCGTAATACAACCACAAAATTTTCCATCATGCCCCTTAGATTCCGAGAAGGGCATCGATCTTCGGTTTATCAAAACCAACAACATATTTGCCGTTTATGTCAAGCTGGGGGGTGCCGGTCTGACCGGTTCTCTTCACCAGTTTGTCCGCCTCCGCCTGATTGCGGGAAACATTCACCTCTTTAAACGGCAACTTTAAGCCCTTCAGGTAATCCTTTGCCTTGTTGCACCAGGGGCAACTGTCCGACGTATAAACCACGATTCGCTGAACTTTTTTCCCTGAATCGCCGGCGTGGGACGACGGCTCCGGGTCAACCAGCAGATTCTCATAATACCCGATGTTCTGAAATCCGTAAATCAGATTGATTTTCTCTCCATTTTTGAAAACCAGAACGGCCGGAACGGATGTGATCCCATAGTCAGGATGAATATCCCTGATCTGTGAGGCATTGATTGAGTAAAGAAAGACATCCTTCGGTGGGTTTTCCCATTTTTCGAACTCCTCGAGCAACTGCATGCTTTTGGCGGATGTGTCCGTATAAAACACAAACAACTGCCAGCCCTCTTTTTTTGCCACTGCATGGATAAATTCTTCTCTGCTGTTTATTCCTGGCATTCACCCCTCCTTTCGCCTTATCTTCCCGCTTTATTGCACAAGATAAGGAGAATGAACTGTATTCTCCAATACCTTTCATTAACTTCAACGCAGCATGCCCGGAATATACAGCATGGAAGCGGTTTGTCAAGACCTCCATGGATAATTTGTCGCACCGCACACCCGGCCATCATTTTGATCTTGACAGAGCCGGACAATTCAGATAGATGCGGCGTTCGAAAATTATTTAAAGGAGGTTGTTTTTTGGCTAATCATAAATCTGCTGAAAAGAGAGACAGGCAAGACGTAAAGCGTCTTCAGCGAAACCGGGCGATCAAGGCAAGCGTCAGAACTGCGGTGAAGGCGGTGCGTGAGACGATCGGGGGACAAGACAGCGAAACGGCAGCGGCTTCTCTGGCAAAAGCCATTCCCGTCATCGCCAAAGCGGCGGCCAGGGGAACGATTCACAAGAACAACGCCGCCCGCAAGATTTCCCGCTTGACGAAGCTCGTAAACTCCGTAAAATCCTGAAATCCATAAGAAGAATCCAGGATAATCAAAAATCGGACATCATCAACCGATACGCCCTCTCGGCTGCGTCACCCGCCAGCTTGAGAAGGGCGTTTTTCCGGTTTTTTTCCACCGTGGAAGTGTTTCCCGTGAGGTAGTCCCCTGTTGCAATCAGGGCCCGGTCAGCCCAGATGGCGTGCCCGTTGGCCGATTCTTCAAAGATGACCTCCATCACGACAGTCATCCGCTCTTCCGCCGCGATATTGGAGGCCTTATAGGAAAGCGGCGATACCTGAATGCTTTTTATGCTTCCCCGGCAGACGAGATCCGCGCTTTTACTGCCTGCGGCAAGCGTGAAGCGCCCCTCTTCGACAAATCGGCTGGTAAAGGCTCTTTTTATGATTTCCCCTGCGTCAACCTCATTTGTTTTGTTAACAAAAACATCTACATAGAATGTTCGCAAATGGGGAAGCCGGGCATCATTTCCCCCGGGGAAATGGTACCCGCAGGCGGGAATGATCAGTGCCAGCAACAACAAAACTATTCTTCTTAAAACAGGCAGCACCACGTTCAATCCATACCCCCGCACAACAGCTTTTCTAACCCGCCGCAACGATGTTCACCAGCTTCTTCGGCACATAAACAACCCTGACGATTTTCTTGTCCCCGGTAAGAGCGGCAATGCGCTCATCGGCAAGCGAGAGCGCCTTGATCGCCTCTTCATCCTCGTCGGCGGCAACGGTTATTCTGCTTCGCACCTTGCCGTTAATCTGAATCACAATCGTGATCTTCTCCTCCGAGGCAACCGAATGATCAAAGTCGGGCCATGCAACATCGACCAGGGGCCCTTTTCCTCCGAGCAGCATCCAGAGTTCCTCGGCAACATGGGGGACAATCGGCGCCAGAAGAATAATGACCGACTCCACCGTTTCCCGCACAACCGCGAGACCGGCCGCGTCTTCCTTCTGTGGCCCCGGCAACTGGTACAGGGCGTTGACAAGCTCCATCACCGAGCTTATGGCGGTATTGAAATGGAACCTCTCGTCAATATCTGCTGTAACCTTGCGGATCGTCTGATGGGTTTTGCGGCGAAGCAGCTTCAGATCGCCCTCCAGGGGCATTTTCCCGTCGCATGGCCTCACATCCTTGATATCATCGAGATAATCGGCAATGATCCGCCATATCCTGTTCAGGAAACGGAAACCTCCCTCGACCCCCTGGTCGCTCCATTCGAGATCCTTCTCGGGAGGAGACGCAAAAAGGCAGAAAACCCTGACAGTGTCGGCGCCGTACGTGTCAATAAGGTAATCGGGATCGACAACGTTTTTCAGAGATTTGGACATCTTCTCCGTCTTGCCGATGATAACATCCTGGCCGCACTTGGCGCATTTACCGTCCTTGACTTCGTCCGGGAACAGATACCCGTGGGTCGGGCAGCGCATCGTCTCTTTGCAGACCATCCCCTGGGTAAGCATGTTGGTGAAGGGTTCATCCACACCGACCACACCGAAATCACGCAACATCTTTGTATAGAAGCGCGAGTAGAGCAGATGGAGAATCGCGTGCTCTATCCCGCCTATGTACTGATCGACAGGCATCCAGTAATCCACGCTCTTGCGGTCCAGCCCGGGTTTCTGATCGTGGTTCGCCGAGCAGAACCTCTCGAAGTACCAGGACGACTCGACAAACGTATCCATCGTGTCGGTCTCGCGCCGGGCGGGCCTTCCGCAGCGCGGGCAGGTCGTTTCAACGAATGCCCGGTGTTTGGCAAGCGGCGATCCCCCTTCGCCGCTTAATTCCACATCCATCGGCAGCGTCACGGGAAGATCCTCTTCCGGAACCGGGACAAGACCGCACGATTCGCAGGTAATCATCGGTATTGGGGCGCCCCAGTAGCGCTGGCGGGAAATTCCCCAGTCGCGCAGGCGGTACTGGACCGTTTTCTTGCCCCGTCCTATCGATTCCAGATGGGCGGCAATGGCGTCAAGGGCTGCACGGTTTTCCGTTCCGTCAAAATTTCCAGAATTGACCAGCACGCCGTCTCCGTCATAGGCCTCCGTCATCGTCTGGACGTTCAAGGTCCGGTCAGGCGGCTGGATCACAACGATCAGCGGCAGGTCGTATTTTCGGGCAAACTCAAAGTCGCGCTGGTCATGCGTGGGAACGGCCATGACGCAGCCGGTTCCATAGTCGGCAAGAACGAAGTTCGCCGCATAGATCGGCATCTTTTTCCCGGTAACAGGATTCAGACAGTGGCTGTCCAGAAAAATGCCTTCCTTTTCATAATAATCGGAGGTGCGCATCTTCTTGTCCTGCTTTTTTATCTTCTCCACAAAATCGCGCACATCCGATTCGCAGGACTTTCCCCTGGCAAGCTCCATGACCAGCGGATGCTCAGCGGCAACCAGCATGAACGTGGCGCCGTAAATCGTGTCCTGACGGGTCGTAAATACCCGGATGTCGCCGGTTCCGTCGGCCATCGGAAAAGACGCCTCGCAGCCGTAGCTTTTACCGATCCAGTTCTTCTGCATCGACAGCACCCTCTCCGGCCAGCCGGGCAGCTTGTCGCAATAGTCGAGCAGTTCCTCGATATAATCCGTGATCCGGAAAAACCACTGTTTCAGGAAGCGATCTTCAACCTCGGCGCCGCAACGCCAGCAGCATCCGGACTCGACCTGTTCGTTGGCGAGAACCGTCTGGCACCTGGGGCACCAGTTGACGGTTGAATCCTTCTGGTAGGCAAGCCCCTTTTCATACATCCACAAAAAGAACAACTGCTCCCATTTGTAATATTCCGGTTCGCAGGTGGCAAGCTCACGGTCCCAGTCGTAGCTGAAACCCATGCGCTTGAGTTCGCGTTTCATGTTGTCAATATTGTCGTGCGTCCAGACGGAAGGATGGATGCCCCGCTCGATCGCGGCATTTTCCGCCGGCAGGCCGAATGCATCCCAACCCATCGGATGCAGGACGTTAAACCCGCGCATCCGTTTATAGCGGGCAACGACATCGCCGATCGTGTAATTGCGCACGTGACCGATATGGATTCTTCCGGAAGGATAGGGAAACATCTCCAGAAGGTAGTATTTCTTCCTCTTTGGATCTTCCGTTACCTTGAATATCCCATCATCCGCCCACTGTTTCTGCCACTTCTCTTCTATTTGTTTCGGGTTGTATTTTCGTTCCATCAGTCACTCCGATAAAAACCAGCCTGCCTTGAGGCGGGCGTCTGTACCTCTTTCCGGCCATCTTTCTTCCAGCGCCTTCATGCACTGCCGCCTCTCATACATGAAAGGTGGAGCTTTTGTCCCCTCGTAGCATATCCCCAAAACGCTTTCAATTCTATTTTTATGGCAACCACGGTAATTTTGTTCTACCCGATAATAGCCGAAAATAGACGATTTGCCATTTTCGTAACGTATGTAAAATCAGTCACTTGTGCGGAGAACAAAATTACCGTGTTATGGCAACTATTCAGCATAATCAACAGGACATTAAAAAAGCCTGTCAACCCCGAAAGCGAAGCTTAATGTTCATAATGTCTCTATCGGGGAGCCATAAAGTCGAAATCTGGATTACGAACATTAAACTTGATGAACTCGTCAAAAGTCCAAAAACCGTCATTCCGGCGAAAGCCGGAATCCATAAGTGACTAAATTCACTGGATTATGAACATGAAGCTTCGCTTTCCGTGTCAAGCACGGAATGACAAAAGGGGACAAAATCGACTTTTGACGAGACCATCAAACTTGATGAACTCGTCAAAAGTACATTTTCCCCTCCCCTTGCGGGAGGGGATT
>DYTH01000039.1 GCA_020726025.1 Syntrophus aciditrophicus | reverse complement strand
GCTGGGAGTGGCGGAATTCCGCCACTCCTCCAAAAACAGGCGCCGACGACGACCGTAATCACCACCGTCTTCTCCGGCGGAGTGTCGGATATACGGACAAAGCTATGGAAGCTTGCTGAACGGACCGTCGATGCCGGGGGAAACTGGTGAAAATGGAGACAGGCACATTGAAAATTGATCCGCCGAAGGGCAAAGCGGTTTCCGTAGTTATTCCGGTTTTAACTTTAACATGCTCCCGGGTGATCAGTTTGGGTTGACATCACCATCTGGCGCCGCCATCTGCCATGCCTGACCTGTCTTGCAACGCATCTTGCAGCGAATTCACAAATACATTTTCAAAACGCCATAAATCATACATTTTCACGGGGCCGCTGACAATGATGACTGATTATTACGAAATGAACGCGTTGGAATACTTCGGGAAAACCGTTTTGGTTGTCAGCGGCCTCGTGAACCTGTAGTAAATGCGGTCTTTTGAAAATGTCACATCTTCAGCACAAATGTTGGCGTTCATTCGTTGTCGCTAACAGCAAGCTACCTGTATTTGCTCATGCAGGCAAGAAAACAGAAGAAGACTTGACATGAATACGCTGAAGAAAATCATACATTTTCAAAACGCCACAATTCATGCATTTTCACGAGGCCGCTGACAACAGATAGTGGAAATGATTTTCACATTGCGATTGCGTCAACACTGGAAAAGAAAAATGCGTAGTAACTATTCAGCATAATCAACAGGACATTATTGTGTTGATAAAGGCCGGCGTGCCGGGGAACTCGACCAGAAAGTGAGCAGATTAATGAAGATCAAGCGCCGTGGGGTCGGCGGCCCTGAAATTGGATAAGCTGGGAATCCGGGCGGTCGCCGTCGAAGGGGCTCCCGAAGCGGGAAAGTGGAACATCCTGAGAATATCGAAAGAAAGCGCCTTACTCAAGGACGGGATTGCGTGCAGATTCAGGTTGGATGCGACTGACGTTCAAGCAAAAAACGCCTGTAAACCTGATAATGCTCAGTCTCTTCGTAACGCACAGGTTGAACAGTCGCGTAATCGAAACTGTAGATTGTCGCCCGCGCGCAGGCAAGGAGAATCGGCGAGTGCGTGGCAATGATAAACTGGGCATGTCCGGACTGACTGTTCTCCTCGAGGATTTCCAGCAGCTCCAACTGGCTGCGCGGCGACAGCGCCGTTTCCGGCTCGTCGAGCAGGTAAAGGCCCCGTATTTTATAACGCGCACGGAAGTACGACATCATCGACTGGCCGTGCGACTGGGTTACCAGGGATTTTCCGCCGAAGTAGGCAAGCTGCCCGGGATCAGACTCTGCCCATTCCTCAAGAAGATGGGTAAAATCCTTAAAAATGTCGGAGCCAAAAAATCCCCCATCAACCCTTCCATCGGCCCAGTCAACCTTCAGACAACGGTACAGTTCTTTTTCATAAAGATTCACCTGTCGGCGTGGAACATCCGCCATCCTCCAGATATGCACCCCGCAGGCATGCGCCAGGGCCTCAAGCAGGGTGGATTTACCGGCGCCGTTTTCACCGACAAAGAGCGTCACGGGCGAATCCAGCGAAAGATGTCTGGTCTGATGAAAAATGGGCAGGGTGAAGGGGTAATAGTCCTTCGTGGGAAATCTCTCCTGCAACAGCGTAACACTCCTTAGATGGTTGTCCATTATCAATTCCCTTTCATGAGGAAAATCTCAAACGATATCACTGCCCGGTTTTCAACCCGTATTTTTTCAGCTTGTAGCGGAGCATCCGTTCGCTCAAACCCAGGAGCGCCGCGGCACGGCTCTGATGGTCGCCGGATTTGTCCATCGCCTCGGCAATCATTTTTCTCTCCAGCTCTTCGATGGAACGACGAAGCATCCCGTCCTCAGCCTTTCTCCCCTCCCCCGGCTCCTGCATCGCGTCTCCAAAGGGAAGGTCTTCAACGGAAATGACATCCTCTCTGGCGATAACCACCGCCCGCTCGATGATGTTTTCCAGCTCGCGAACATTGCCGGGATAGTCGTACTTGAGGAGCATGTCAAGCGCCTCGCTCGTTGTCCCGTCAATCTCCCTCTTGTTTTCCCCGGCATAGCGCCCGATGAAATGGTCGATCAACGGAGGGATGTCCTCCTTGCGTTCCCTGAGCGGCGGAAGCTGCATCGTGACCACGTTGAGCCTGTAGAAGAGGTCTTCCCGGAAACCGCCTGATTTTGCCATTTTTTCAAGGTCGCGGTTGGTTGCGCTGATGATTCGGACATCGGCATGGAGGGTCTGGTTGCCGCCGAGACGCTGGAATTCCCGTTCCTGAAGAAAACGCAGCAGTTTTACCTGCACCTGCTGGGACAGCTCTCCGATCTCGTCAAGAAAAAGCGTCCCCCCGTCCGCCTCCTCAAAACGGCCGATCCGCCGCGCCATCGCGCCGGTGAACGCCCCTTTCTCATGGCCGAAAAGCTCGCTCTCGAGGAGATTCTCGTTGAGCGCGCCGCAGTTCACGGCAATAATCGGCCCTCCTGCTCTCGGGCTTAAGTTGTGGATCAGGCGGGCAAAAAGCTCCTTCCCCGTCCCGCTTTCGCCCTGCAGAAGGATCGTCGCCCGGCTTGCCGCAACTCTACCGGCCATATTGATCAGCGCCCCCATCTTCTCGTTGCGAAAGACAATCTTATCGGTGGAAACACCATTTTGGCCAAGGCGCTCGCGGAGTATCTCATTTTCCCGGATAAGCATCCTGCGTTCGGAGACGCGCTCCACCAGAAGAAGAAGCTCGTCGAGTTCAACCGGTTTGGTTATGTAATCGAGGGCCCCCGCTTTCATCGCATCCACGGCCGTCTCGATTGTTCCGAATGCCGTGATCATGACGATATCGATTTCGGGATTTATCTTTTTAACCGCCTGGAGTACCTCCATCCCGTTCATTTCCGGCATCTTGTAGTCAAGAAGAAGCAGATCGTAGTGTCCCTCCCTCACCTGCTGAACCGCCAGAGGACCGCTTGGGGCTTCGCCGACAAAGTGTCCCTCATTTTTAAGAAAACCCCGCAGCATCTCCCGCTGGTTCATCTCATCATCAACAATCAATATATTCAGTTTTTTCATTGTTTGATCACCTTGTCTTCCGCTCTTTCCCTCGGCATGAATATCTCAAAAACCGTCCCCTCGCCTTTTTTACTTTTGACCAGGATTTCCCCGCCATGTCCGCGGATGATCTCATGGGCCAGCGAAAGGCCCAGTCCGAGGCCTTTCTCTTTCGTTGTGTATTCCGGGTTGAAAATCCTCTCTATCTCTTCCGGCGTCATGCCGCAACCTGTATCGGCAATCAGGATTCTGAGCAGTTTCCGGTCTTCCGCCCGGACAGACAGCGTGACCTCGCCGATGCCGCTTATCGACTCCACCGCGTTCTTCACAAAATTCAGAAGCGCCTGCTGAAGCTTATCCATGTCCATCGGGATTAAAAGCGGATCACTTTGCCAATCGGCCCTGATGAACACGCCCTTTTCCGCGGCTTCCGCGGAAAGCAGATTCACAATCTTCTGAAGTATTTGCTGCACGGAATTTTCACGCAACTCCAGACGGCGGCTTTTTGAAAAAGTCAGAAACTCCTCGATAATGCCGTTAAGCCGCCGTATCTCGTCGCGGATAACCGAGGCGATCGAGTCAAACTCACTTTTTCTTCCTTCCTCCGTCGGCGCAAACTCTCTTTTCAGCCGCTGGCTTGCCAGGCTGATCGCGTTGAGCGGGTTGCGTATTTCATGGGCCACTCCGGCGGCAAGCATTCCCAGAGAGGACAGTCTCTCGGCCTTCTCCAGTTGCCGTGTCATCTCCACGACCCGGGCAAGATGGCGATTCTGGTTGTGATAGAGAAGCAAAAGCGAAAGAAGGGTGATCACAATGACAAAAAAAAGAAACAGATAGACGTTTTTTCTGTTTTCGGAAAGTATGCGGTCGGTGTTTCCCCGGTCGATGCCGAGAAGCACAGACCCGGCATCTTCTTGCGCAAGGTAAAACGGAGCGGCGATTTCCTGAATGCTGTTTTTGTCGCGAACTATTTTTCTGCTCCCGAAGCGGGATGCACGGGCTTCCCTGTTTTTTACGGGCGACGCTTCATCCTGCAGCGACTGTGGAACATATCCGATACTTCCGAGATAATGACCTTTTTTATCATTTACCACCAGGTAAAGGAGTCCCTGACCCTCGCCGAGCTTTTCTATCGCTTTTTCAACGGACACCCGCATTCCCCAGTAACGCATGCTCTCCCGATCAAGGGCAAGAATGATTGTTCCGCTTTCATTCTTACGACCCAGGGCGATAAAACCGATTTTGTTCTGACGGTTCAGCAAGTTCAATATGCGCAGCAACTCCCTGGTCGTCTGTTTTGTTTCTCCATTCTCCCCGTCGGCGGTAATGTTTTCGGAAACCGTTCTGCTCTGAAAAATCAGTTCATTCTGCGCATTGAGAACGGCAAGGAGCCAGAGGTTATTTTTTCGGGCATACTCTCTTACATATAACCCGCTGATGTGTTCTTTTCTCCAGTGATTATCTATTTCCGCCCCCATGTTTACAATTTTTTGCGTAAGAAGCTTATCCGGGGTAAAAATCGTATCCTTCAACAGAAATGAACTGCCGGGCGACGTTCTCTGGGAGGCGTCAATCATATTCCGCAGATTTTCTTCGGTCAGTTTTTCAACAACCCCGATAACACGCCGGCCCTGATCATCGATAAAACCGGTAAGCATCCGTTCACTGCGCTGTATGTCGGTCAACCCCATGGCAATGATGAGAACAAGGAAAATGGCGCTGACCAGCAAAACTGCAAAGGGCTGAATGAAAGCGCCTTTCAAACGCTGCGCACCCCTGAGGCGGGCCACATTTTCTTCAGGATTCATAAATATTTTTTCCTTAAAAATAACCCCTCCCGGATGAATGGGGATTCCAGCCGCAAAAGGAGTCAAAGAAGTTCGACATTTTTGTCGATTGCGAACAGAAAGATCCTTATGGATAAGTAACCGTTATTATGTGTGTTTATCATTATAACGATCCCCTCATGCGACAATTATTGCCGCCTCTTCTTTGGCATCGCGGAATCGGCAAACACATCCGCAATACATACATCAACTATTCCAATAGATTAGCAACATAACCAAAACGTGGCACGCTTGATGCATTATGAATCCCGAAAATGCATGCTGATTTGATCGCGGGCACGATCGGTCGGTAAAAAATAAAACGGAAGACCAGACGGTTTTCCAACTCCTGAATGAGGGGGGGTTCCTGGAACCTCCCCTTTTGTTATTTTCCCGTTTCTCATCTGCAAGCCATTCGTCATCATCAAAAAACTTATTTCGTAACTATTCAGCATGATAATAAAATCTGTCATTCCCGAGGTTGTAATCGGGAATATGGCGCCGGTTTTAAAACCATATCCCCGATAGAAGCATTCGGGGATGACAATCTTTTTTAAGTGCTGAATAGTTACCTTATTTCTTCATTTTTTCAGACTTGAAAGCCTTGATCGTCCGCCACTGTTCCATGCGCTCCCCGATGATCTTTTCATACCCCCGGTCAGTCGGCTGATAAAAACGTCCCTGCTCCCCACGCAGGAGATCGGGAAGGTACTCCTGCGGGGCAAACGCGTCGATAAAATCGTGGGCGTAAAGGTATCCTTTGCCATAACCCATCTCCTTCATCAGCCCGGTCGGTGCGTTTCTGATGGGAAGCGGAACGGGAAGGGCGCCGGTTTTTTCTATAATTTCCCCTGTTTTTCCGTAAGAGCGGTACAGCGCGTTGCTCTTTGTGGCCGTGGCCAGATAAACGGCCGCCTGAAAGAGCGCCAGTTCCCCCTCCGGAGAACCGAGAAAATCGTACGCCTGCATGGCGTCGATTGCCACGCCCAGCGCCCGGGGATCGGCATTGCCGATGTCTTCGGACGCAAAGCGCACCATGCGGCGGGCAATATAAAGCGGGTCCTCGCCCGCCATCAGCATCCTTCTCAACCAGTAAACGGCCGCATCCGGGTCGCTTCCCCGGAGGCTTTTATGAAGCGCCGAAATCAGGTTGTAATGCTCCTCCCCGTCCTTATCGTACAGCAGGGCCTTTTTCTGAATCGCCTCCTCGACGAGGGCGCGGGCAATCACCCCCCTGCCGGGGGATTTATCGACCAGCGAAGCCGCCGCTTCGAGGTTGTTCAAGGCGGTACGGGCATCGCCATCGGCAGACTCGGCGATGTGCAGAAGGGCGTCAGACGCAATTTCCAGATTGAGGGCCCCCAGCCCCCGTTCGGCATCACTCAATGCCCGGCTGATGATCCCCGAAAGCTCGGAAACGGTGAACGGTTTTAACGTAAGGACCCGCATCCGGGAAAGCAGCGCCGAAATGACCTCAAAAGAGGGGTTTTCCGTTGTCGCCCCGATCAGGGTGATCAGGCCGCTTTCGACGTGGGGAAGAAAGGCGTCCTGCTGCGCCTTGTTGAAGCGGTGGATTTCATCGACAAAAAGAATCGTCCGCCTGCCTCCGAGCCTCAGCAGGCCGGATGCCTCGTCAACAACGGAGCGGATCTCCTTGACCCCGGACAGCACCGCGGAAAAACTGATGAAGTGGGATTTCGTCTCGTTGGCAAGTATTCGGGCGAGGGTTGTCTTTCCCGAGCCGGGCGGCCCCCAGAATATGATCGAAAAGAGGCGATCCTCGGCGATGGCGCGCTTCAGAAGGGTATCGCCACCGAGGATATGGCCCTGGCCGATGTACTCGTCGAGAGTGCGCGGGCGCATCCGGTCCGCCAGTGGACGTTTGTCGTCCTTTGAATATGTGTTGTCGAACAGCTCCTGCGTCACATCCGAACCTGCTGATTCTTAATCTGATTGCCGTTTCCTGACGGCAGCGGCAATATCGAGGATTGTGGCGATGCGATCCCGGGGACGCTGACTGTAAAGAATCTCCAGAGCCTCCGGGGTCAGTGTCTTTTTGAGGTATTCCTCAATCGGAAAATAATTGGCCCAGCATGAGACAACCAGTCGGCAGGGAAGGTCTCCGGCCTCTTTTTCACAAAAGGAAAAGGGAACCTCGCCGCCCAGGCGGGGACAGCGAATGATCATACTTTGGTACTGGCTGATTTTTTCGTCGCTGAATTCCATTTTTTCACCCATTGGATTGGTCTTTAGCATACAGGAGATGAAGGCCGCCACTAAAAAATATCGGGACCGTCCAGCATCAAACGGTCCCGAGTGAAATCAGAACAAAAAACTTCATCCAGCCTTGCAGGGATTTTCGTCAGAAAATCATTTCTCGGCCTTGGGATGGGTGGCTATTGCCCGCAGCGCCTTTTCCATGTCCGCATCAGAGAACTGATAATCCTGTATCTTACCCGTCAGGTATGCGTCATACGCCGCCAGATCGACCAGACCGTGACCGCTCCAGTTGAAGAGGATCGTCTTTTCCTTTCCCTCTGCCTTGGCGCGCATCGCCTCATCGACTACGGCGGCGATGGCGTGGGTCGTTTCCGGGGCGGGAATGAAGCCCTCGGTGCGCGCCCAGTTGACGCCGGCCTCAAACGTCGAAATCTGCTCGTAGGCCCTCGCTTCGATAAAACCCAGATTGACCAGGTGGCTTACCAGCGGGGCCATTCCGTGGTAACGCAGACCGCCCGCATGCACGGGGGCGGGAACGAAATCATGGCCAAGCGTGTGCATCGGAAGCAGCGGCGTCTTCTTCGCCAGATCTCCGAAATCGTAGGCGAACGGTCCCCGTGTCAGCGTCGGGCAGAGGGCGGGTTCCGTGGCGAGAATTTTGACATTTTTGCCGTAAATCGCGTCGCGGACAAACGGGAAGGAAAGGCCGGCAAAGTTGCTGCCGCCGCCCGCACAGCCGATGACAACATCAGGATAGTCTCCTATTTTCTCAAGCTGTTTTTGCGCCTCCAGACCGATGATGGACTGATGCAGCATAACATGATTCAGCACACTTCCCAGGGCGTAGCGGGAATTTTCGTGCATAAGCGCATCTTCCACCGCCTCGCTGATCGCGATTCCAAGGCTTCCCGGTGAATCGGGATGCTCGGCGAGGACGGCCCTGCCCGATTCGGTCAGATCGGTCGGGCTGGCGAAGCACTGGGCGCCCCAGGTGTTCATCATCAGTCTTCTGTAGGGTTTCTGCTGGTAGCTGACCTTGACCATGAATACCCGGCATTCGAGGTCAAACATCTTGCAGGCCATCGACAGGGCGCTTCCCCACTGACCGGCGCCTGTTTCCGTCGAGATGCGCTTTGTCCCGAAGATCTTGTTGTAATAGGCCTGGGGAACGGCCGTATTGGGCTTGTGGGATCCGGGAGGGCTGACACCCTCGTTCTTGAAGTAGATTTTTACCGGGGCATCGAGCAATTTCTCGAAATTATGGGCGCGATACAGGGGGCTTGGCCTCCAGAGCAGCAACTTTTCGAGCACCGGCTCGGGAATGTCGATCCAGCGCTCCGTGCTTACCTCCTGCTCGATGAGGTTCATCGGAAAGATCGGCGCCAGGTCCTCCGGGCCTACCGGCATTCCTGTCCCTGGATGGAGAGGGGGCAGCATCGGCTTTGGCAAATCCGCCTGGATGTTGTACCACTGTTTCGGAATTTCGTAATCCTCAAGCACTACCTTCGTTCTTCTCATTACGCTCCTCCTTTTAAATTGTTGACTAAAAAAAACACAATACGCCCGAAACAACAAACGACTGACTTATTCTTTATACCCAGGAGCCAATTGCAGAAGTCCTTCTTCGTCATTCCGGCGAAAGCCGGAATCCAGTCTTTTCAGTCCTTTCTGGGCCCCGGCTTTCGCCGGGGCGACGGATTAGCCTAGTTTTGCAATTGGCTCCCAGGCAAATGGAACATCCGGCAAGAAAACTTTCGTTGTCAACCGCACCCAACAAAAAACATTCGGTCCGACCATCCCCTGATAAACGATACGCAACGATGAAACTCCCCGGGGCATCCTGCCATCCATTATAGAGTGAAGCAGAGGCTCCCTCTTTGCGGCTGCCGCAAGAAGGAGATCATTTACCGTCGGAGACTGATTTTCTGAATGTGAATATTTTTAACAGCGTTGCGTTTGCGCTTCAATAGTATATCCATCAAAGAGTGTCAATATTTTTTAATAAACATCCATGCCCTCAGGCGGTTTCAATAAATGATGAAAATAAGGATACGGGGTCACCGGGTGGGGGCACGGCATGCCGTGCCCCTGCGAAAACACCTTGTTTTTCAACTTCTGGAAAGAAATCCCTGGTGCCTGCGGTACCAGCGGTTGGGAAAAAGACGGTAAAGCATGCGGGAAACCGGCCCGATGAACTCCTTCGTGCGTCGATCAAACTGGGTGGCGTTGATAATCTGTTCTCTGATCCCTTCCTGGCTGCGCTCTTCGTTGAATATCTTGTAGGCACAGTGAAATATCGGGCTGTACATATTTCGCTTTTCCAGAAACTTGTGAACATTCAGGATCGTGTT
Source organism: Syntrophus aciditrophicus (assembly GCA_020726025.1). Lineage (GTDB taxonomy): Bacteria > Desulfobacterota > Syntrophia > Syntrophales > UBA5619 > DYTH01. The sequence continues at coordinate 8,452 of DYTH01000039.1, read as the reverse complement.
GGGCCCCTCTGGTTTGCCATCTATCCTTTTTAGAACGTTCAGATGGGTCGCAACGGGATTGCCGTTGAACATCTCGTAAAAATAGCTTCCGTAGCGATGGTTCTTGCTTGCCTCGGAAGCAAGCGTTACATACATGTCGCCTACCCCGGCCTGGCTCTGGAAGGCCTGAAAGCTGCCGCCAAGAATCCTCGACAATGCGCGGATCTCAACCCCGGAACGTGAAAAAATCGTTCCGGGAATGGAGTCGCCAAGGGCCAGGCAGTCGGTAACCCCTTTTAAATTTGCCACAATGTTCTTGAGCGCCCCACAGGCCTCCGCTCCTACAATGTCAAAATTGTAAAGAGAGGTCAGCTCACGACGGTTGGCCGCAAGAAACCCGCCGCGGACCGTCTGGCACATCTCCTTTGGTCCCGCCACGGTAAGGCAGACGGGATTCCCCAAAGCAACATCCATATCAAAAAAAGGACCGCCGAGTGAAACAATCGATATTTTGTCGCTCATCTTGTAGAAACGGTCCGCAATGAGCTGTGAGGGCGTTATGAGCTGGCATACCTTCTCTACGGCGGAAAGCCCTTTTATTGCTGAAATAAAGCAAGTCCTCGACGTCTTGCGCTGGAGAATCGGCTCAATCTGGTCCAGTATCTCGGGCAGGCGGTCCATGGTAACCGAAAGGAAAATAAAGTCGCTCTCATCGACGATTCTGTCGAGATCGTTGGTTGCCTTTACTGTCGATGCAAGGCGGGGAACCTTGTCCAGTCCGCCGAGACGCCGGGCAATATCATCGGTAAGATGCCTCGGATTGAGGTGTTCCCGGTTTATAGTCCGGCAGAAATCGGCGTCCTTGTAATAAATGGCCACCCGCTTGCCATCCCGGCCGAATTTGTAGGCGAACGATGTTCCAAGGCGCCCCGGCCCGATGATGGCGATCCTGCCTGTATCTAAAGTTTCAATCAGCATCTACAGTACTTTGCATTTCATGTTCAGTCCGCCATGACCTCGCGGGCAATCACGAGACGCTGGACCTCGGAAGTGCCCTCATAGATGGCTGTCACCCTGGCGTCACGGTAGAGCCTCTCCACCTTGTACTCTTTCATGTAACCGTATCCGCCGTGAATCTGCAGCGCCCGGTAGGCCGCGCGGTTGGCCATCTCGGAGGCAAACAGTTTTGCAATGGATGCTTCTCGGGTAAAAGGCTCTCCACGATCCTTTTTGTCCGCTGCCGAAAGCGTCAGCCAGTGAGCCGCCTCAATTTCGGCGGCGGTGTCGGCTATCATCCACTGGATTGCCTGAAAAGAGCCGATGTTTCGGCCAAACTGCTTTCTCGTCTTGGCGTATTCGACCGCCTCGTGCAGGCAGGCCCTGGCAATGCCCAGAGACTGCGAGGCAATTCCTATTCGCCCGCTGTCCAGGGCCACCATGGCGATCTTGAATCCCAAACCCTCCTTGCCGATCAGATTCTCTTTCGGCACGATACAGTCGTCAAAGAGGAGTTCAACGGTGTTGGAGGCGCGCAGCCCCATCTTGTCCTCACGACGACCAACTTTAAAACCTGGCAGGTCGGGCGTTACAATAAAGGCGGAAAGCGCCCGGTTCGATTTTTCAGCTCCGGTACGGGCGATAAGGATGGTCACCCCGGCATAACCCGCATTCGTTATGAAGACCTTGGAGCCGTTGACACGATAGTAATCGCCCATATCTTCCGCGCGGGATGACATGGAACCGGGATCAGAGCCGGCATCCGGCTCCGTCACGGCAAAGGCCCCAATCATTTTCCCTCCGGCAAGAGGCATCAGATAACGCCTTTTTTGTTCCTCGTTTCCGTATTTGTAAATGGGATCGGAGGAGAGATTTGTCACCGACATCGTCACCCCCGTGGAGGCGCAGGCGTAGGATATCTCCTGCAGGGCAAGGCAATAGCTTACCGCCCCGGCGCCGGCGCCATCGTATTCGGCCGGGACCATCATCCCGAGAAGACCAAGCTCTCCCATTTTTTTTATCGCAGCTTCCGGAAATTTTTCTTCTTCGGCCCATTTCCCGGCATAAGGCTCGAGTTCCTTCCTGGCAAAATCGCGCGCCATAAGCCGGATCATTTCCTGTTCCTGGGTCAGTTCAAAAGCCATTGTTCCTCCTTCAATTCAGGGCACGTAAATAACGACAAGAAGCTCTGCCGGTTCCGGATTCGGATTACTCAATTTATGGCGCAATCCGGAGTTAAAATGGATGCTTTCACCCTTGACGAGTTTTGTTATATTGTCCCCGACCTGGACGGTAACGGAACCGCTGAGAACATATTCAAATTCCTCGCCTTCATGATGGTACTCCACTCCCTTGTGTTCCGTATTTGCATCCACGTTGACCAGATAGCTCCGCAGATGTTTATCCGTCCCCGGCTTGCTCAGCACGGTATAGGCGTATGAATCGACCCTCATCTTGTGGCCCCGGGTGCGGTTTTTTGCAGCGGGACTCTTCCCTTCGGTATCGGGCTCGTCCATATTCATCTTAAGCGCCCTGCTCAACTGAAGAACCAGCGAAACCGGCGGGACGCTCCTTCCTTCTTCAACCGCACTCAGATTCTCATGCACGTATCCCGTCTCCATGGCGAGATCCTCGATGCTCATACCCAACTTTTCACGGGCATCCTTCATACGATGCCCAAAAGAAGGTTTTTCCGTTTTTTTGACTGTTTTCTTAGTGACCATTTATCCCCCCTGTTTAATGATTATCCTTTTAAAATTACACCGGCGGCTTCAAGGACTGATTGGAAAAAACTTCCGTACTTTCGAAACTTTCTTCTTTTTTGCCTCTTTCGAAGAAGGCAATCGCGGCTATAGCGCCGTGACGTTTATAACAACTATTTCTTTTTGTAAAGCGCGTTAAATAACAAACCCTCCATGCCGGATCGCAAAGCCGTCATTTATAACGCACTTCATTGCCCTGGCCGATGAAAGACTCAAAAGAACATGGCGTGCTGTGTGAAACTTTCAGTCGGCTCTTCATTTTCTCCTCTTATTTTTGTCTGCATTTTATCTTGACAAGGTTTCCCTTGATGAATATATACCCCTCCGGGGTATCGAGAAGATGACAGATAACGTGCAGCAAAAAATAATTATCCGCTTTCGACGTATAGAAGGCCAGATACGCGGGCTTGAAAAGCTTCTGGAAAACGATGCGCCCCGCATGGAAGTTCTTACCCAGGTCTCCGCTGTAACCCAGGCGGTAAAAAGCGCTGGCGCTGAAGTGATAAAGCTGTATCTCGAACAGTGTCTGCTGGAAACGGCCTGTAAATCAGATGAGGAGCGTTCCCTGAAGATGAAGGAATTTCAGAGCGCCCTGACGCGATACATAAACATGGCGTAAAATAATTATAAGAAAAATCGCCCCAAAAAAAGACTGGGACATGAAAGGTGAAGATTTGAGCTTCATCCGGGACGGGTCAAATAGTCCAGAACATAGCATAACATAACGATATAAATTATAAAATTTTTCATGAAGGAGAGAAACGATGAAGGAGAAGTTGAAGGTAAGCCGCCGGGGGTTCCTGAAAACGGCGGGGGCGGCTACTGTAATCGGAACAACGGGGCTTCTGGGAATCACCAAACCAGCATCGGCAAATGTTGGAGAACTGGCGACGCTGATAGACCTCGCCAAATGCGACGGCTGCCCGGATCGTGAAGTGCCTGCATGTGTAAGCGCCTGCAAGAAAATCAAGGAGGGTAAAATACCCGAGGTCGCGGATCCTATTCCGCCTCCTTTCCCGAGCCATGTAAAAATCGAAGACTGGTCAAAAAAGAAGGGGGTATCCAACCGTCTTACCCCTTATAACCTGATATACGTGCAGAAAGCGGAAGTTGATGTCGATGGACAGAAGAAAAATGTTTTCATTCCCAGAAGATGCATGCATTGCGACAATCCCGCCTGTGTGACCATCTGCCCCTTTGGTTCCAATCTGAAACATGAAAACGGCATCGTGGTCAATGATCAGAATCTCTGTTTCGGCGGCGCCAAATGCAAATCCGTCTGTCCCTGGCAGATCCCGCAACGCCAGTCCGGTGTTGGCGTCTATCTGGATATCGCACCCGGGCTTCTGGGAAACGGCGTGATGTACAAATGTGATCTGTGCGCGGATTTGATCGAGCAGGGGAAGACCCCGGCCTGCATTGAGGCCTGCCCGCGCGGCGCCATGTCCATCGGCCCCCGGGAGGAAATATTCGCAAAGGCCGAAGAGCTTGCGAAAAATATCGGGGGGTATATCTACGGAAAAAATGAGAATGGCGGCGCCAGTACGCTTTATGTCTCAGCGGTCCCCTTTGATCTGCTCGACCGGGCGGTAGAAAAGGGACCGGGCAAACCAGGCCTGAAGCCGGTTAAAAGAGCGATGGCCAAAACCGACAATGCCGCCAAAGCGGTGCTTGCCGCCCCGGCCCTGGGGATTGCCGTCGGGGTTGCCAGCGCCTTCAGCTTTATTTCCAAAAGAAAAGATGAAAACAAGAAGGAGAAATAGACCATGGTAAAACATATTCATGAAGACAAAAACCTGATGCTCCGTCACGAAGCGATAGAGTTGGCGGAGCACTGGATAGTGGCCGCCTCCGGGCTCTTGCTCATTCTGACGGGACTGTTTCAGCTCCCGTTTGCCGCCCGCTTCAACGTTATAAAAATACCCGGTTTCGCGTGGTCTGCAAACTACGTAACGTCGCTTTACGTCCATTATATCGCCGCGGCTGTCTTTACATTTGCCGCGTCCTTCCACCTGATTCATCACGCCCTGCTTGGTGAAAAGGGGATGCTTCCGAAGAAAGGAGACATGAAGGAGTCCATCGCGGTCATTAAAAGCTTTTTCGGCAAGGGGGAGGAGCCTCCCATGGACAAGTACCTGCCCGAGCAGCGGATTGCCTACGTCGGGATGGCTGCGATCATGGCCGTCCTGATCATTTCAGGTCTGGTGAAGACTTACAAGAACCTGTTTGCCCCGGATCTCGCGGCGTGGGCAATTCTCTGGGCCACATGGCTTCACAACATCTCTTTTATTCTGTTCATCCTGGCGTTCATCGCCCATGTCGGGGCAATCCTCCTCAAACCGAATCTGCCGATGGCGCGGGGAATCTTTACCGGTTATGTTCGTCTGGATTATGCCCGGCACAGACACCCCATCTGGTATGCGCGGGTGAGAAACACGGTTGAACCCTCCCGCAGCGGAGAAACGATCGTGAACTGCGAGGAAAACAAGCGACCTGTAAAAAGCAGGAAGCATCGAAAAAAGATTTAGTCTGCCCATCGAGTAAATTTATTCAAAAAAACCGCATCTTTGGCTTCTTCATGATCAAGACGGCCAAAAACATGCGGTTTTTTATTATTTATAAATGATTACAAGGTGTTTTCATGGAAAAGATGAACAGCCGAGGCGGGAAATCCGACGTACGCCATCATTCCCATGACGGGATTCAGATGCATGAACTCACGCCTGGTGATGAGTATCGAAATCGGCGGGGGCAGATCAACCGTTATCAAAAGCGTTGCCCCCTTGTCGGAGATTCCTGATATCTGACCGGAAAAAACATTCTCCATTTTCCCTTCTTCAAGAGGGTTCACGGAAACGACAACCTCTTCCGGTCGAACGACGGCACGGTTTGCTTCTTTTACGCCTTCCATTGCGCTAAACGTCACACCATCCGTTCTGAACTGACAACCCTCCCCTTCTTTCGAAACAACCGTCACGCCGGTAAAAATATTCCTCGCCATCGCAAAACGGGCGACAAACTCCGAATCGGGGCGACGGAAAATTTCTTCCGGGGAACCGGTCTGCTTGACCTCTCCCTCGCCGATCACGCAAATTCTGTCGCCCAAGGCGATCGCCTCCTCGAAATCATGCGTGACATGTACTGTCGTAAGTTTTAGAGAGCGCTTGATATTGACAAGCTTCTCCTGGACGTCCTCGCGGCCTTTGGGATCAAGGGCAGAAAGGGGCTCGTCAAGAAGAAGGAGATCCGGCTCAACGCAAAGGGCCCTTGCCATGGCCGACTTCTGGCGTTCGCCACCGCTTAAGGTCGGCGGAGAACGGTGCAGCAGAGAGCTTATGGAAAGCAGTGAGACCACTTTTTCCAGCATCCTTTCCTGTTCCTTTTTTTCTACCTTGCGCACCTTAAGGCCGAAAAGGATATTCTCCTGCACCGAAAGATGGGGAAAAAGGGCGTGATCCTGGTAAACGATGCTGATTCGGCGCTTATCCGGGGGAAGGCCGGTCACATCCATTCCCCGAAGCAGCACCTGCCCTCCCGTAAGCGGGCACAACCCTGCAATAGACTCGAGGATCACGGTCTTACCGGCGCCGGTTGGTCCGACCATAACCATGTATTCCCCGTCAAAAACATCGATATTGGCGTTTTTCAGATTGAAATCGCCGATCTCCACACAGAGGTTTCTGATGCTGATCATCTGTCTTCTCCCCGGTAGAGAAGAAGGCGCAGCATGACAAAAACCGTCATGGCGATCAGGATAAGGATCACGGCAACCGGCCGGGCGTAATCCAGACCATACGTTTCGAATCTCTCAAAAACAAGGACGGGGGCCGTCATCGGGTGGTAGGCCACGATAATCACCGCCCCGAATTCACTGATCCCTCTGGCCCACATCAGGATATTTCCGGAGACGATACTGCGCCAGGCAAGGGGAAAAGAGACCCGCAGAAACGTCTGCCAGCGGGTGGCGCCCAGCGTTCTCGCCACGTTTTCCAGCCTTTTGTCAACCTTCTGAAAACCGTCCCTGGCCGAATCTATCAGGAATGGGACGCTCACAAAAAGCATCGCAATGACAATGCCCCCCAGGGAATCCAGAAACTTGAGACCGATCGCACCGAAGGCCTTCCCCATGAAATAATTACGGCCAAAAACAAACAAAAGGGCGATTCCCGCCGCTGAATGGGGAATTACCAGGGGTAAATCGATCAGTCCTTCGACAAATCTTTTGCCGCGGAAGTCTGTTTTTGCAAGCAGGTACGCCAGAGGAGTGCCAAAAATAAAGCCTATCACCGTCGCAATCAGCGCGGCATAAAGGGTCAGAAAGATAGCAGCAAGGACCTCCTTATCCAGGAAGGTTTCGATGAGAATCACCGGATCGGAGGCAAGTACCATCTTCGCTACCGGAACGGTAAGAAAGGCGAGAAGAACAAGGCCCAAAAGAAGAAACAACGTTTTCATAAAGGAACCACCATTCGTCAGGACATCGCGTAGAGGATTTTCCCGGCACTGCGAAAATCGTAACTTCCTAAATGCTCAACACGCTTACGGAAAACATCACCGCTCAATTCCGCCACGAGCGCCTGGACACCCTTTTGAAAGAAAACAGACTGCTCGCAGATCATGTCAAAACGTTCTTTGACGATGGGAATGAAGTCAAGATTCCAGAGACTCGCCACCGCCTTTGTCGCGACGCCCGTATCCGATTCCCCGGAAAAGACGCTCAAGCCTACCTCTATATGCGTGTAAACATCATTATCATATCCGGTTACAGATTCCGGAGCGATGTTCAGTTTTTTCAGGTTATAATCAATCAACAGACGCGTCCCTGAACCTGCCTGCCGGTTCAAAAAACGGACATCCGGGCGCGTCAGATCTTCAAAACTGTTAACATTCAGAGGATTTCCGGGAACCGTCAAAAATCCCAGTTCCCGGTAGAAAAGATTGACGACAACCGCCCTGGTATGGGGGAGGAGCCCCGCCAGATACGGAATGTTGTATTCTCCTGTTTCCGGATCGAAAAGATGCGACCAGGCAATGTCCGTAAACCCCTTGTCGAGCGCTTCCAGACCTTCCGTGCTCCCGGTATTGGACGAAAAGATGTAGAATTCCGGATGGGACTTTTTAAGGCAGGTCTGGAGGATATCAAGAACCGGGTCATTGCTGCCGGATGCCAGGAGGGATCCGGAAATCCTCTCCCCCTTCTTTTTCGCCTGAGCCAAACCCACTTTCGAGTTTTCCTCGAGCCACTCGTCGACAATCTTCTTTGGAAACAGCCATTTACCTGTAAGACGCGTTGCCGGGATTCTCCCGGCGCTTATCAGGGCGTAAATCTGTTTTTCATGAACATTCAAGTATTTGGAAAGTTCTTTGGTGTTCATCATCTCTTCCGACATGGCAACCCCCTCGCATGCATGGTAAAATACCTTCCTCCAAGATTAAAGTCAATTAAAATTACAAATTACTACGAAATAATACTATTATAGACAATGTCTGCCGGGTAATCTAATTTTGATGAACTCGTCAAAAGTACATTTTCCCCTCCCCTTGCGGGAGGGGATTAAGGGGAGGGGAAAACTACATTCCGAAATACAGTCACTTATCACCCCCACCCTGGCCCTCCCCCGTGGAGGGGGAGGGAATTTCAGACTTTTGACGAGAGCATCAGATTTTGACTTTATGGATCCTCGATAGAAACATTCGGGGATGACAGGCTTTTT
>DYTH01000038.1 GCA_020726025.1 Syntrophus aciditrophicus | reverse complement strand
CCTATCCCGACGTCAGAAAGGAGCTGCGGGGACGCTACCCGCGTCACCCCTGGCCTGACGACCCGCGCGCGGCCTCTCCGAGTGCCCGTGCAAAAAAACGGTAAATCGAAGTCAGAGTGGAATTCTTCCCAGCCCTATGTCTGCCGCAAGCACGGCAGTCAGGACGGCCAGGGCGACGCCGTCGGCGCGGGTCAGTTTCAACTCCCGAAGCGAGGTGCGGGGGCCGCGATGCCAGCCGCGGGCTTCCATCGCCATAATCAATGCGTCGGCGCGGCGAAAGGCGGCAAGCAAAAGCGGAAATGCCAGCGCCGCCGCTGCCCGCAGCCGACGAAGGGGGCTGCGGGAGCTGAAATCGGCGCCGCGCGACAACTGGGCCATCCTGATTTGGTCATACTCTTCCAGAATCAGCGGCAGAAACCTAAGGGCCATCGCGATCATCACCGCTATCTCCGCGGAGGGGATTCCGACCCGGCGCAGTGGACGCAGGAGCCGTTCGATCCCTCCCACCAGGTCGGAGGGGGACGTGGTCATTGTCAGGAGCGCACCGGCGATCACAAGGCCGGCGAACTGCCAGACCACGCAGGCCCCCTGCCTCCCCCCTTCCGCGGTTACCGCGAGCGGCAGGGGAAAGAGGGAAAACAGCGGCGTTCCTTCGGTTAGAAGCAGGTGCATCCCCAAAAGAAGCGCCATGAAGGGAACGACCGGCCGGAGTGCGCCGCCCATCTTCCGCAGCGGGATCCGTCCGGCGCCGATGAGTCCCGCGAAAAAGAGGGTGACAAGGAGGATTTGATACCCGGCCGCCCGGAAAATGACCAGACTCAGGAGCAGCACGGCGATGATCTTGACCCGGGGGTCGAGGCGGTGCAGCGGTGTGGCAAGCGGCAGATACTGTCCCAGAACAACCATTTTCAGCGCCATCCCCGGGGAAGATCGATCCCGACGGACTCCAGCAGATCGGTCCGGCGAAAAACCTCCGACGACGTTCCTTCGATCAGAACGGCGCCCCGATCCATCAGGACGATTCTGTCCGCGCCAGCGATATCGTGCAGATCGTGTGAGATATGGATGATGCCCAGCCCTTCGCCCTGAAGCTGACGGATGATCTCCAGAATGCGCCGCTGCCCGGGAAGATCCAGGTAGGCCGTCGGTTCGTCGAGGGCGATGTAGCGGGGGGCCATGGCCAGGACGCCGGCAATGGCCAGAAGACGTTTTTCTCCCCCCGACAGGGTGTGGGGGGCGCGTGTTTCGAGCCCCTTCATTCCGGTTCTCTCCAGGCACGCGTCAACCCGGCGGCGGATCTCCGCAGGCGGCAGGGCAAGGTTGCCCGGGCCGAAGGCGACATCTTCCTCAACGGTCATCCCGACGATCTGGCTGTCGGGGTTCTGAAAGACCATTCCGACCCGGCGGCGGATTTCCCGCAGGGAGGCGGTGTCGGTGGTGGTCATGCCGTCCACGCTGATTCTGCCTGTGTTGGGAACGAGCAGTCCGTTGAGGTGTTTGAGAAGAGTCGTTTTCCCGCAGCCATTGGGGCCGATCAGGGCCGTATGGCTTCCTTCGTAAAAGGCGAGTGTGACGTCCTGCAAAACCGCCGACGCTTCCCTGTCGTAATGAAACGTAAGATTTTCCAGGCTGATCATCGAAAATTTACACCGATACGCTGTCGGAGTTTGATTGCCAGCAGGGCGGTAAGCAGAATCTTGAAGACATCCCCGATGAGAAAAGGGAGCACGCCAAGCGTCAGCGCCTTCATTAGCGTCAGGCGGGCTGCGAGCGCCAGTTGGAGGACTCCCAGCAGATAAACAACCGCCGTTCCAGCCAGAAGGCTGAAAACGAGCCAGGCAAAACCGGCCCGTTTCTTTCTTTCCGCCAGCCACCCGATGACGAACGCCGCCACGATAAAGCCGACCAGGTAGCCGCCCGTCGGCCCCAGCAGCACCCCGATCCCGGCCTTTCCTCCGGCGAAGACCGGAAGACCGAGAATCCCCAGCAGGATGTAGATCCCCTGGCTCAACGCGCCCAGACGGCCGCCTAAAAGGATCGCCGCCAGGCCCATAAAGAGGGTCTGCAGGGTAATCGGCACCGGGGGAAGCGGGATAATCATCCAGGCCCCCGCAGCAGTCAAAGCCCCAAAGAGCGACGCATAGACCATGCCGCGCAGAGATAGCTGTTCGTTATTCATGCAGTCATTTTTTCCTTTCCGGTTTGTCCGAAAAAGTGTCGTTTCCAGCGGTCGGCACTATAGAAAGAGACGCTTGTGTTGTCAAGCAATGTTCCGAACTGATTCAAAGGGGTCAGCGCTTCTTGATGCACCCGCGCGGCATGCATCCCCGAGTGCTGATCATCACTGAAGGCCCCGAAAGAACGGAAAAAAACAAGGGGCCGGATTTTCATCCTGACCCCCTGTTTTCATTCTGGAGCGGGCGATGGGACTCGAACCCACGACGTCCAGCTTGGGAAGCTGACATTCTACCGCTGAATTACGCCCGCCTGTTTTTCGTGACGCCTGCCTGTGGCGCTGCAAAAGTGAGCGCATATTAATGAAAGCGGCTTTTTTGTCAAGCTGTTTTTTATGCGTGGTTTTTTGTTTGGCACTGTTATCTCGCACCCGCCTCCAGGCCTTTAACAAGGTTTGTCAATGCAAAATTTACCGGTGTGAGAACGCCCAGCGCCTTTCCTTCACGGACAATGGCCCCGTTAATGAACTCTACCTCCGTCCTTCTTCCCCGCTCGACATCCTGACGCATCGAAGAAATGTTTTCGCGCGTATTTCTGATCACTTCCTTGACATGCTCCAAAACATCACCCTCTGGAACGAGGCGGATTCCCCGGCGGCGGGACACCTCCAGAGCCTCTTCCACAGCCTTTTCCATAAGGGCGGTCAGCTCCGGCATCTCCAGTATCTGGCCGTTCTTTATCCTTGTCAGGGCGGTAATCGCGTTTATTCCTGCGTTTACAACAAGCTTGCCCCAGAGTATCCCCTGCAGATTATCGGCAAGGATCGGATTCAATCCAGCCGCGTTAAAAACGGAGACCAATCGCTCGATCCTCGCTGTTTTTTCCCCGGACAACTCTCCCAGCGTCGTCGCCCCTGTCCCGGCGTGACGTATATGACCCGGTCCGATCATGGTCGCCCCGAAACCGCTTGTCCCGGCGATAATGCGTCTTTCACCCGTCAGCTCTGCCAGTTGTTCCACATTTCCCAGACCGTTCTGCACGGTAAAAACGATTGTATCGTCATGAAGCAGCGACAAAGCCCCGCCCATTGCCTCCCGGGTATGGTAGGATTTCACAAATACGATCACCATATCCACCCTGCCGACTGTCAGCGGATCCGAGGCGACGTTCATCGGCACGTTGCGGTCCCCGGTGGCGGAGGAAACAGCAAGCCCCTGCTTCCGGATGGCGTCAATATGCTCTTTCCAGACATCGAGCAGCGTCACATCCTCACCGGCCTCGGCCAGCTTCGCGCCGTAAAGGCAACCCATAGCGCCTGCTCCCAAAACTGCAATCTTCATAGGACAACCCTCCTTTACGGCATACATTCACCCGGGCCCCCTCCAGCCCCCGGGAAGGCAACTGTCCTGATGGGCGGCAATGGGTGAGGCTTATCCGGCGCCAGACGGGATTATTTTTTTGCCGGCCGGTTATTTTTCCCCTTTAAGAGTTTTTTTGCCTCCCCCTCATCCATCCGGTACAGGTGCTCCTCCCCGGGGAAAACACCCTTGCGGACATCATCGCTGTAGGCGGCAAACACCTTCCGATACTCTTCGGCAAGGTTGCCGTATCGTTTGACGAACTTGGGGGTAAAAGCCTGAAAAAGGCCCAGGATGTCCGAACAGACCATGATCTGCCCGTCGCAATCACCGGCGCCGATTCCGTAAACGGGAACCGGAACGCTTCTGCGTATGGCAGCGGTAACTTCCGGGGGAACGCCTTCCACCAGAACGGAAAAGGCGCCCGCTTCATACACGGCGACCGCATCCTCGACGACCGCCTTCGCCGCTTCGGCGGTTCGACCCTGGGCCCGAAAACCGCCGAGGGCTCCGGAACTTTGCGGCGTCAAGCCGACATGCCCCATCAAAAGCATCCCGTCATCGACAATCGCCTTGATAATCGGGACCACCCGTTTGCCGCCTTCAAGTTTAAGACAATCCACGCCGGCCTCCTTGTAGAACCGGATCGCGTTCCGGCAGGCGTCCTCAACCCCGGCATGATAGGAACCAAAAGGCATGTCTCCGATAACAAAAGTTTCGGGGGCTCCCCTGCGCACCGCTTCAGCGTGCACGATGCACTGATCCATGGTGACTGGAACAGTCCCCGGATACCCATAGACGGCCATCCCGAGACTGTCGCCCACAAGCAGCATGTCCATCCCCGTCTCCTCGGCCAGTTTGGCGGTGATGTAGTCGTAAGCGGTCATCAGGACGACCTTTCGTCCCTCCTCTTTCATTGTCTGAAAATCAAAACATGTCAGTTTTTTCTTCATGGGCCTCCTCCATTTAAACAACATAAACCGGTCAGAACAAACGCAAATATTTGTCTGTTCATGGTTTCAGGCGCAGCCTTACCGAACGGGCGTGGCCGAAGAGTCCTTCAAGATCGGCAAAACGGGCAGTGGGCTCTGCGTATCTCGTCAGCGCTTCCCCGGAAAAGGAAAGCACGCTTGTCCGCTTGTAAAAATCATAGACCCCCAAGGGAGACGCGAAACGGGCCGTTCCGCCGGTGGGAAGGACATGATTTGGACCCGCCATGTAATCGCCAAGCGCCTCGGGCGTGTTTCTGCCCATGAAAACCGCCCCGGCGTTCAGGATACGGGGCAAATATGCCTGCGGATTTTCCACCATCAGCTCGAGATGTTCCGGTGCGAACTGATTGGCAAGCCCTATCGCCTCGTCGAGATCGTGGGTGATAATGACCGCCCCGTAATTTTGCAGCGACCGGGCGGCAATAGAATATCTCTCCAGATTGTCTAACTGCCTTTTTACCTCGCCGGCCACGGCTTCGGCAAACGCCTCGTCCGGGGTCATCAGCACCGCGCCGGCGTTTTCGTCGTGTTCCGCCTGGGCAAGCATATCCGCCGCGGCCCAGGCGGCGTTGCCTGTCCTGTCGGCAATGACCAGCACCTCGCTGGGGCCGGCAATCATGTCGATTGCCACCTGACCGAAAACCATTTTCTTGGCTGCCGCGACGTATTTGTTGCCGGGGCCAACAATCTTGTCCACGCGGGGGATCGACTCTGTTCCGTACGCAAGCGCCGCTACCGCCTGGGCGCCGCCGATCCTGAAAATGCGGGATACCCCGGCAATCTCCGCTGCGGCTGCAATCAGCGGCGCAAGAGCTCCACCCGGACAGGGGGTCGCAAGAATGATCTCGCGTACGCCGGCTATCCGGGCGGGAATCGCCGTCATCAGCACGGTGGAAGGGTAGCTCGCAAGCCCCCCCGGCGCGTAGATTCCCACCCGCTTAAGCGGGATGACCATCTGGCCCAGCTCCACCCCATCCTCGTCGCTTGCGGACCAGCTTTCCTGCCGCTGTCTTTCGTGGAATTTCTCGATTCTTGAGGCGGCAAGCCGGATGAGAGCAGTCGTTTCCGCATCGACATGGCCTGCCGCTTCCCGCCATTCCTCACGGGAAACCTCGATCGTCGCGGCATTTACGGGGTGTTTATCCCAGCGCGCTGTGTACGCAAAGAGGGCCTCGTCGCCGCGCCGACGCACATCGTCGATAACGCCCGCCACCATGCCTGTCAGTTCCGCATCGAAAACCTGCCCCCGTTCACGCAACTGGCTGAAGAACACTTCGAATTCCTGGCTTTCGGCCCTGATTATTCTCACCATGCAGCCATCCCTTCTTCTTCCCCCCTGCTCTGTCACCCGTCATCCGGAGATGCGTTTCATGTCGGCGCCCAGCGCGGAGAACTTCTTTTCTATCTGCTCGTACCCTCTGTCAATATGATAGACGCGGGAAAGTACGGTCTTTTCCTCCGCGGCAAGCCCCGCCAGAATCAGCGACGCAGAGGCGCGCAGGTCGGTCGCCATGACGGGCGCGCCGTGCAGTTTGGGAACCCCGCGAATCACCGCACTGTTCCCCTCGATGACGATATCCGCGCCCAGACGGATCATCTCGCTTACGTGCATAAAGCGGTTTTCAAACACCGTTTCGGTGATGACGCTCAGGCCATGGGAAATGGTCATCATCGCCATGATCTGCGCCTGCAGATCGGTGGGGAAGCCCGGGTGGGGCATCGTCTTGATATCCACGCTTTTGACCTTCTTTTTACCGACGGCCCGCAGATGTCCATCGCCCACTTTTATCTCCATTCCGGCTTCACGGAGCTTGGCGATCAATGCCTCGATATCACGGGGTTCGCAATCGACAACCCGGATGTCTCCCTGCGTCATTCCGGCCGCTATCATGAAGGTTCCCGCCTCGATCCGGTCCGGGATAACCCGCGCCTCAACCGGGTGCAGGGTTTTCACCCCCTTGACGGTTATGACGTCGGTTCCCGCCCCCTGTATTTTTGCCCCCATTTTTGTCAGCACATCCGCCAGATTGACAATCTCCGGCTCGCGCGCAGCGTTTTTCAGGACCGTCGTCCCGCTGGCCAGGGCCGCCGCCATCATGATGTTTTCCGTCCCCGTCACGGTGGGAATATCGAAGTAGATTTCCGCCCCTTTGAGCCTCGCCGATTTGGCCTCGATGTAGCCGTCCTTCAGCTCCACCTCCGCGCCCATCTCCCGGAGCGCCTTGATATGCAGGTTGACCGGCCGTGCGCCGATCGCGCAGCCTCCAGGAAGCGAAACCCTCGCCTCTCCCATTCTCGCAACCAGAGGCCCCAGGACCAGAATCGACGCGCGCATCTTCCGGACGAGATCATACGAGGCCTCGCAACTGCTGATCGTGCCGGCATTGATTCTTACCGTTTTTTCGCCTTCGCTTTGAACGCCGAAACTCGCCAGAAGGGCGCGGATCGTTTTGATATCCTCCAGATCGGGAATGTTGTGAAAGGTGTTCCAGCCATCGACGAGGAGCGCCGATGCAAGAACCGGCAGGGCGGCATTCTTCGCGCCGCTGATTCTCACCTCTCCGTGAAGCCTGCGTCCGCCGGCAATTTCTATTTTATCCATTGTCAGTTCCTTTCTGGAAGTCTCGCGTTAATCTTTGAGAAATCTTATCCCAAAACGGCGAATCCCGCCAGCAGACTTTCTATACTTTCCGGGCCGACAGAACGCGATCCATGCCGCCGTAATCGCTGCGGCAGCGAATATCCGTATAAACCCCCGCTTCGAGCAAGAGCGCCGTTACCGGATTTCTCTGCTCTTCTCCAATTTCGAAGAATAACCGGCCGCCCTTTTTCAGATGATTCTCCGCTTCTCCAATAATTCTCCGGTAGATGTCCAGTCCGTCCGCACCGGCGGCCAGCGCGCCCCGCGGTTCAAATTTCCTGATTCCATCCGGCAGCCGTTCATATCCGGCGTCTGTTATATAAGGAGGGTTGGAGCAGATGAGATCAAAATCCCCGGCAATATCCCCAAAAACATCGGACTGTCTGAATTCCACACGCCCGGAGACGCCATGCAGGGCGGCGTTCTTCCGGGCGACGGAGAGCGCCAGGGCGGATATGTCCGTCGCCACAATCCGGGCAAGGGGCAATTCCTTTGCCAGCACGACCGCGATGATCCCGCTTCCCGTTCCGATATCACAGATACTTAAGCCCTCGCCGGGGGGAGGGTAGAGACGGAGCGCCTCTTCAAGCAGGCATTCTGTCTCGGGACGGGGAATCAGAACGGCGGGCGTCACGGCAAAGCGAAGCGACCAGAACTCCTTTTCTCCGATGATGTAGGAAACCGGCTCGCCGCCTTTTCGCCTCACGACAAGGCGTTCAAAAGCGGCCGCCTGCTCGTCGGTGATTTCATGTTCCGGATGAGAAAAAAAATGGACGCGGTCGATGGCAAGCAGGCGCGTCAGAAACAGCTCGCAGTCAAGGCGGGGCGAAGAGGCGCCGCTTTCGGCGAGGGCAAGGGTACAATTGGCAAGAAACGTTTTGATATCCATAACTTCCCGCTATACCGGGGTTAACGCGCCGGAAGGCCGCTAATTGGACTGCTTCAGGGCATCGGCGCGGAAGTGGGTCGTGAGCGCATCGAGCAAGAATTGAATATCGCCGTTCATAAAACTGTCAAGACTGTAGGAGGTAAACCCTATCCGGTGATCCGTCACCCTGCCCTGGGGGAAGTTGTAGGTTCGGATCCGCTCGCTGCGATCGCCGCTTCCCACCTGATTTTTGCGCGTCTCCGAAATCTCGGCGTCGTGTTTTCGAACGGCAATATCCAGAAGGCGCGAACGCAGAACGTTCATCGCCTTGTGCTTGTTCTTGAGCTGCGATTTTTCGTCCTGACAGGTGACGATCATTCCCGTGGGCAGATGGGTGATCCTGACCGCCGAATCGGTGGTGTTGACGCTCTGGCCGCCGTGACCGCTGGAGTGGTAAACATCGATCCTCAAGTCGTTCGGATCGATGTTCAGCTCAACCTCTTCCGCCTCCGGCAGGATGGCAACCGTCACGGCGGAGGTGTGTATTCTCCCCTGCGCCTCCGTCACCGGCACCCTCTGGACCCGGTGGACTCCACCCTCGTATTTCAGGCGGCTGTACGCCCCCTGACCGGCGACGAGGGCAATGATCTCCTTGAAACCGCCCATCCCCCCTGAGGGCGTGCTCGAGACAATTTCCACCTTCCATCCGACCGTCTCCGCATAGCGGGCGTACATGCGGAACAGATCCTCAACGAAAAGCCCTGCCTCGTCCCCGCCGGTGCCGGCCCGGATCTCCAGAAAGACGTTTTTGTCGTCATTGGGGTCGCGGGGCAGAAGCAGCGTATTGAGCGTTTCCGTCAGGGAATCGAGTCTTTCCCGGAGGCGGGGGATCTCCTCCCTGGCCATCTCCCGGAGTTCTTCGTCGTTTTCCTGAAGAAGGGCCTGATCCTCCTCCAGATGGCGGGACGTCTTTTCGTACGCGCCGAAAGCCTCGACAATCGGCATGATTTCGGCGTGCTCCCTGGCGTACTTCTGATACAGGGAGTTATTCCCCAGAACGGCGGGATCGCTGAGGAGCTGTTCCAGCTCCCGATGCCGGGCCTCGATTTCTTTAAGTCTTGAAAACATCGTTTATCACTATCCCGTTCAGCGGGACCTGGCTTCGCTTCATCCAGAGACAAAAACAGCCGGCGACGATCACCGGCTGCTTATTTCCGCGCGTTATTTTGTTATGACCTTCCCCTGCATGAAGCCGACCATGGGACACCGGCCTTCAGGCGCAAGCGTCGCATCCACAACGGAAAAAATCACGCCTTTTTCTCGAGCCCCGCATACTTGCGGTTGAATCTCTCCACGCGTCCCGCCGTATCGACAATCTTCTGTTTGCCGGTCATGAAGGGATGGCACTTGGCGCAGACCTCCACCTTGATATCCTTTTTTGTTGACCGCGTATGGATCACATTTCCGCATACACAGGTTATTGTCGTCTCATTATATTCCGGGTGAATTCCCTTTTTCATTTTCTGACTTCTCCTTTTTTATTAATCGTTTGCTTCTGGCAAAACACCTTCTGCAAACATTCCGTCCATTTATGCTTCCCTCCCGGTCTGTCCGGGAAGAATGGGGGATTATAGTCATTTCAATCTTAATTTCAAGCACTTTTTACAACCCCTCGGGGGAAAAGGGGTTGCCTGCATCTATCTCCCCGAAAGTACTTGCAAAGCCTATGAATTCATCGACTCAAGAAATATCTTGTTGGTGTCGGTCTTGCGGATCTTGTTGATGATAAATTCCATCGCATCAACCGGATTCATCTCCTGGAGCAGCCTCCGGAGTATCCATATCCGGTTCAGACTGGCCCTGGGAATCAAAAGCTCTTCCTTTCTGGTCCCGGAGCGGATCAGATCAAACGCGGGGAAGACCCGGCGATCGGCAATGCGCCGGTCCAGGTGGAGTTCCATGTTGCCTGTGCCCTTGAACTCCTCGAAGATGACCTCGTCCATCCGGCTTCCCGTGTCGATCAGGGCAGTCGAGATGATCGTCAGGCTGCCGCCGTTTTCGATATTGCGGGCCGCGCCGAAGAAGCGCTTCGGCTTGTGCAGCGCGTTGGAATCAACGCCGCCGGACAAGACTTTTCCCGACGGGGGAACGACCGTGTTATAGGCGCGGGCCAGACGGGTAATGCTGTCGAGCAGTATGACGACGTCCTTTTTGTGCTCAACGAGCCGTTTCGCCTTTTCGATCACCATCTCGGCAACCTGGACGTGGCGGGTAGCCGGTTCGTCGAACGTCGAGGAGATCACCTCGCCGGCCACGCTGCGCTCCATGTCCGTCACCTCTTCGGGCCGTTCGTCGATCAACAGCACCATCAGGACCACTTCCTTGTGGTTGGCGGTGATGCTGTGGGCGATATCCTGGAGAAGCACGGTTTTCCCGGCCCGCGGCGGAGAGACGATCAGGCCGCGCTGCCCCTTGCCGATTGGTGTAAAGAGGTCCATGACGCGCGTGGAATAGTTCTCCGGGTCATGTTCGAGGTTCAGCTTTTCATCCGGATAGAGAGGCGTCAGGTTGTCGAAGAGAATCTTGTCGCGCGCCGATTCCGGGCTTTCAAAATTGATGTCGTCAACCTTGAGCAGGGCAAAGTACTTTTCCCCCTCTTTCGGAGGCCTCACCTCGCCGGAAACGGTGTCGCCGGTTCTCAGACTGAAACGCCGGATCTGCGACGGGGAAACGTAGATGTCGTCCGGACTGGGAAGGTAGTTGTAATCGACGGCTCGCAGGAAGCCGAAGCCGTCCGGCAGAATTTCCAGAACGCCCGATCCGGAGATCACCCCGTTCTTTTCGGCCTGCGTCTGGAGGATCGAAAAAATCAGGTCCTGCCGTCTCATGCCGCTGGCGCCGGGAACATCCAGCTCCTTGGCCATTTTTGTCAATTCACTGATGGGTTGTCGTTTGATGTCTTCGATGTGCATGGTTTTGACCTGTATGATTGATTGTTAAAAAAGATGCCGGATGGCACCCACCCCGCGGGAAAAAGCAAAATTCCCTGTTTGTGACAGCAATGCGCAATGCCCGCAAAAATCTTCCGAACTGTTTTCGGTTATTTCCATGAACACTGCTTCAGGTTTTATCTGGTAAAGAATTATATAAGAAGTGCACTGAAATACACGAATCCCTGTTCAACAGTATGGCGTTTGGATTTTCTTCAGGACGGAACAACCTCTGCTCCGCTGACTACAGGGCACGTTATACCGAATCATTTCCGCATGTCAAGCTTTTTTTATTTTTTTAACGCATCATGATGAAGCTGAGCTGCCGACCTTCGTCTTTCCCCTGCGCGGCCCGATGGGAAAAAAACTGGTCGCGGTTGCAGGCCGTGCATCTGTCGGCGGTAAAGATATTGCCTCCGGAGAGCCCGGCTTCGATGAGCTGCAGGCGATTGGCCCCCCAGAGATCGAACATCCAGCGTTCCCGGCCCCTCTGCTTACGAAAAACATCCGCCGCCCAAGGGCAGGCGGCAAGGGCGTCATGGACCGGGGCGTCAACCTCGTAGCAGCAGGGGCCGATCGCGGGCCCTATGAGCGCCGTGATATCCTCCCGCCGCGACGAAAAGCGCCCGCATAATATTCCGACCATCTTTGCCGCTATGCCAAGCGCCGTTCCCCGCCATCCCGCATGGACGGCCCCTGCCACCCGGAGGCGGCTGTCCACGAAAAGAATCGGGACGCAGTCCGCTGTTTTTATCCCCAGGGCAACTCCGGAACGGCCCGTTACGAACCCGTCGCATTGGGTCAGGGGAAAAGGGAGCGTGTCATTTTCCCCGATCTCGACGATCCTGTCTCCGTGAACCTGTCTGGCCATGACAAGCCCGCCTTCGGGAACGGCAAACGCGCTTTTTATCCGGGCGAGATTGTCCTCCACATTCTCTTTTTGGTCGCCAACCATGTCGCCGACGTTGAGACTGGAAAATCCCCCACGGCTCGCGCCTCCATGCCGTGTGCAGAAGGCATGGGTCAGAAAATCAACCCCGGCAAGTTTTTTTTCCTCGAGATACTCAACCGTTCCCTTTTTTACTGTACGAAACATGGTTCCTCTTTCTCGTGCCCGCAAATTCATGATCACGGAGAACCGCAAGTTCTCCGCACGGGTCAGATGCTTTCTGTCCTTCCCTTCAGGGCAGCGCAGAGCTCCGCCATATCTGCCGGAAGGGGGGAAACGAATGTCATGCCGCTTTCGTCTGCCGGATGGGTGAAGGTAAGACGCCAGGCATGGAGGGCCTGACGGGGGAATGTCTTCACAAGCTGCCGGGTGGCGGCATCCTTTATGGCGCTTATTCCCCCAGCCCTGCCATACACCGAATCCCCGACAACCGGGTGGCCGATGTCGGCAAGGTGGACCCGAATCTGATGGGTGCGCCCCGTTTCAATATCGACCTCCAGAAGCGCTGTTTCCCTGTATCTCTCCCGCACCCGCCAGACGGTGATCGCAGAACGTCCCCGGTCGCTTCGGGTGGACATCTTTTTACGGTCGGACGGATGTCGACCGATGGACGTCTCGATTCGGCCCCCTTCCGTCCGCGGCTGACCGCACACAACCGCCAGATAGGTTTTTTTTACTTCGTGACGCTTGAACTGGGCGGCCAGGCCCACATGGGCTCCGTCCGATTTTGCCGCCACCAGGAGGCCGGAGGTATCCTTGTCGAGGCGATGCACAATGCCCGGGCGTAGCTCGCCGCCTATGCCGGACAGATCGCGGCAGTGAAAAAGGAGCGCGTTGACGAGCGTTCCTCCGTAATGGCCGGCGGCTGGATGGACAACCATTCCGGCTGGTTTGTCGATCACGATCAGGGAGGAGTCCTCATAGACGACGCTCAGCGGAATGTCTTCGGGCAGAGCCGCAAGATAGGGTTTTACATCGGGCAGCTCGAGAGTGACCTCGGCGTCGGCCTTTATTTTCTGCCCGGCGCGGCAGGGGCGGCCGTCAACGAGGACGTTTCCCTCGCCAATCAGAGCGGCCGCCCGCGTGCGGGTAAGCCCCGCCTGCCGTCCGACCAGGAGCATATCCAGGCGGAGCCCTGCCTCTTCGGGCGATGCAACAAAACAAAGCCGCCGATCCTCATCCTCTGAGGGCAAACCATTCGGGTCAAAAAATGCAGGCATAAACCGTTTATCTGAAAATTCATATTATGGGCGGAACGATCTGAAGCTTTCCAGAGTCTCGCCCAGAAGCAGGGATACCTCTTTAAGGTCGCTCTCTTTCATTGTCCGGGGATCGAGCAGGATCCTGTCATCGGAGACGCGGACGATAATGGGTGGTTCACACCGGCGAAGCGCGCGTTCAAGCTCCGCGGCCGAGCAGAAATCGGCACGGATGCCGACGAGCGCCGTCCCGATGCCCCGGGTGGGCAGAGAACCGCCGCCGGCCATCGAAAAGCCGTCCATCCGCGTGATTTCGACGCCCTTTGTCTCCATTCTTTTCAGCAGCAAATGCAGTTTTCCGGCCCTCTTTT
Organism: Syntrophus aciditrophicus; assembly: GCA_020726025.1. GTDB lineage: Bacteria > Desulfobacterota > Syntrophia > Syntrophales > UBA5619 > DYTH01. The sequence goes on along the minus strand of DYTH01000038.1, from coordinate 4,430 downwards.
TAATCCCGGCAAGCGGTTGGGTCAGGGCATGCAGGACGGGAATGTCGGCCACCGCCTCGGCGGGACGGAGGTACTTGACAAGCGTCCCCTCCAGGGCGGCCAGCGTCATCTTGTCTATCCTGAGCGCCCTGTTCAGCGGGTTTTGGGCGATCTTCTCGAGAAATTTCCTTTTCCCGACGATAATCCCCGCCTGTGGTCCGCCGAGCAGTTTGTCCCCGCTGAATGTCACCACATCGACACCGGCGGCAAGGCTCTCCTGCACGGTGGGTTCGTGTTCGAGACCGTAGCGCTCCAGTTCCATGAAACAGCCGCTTCCCAGATCCTCCAGGACGGCAACTTCGCGCCTTTTGCCCAGTTCGACAAGCTGGCGGCGGTCCGCCTCTTCGGTAAAGCCGACGATCCGGAAATTGCTGGTGTGCACCTTCATCAAAAGAGCGGTTTCCGGGCCGATCGACCGTTCGTAATCGGCAATCCGGGTGCGGTTTGTCGTGCCGACCTCGACCAGGCGGGCGCCGCTTTTCTCCATGACATCCGGTATGCGGAACTCCCCGCCGATTTCGATCAACTCCCCCCGGGAGACGATCGCCTCTCTGTTTACGGCAAGGGTGTTCAAAACGAGCATGACCGCGGCGGCGTTGTTGTTGACAACAATCGCGTCTTCTGCCCCGCTGATCGCGCAGAGCAGCGAGCGGATGGAGTCATAACGGATGCCCCGTTCCCCCTGTTCGAGATTGTATTCGAGATTGGAGTAGCCGCCGGCAACCTCCATGACACGCTCCATCGCCTCCCGGCAGAGGGGCGCCCGTCCGAGATTCGTGTGCAGAATCACGCCGGTGGCATTGATCACCCGGCGCAGCCTGAAGGCGCGATAACCCTCCACCCGCAGCCGCGCCTGATCGGCCGCCTGCCCGGACGTCGGCATCCGGAAGGATTCTTCCGCCCCCTCCATAATCTTCGTACGAAGTTCCTCGACGACCGAACGGCAGGCATTCCGGAGCATCTCCCGTAAAAAACCCTCCATCGCCTCCATTTTTTCAAGCCGAAGCATCAAATCGTCTATCTTTGGCAGGTTGCGCAAAAGCGCCTGTTTTCGTTCATCCATCCTTCACACCCCGCATCGGCAAATTTGCCGCCGTCACTCATGGATCTGCTCCCGGCAATAGTCGCGGAAGTTATTGACGGCGATAAAGAACTCCCGCATCAGCGCCACCCAGAAGTAACGCCCCCTGGCTGTCAGTACAATTTCCTGATTTTTAAAGGAAAACCCTCCCGCCGCGAAAAAAGCGATCATGTCCGGCCACAACAGGGCAAACGATGCGCCATACTTCTTTTTCAGCTCCGGCACGTTCAGGCGGGTTCCAAAGAGCTTCATCAGAAAATCGTAGCGTATCCGGTCCCTCGGTGAAAAGACGCGGGAGACCAGAAGCGGAGACTCGCCTTTTCCCATTCGGGCGACATAGTCCCGGATATTGAACGTGTTGGCGTAGGAGACGCCGGAGAGATAGCCGATGGCGCCGCTGCCGAGTCCGGCATACTCGTCGTAATCGACGATGTACTCGTCGATCATCGCCTTCCCGCGCGAGAAGCACCAGGCCGACGAGAAACGGTAGGTCGGGGCAAGCTTCCCGGAAATCTGATGGTAAAAACGTCTCTCCTGCCCGTAATCGACCAGACCGAGACTGCTTTCCACTTTCTTCTTCGTGGATTGGGAGACCATCAGCGGGTACCAGGTTGTCTGATCGACGCCTATCGACAGCAGAATATCCAGGTCGCGATCCAGCATCTCGGGCGTCTGCGTCGGAAAATTAAAGATCATGTCGGCGTTCAGCGTCTCGAAACGACCCATCGTATTGCGGAGGCGTTCCTGAATCTGCTCGCCGCTTCCGTAATCGAAGCGCTCCATCCTCTTGAGCAGGCCGTCGTCAAAGCTCTGAATGCCGACGGAAAGACGGTTCACGCCGACGGAACGCAGGACGGAGAGCCTCTCTTCGGTCAGATGGTTGGGGTTGGTCTCAACGGATATCTCCCGGATGCCGAATGTCTCTTTCGCCAGCTCAATGGTCTTCGCCAGCTCGTCGATCTGAACCGTCGGCGTGCCGCCTCCGACGTACATCGACCCGAAGTTGTAGCCCATCTCCCGGTAAACGCCGATCTCCTTCCGGAGGGCCTGGAAATAGTCGCGGCAGAGCCCCTCCTTATAGACGACGCGATGAAACGAGCAGTAGGGGCAGAGCCTCTCGCAAAAAGGGATGTGCATGTAAAGCATCCGCGGCCGCTGATCGGCCGGAGGCGGGATATGGGGCGTCCGGTCTCCCTCAAAACGCAGCGCCCGGGAGAACTCCTTCCGGGCCTGCGCCGCTATAAATGTGTCTATCAATGTTTTCTCCTTCATAAAATGATGAATCGCCGATCTGGAATCCGGCAACTTCCCCATTGGGAACTAACAGAGCTTTCTGGTTTCTGCAAGAAGCAAATTGGAAAATTTCTTGAAATGGCAAGGTCGTGATGTTATAGGCGGCTTTCAAAATGCAGCCTAGAATTTTTTTACCGCGTCAATCGACTGCGGTCAGGATGGGCGGGAAGGGAACAAGAAAGGCAATGGCCGTAAGAAGGGTTCTGACCCTCTGGAACGAAGGAGAATTGAATGGGGAAGACACGCGCATCCTCCGGGCGCCTTCGCTGGAAAAACCGCTCCCTTTCGACGCCGAGATGATCGAGGCGATCCGTGATCTGTGGGAAACATTTCTCGATCGGGAAGATTCGGTGGGACTTGCCGCGCCGCAGATAGGGATCAATCTCCGCCTGATTGCCGTCCGGACGAGAAACTTTGACGTCAAGGGGCGCGAGCAGCGCCGTCTGGATTCCGAGATACTCGTCAACCCCAGGATAACCCAGACCAGAGGGGATCTGGTCAATATGGAGGAGGGCTGCCTCTCCTGTCCGGGGGTCAATGTCGAAGTCAGCCGGTTTCCGGAAATCAAGGTGCGCGCCTTCGACGACGAAAAGGGGAAAAAACTGAACAAGCGCTACCTTGATTTCGCCGCGCGCGTCATACAGCACGAAATAGACCATCTCGACGGGAAACTGATCGTCGATTACGAAGGCCCCGTTTACGCCCCCAAAAAATACCACAACGTCGTGCAGTCATTTTTCGACAACAGCGGCAGTCTGTAACATGCCGCAAACAAGGAACATCGCCCGGGCTCCGGATTGCCGGAGCACGTAATCTGGAATCAAACGTATGAAGACGATTCTTCTGCCGTACATCGAAAAATCTCTTGACATCATCGTGATGGTCGGCATCGTGGCCGTCTCCACCGCTTTGGGGTATTTTTTCAGACGGCAGGTTTTCAGCCGCCTGACCCGCTGGGCCCGAAAAAACGACACCCCGGCGGGAGACATCATTTTTTCCGCAATAAAATCACCCTTTATCCTGTTCAGCTTGATGATGGGGCTTTACATCGCCCTTGAGTTTTCGGAATTTTCCAAAAAAATTGTCGAAAGAACCGAAAAGGGGCTTTCCATCCTGGCGATCATTGCCGTCGCAATGGTATCGGCAAATATTCTCAGCGGGTATATAAAGATACGCGCCGCAAAAATCGACTCGCGCCTGCCGGTGACAAGCCTCACGGAAAATATCATCCGGATCGTCTTTTACAGCGTTGCCGCAATGATCATCCTGAACCATCTCGGCATTTCGATCACCCCGATCCTTACCACCCTCGGCGTCGGGGGTCTGGCAGTCGCCCTCGCCCTGAAGGACACCCTCTCCAATTTTTTCGCCGGGTTCAATATCATCGTTGCCAGGCAGATCAAGGTGGGCGACTTCATCAAGCTCGACACCCAGGAAAGCGGGTCCATCGAAGACATAAGCTGGAGATCGACCAAAATACGGACATTACAGGATAATTTCGTCATCATTCCCAACGCCCGGCTTTCGGAAATGATTATCACGAATTACAACATGCCGGAAAGAGACGCTTCAGTTAAAATACAGATGGGCGTCCACTACGCAAGCGACCTCGCCCATGTTGAAAAAGTGGCGCTGGAAGTAGCCTCCTCAATCATGAAGGAAATCCCGGGGGGTGTTCCCGAATATGAACCGCTGGTCCGCTACCACACCTTTGATGCCTCCAGCATCAATTTTTCCGTTATCATGCGGGCAAAAACTTTCGCCGATCAATACCTGATCACACATGAATTTATCAAAAGAATCCACCGTCGCTTCGACCGCGAGGGAATCGTCATTCCCTTTCCCATCATGGCGCTTAACAACACACAGGAGGGATTTGTCGCCTCCCCCCAGCAGGAACAACCCGGGAGTGATGGAAAAATCCCTTGACAAAAACAGGCAGGGGAGTAAACCGGTCGCATGATCAGAGGTGAGAGACGCGTTACGTAAAAACCGGATGACATTAAGGGTATGTTTG